>NZ_OEQB01000004.1 GCF_900240295.1 Megasphaera vaginalis (ex Bordigoni et al. 2020)
ATGTCTCAATTTCTTGAGACCTGCACTCTGGCGTTTCATTCGTTGCATTGTTCAGTTTTCAAAGGCCACGCCGCCGTTTGGCGACTCGTTTATCTTACCAAACTATTCCTAGTCTGTCAAGATCTTTTTTGCTGCTGTGCGCGCTCGCGCCATCAACAGCTTGTTCATTCTATCAGACTTCTTCCTCCTTGTCAAGCGTATCACAGCCCCTTTTTAAGGGCAATATGTCATGCGCCTTCTCTTTGCCGTATAGATACGGGCACAACAAGTGTCGAAATGCGTCGCTATTTTGCCGACAAAAATCCGGCTCCACACCATGGAGCCGGATTCCGTTATTGATTCGTATAAGGCAACGCTCTACGTATTTTCAGCAATGGCGGCGCCAATCAGCGCTCCAACTACAAGAGCCGTCGTCGTATTGTTATCGTGATGAGACTCTCTGTATCTGGGCGGTGGTGGCGGCGCCTGCCGGTGAGCTTCTGGACGTCCATGATTTCCATGATCCGCCGGCGCTGCTTCAACAACTGCCGTGCCTCCGGCCGAAGCCATTAAAAACGCGGCTAAGACCATCATCTTTATCGTTTTAGATACCTGCATCATACCCGATCATCTCCTTTACGAATGCCAATCTGTTGATAATTGGCATTGTACAGGGAAAAAGCGCTATATACAAGTAATTTAACAAAACTGGAAATAAACTGTACCCACATGGAAAGAATTCCTGATAATTGTGTCAAGCTTGTGACAAAAAGCCGCTTATGCAGATTAGCTCACCGCCAACAATATGAAGAGAAAAAGGCCGCAACGGAAAGGGAATGATCCCTCACCCCGCTACAGCCTCGCCGATTTCATCTTCTATGCTACTGCGCAGTATGCACGCCCTTACTTATTCTTCTTCATCCTCGTCAGTCTCGCCTTCAACGGTAATCGTATCCAACGCGGCTACTTTATCATTCTCTTCGAGCTTTTGAATTTTAACACCCGATGTATTGCGGCCTTTCTTGATCCCGATGCTTTCAATATCCGTGCGAATAACGATGCCATTTGACGTGATCAGCATCAGCTCCTGATCGTCATGAACGACTTCAACGCCGACAATGTCCCCTGTTTTCGGCGTAATCTTGAAATTCTTCACGCCCTTGCCGCCGCGAAGTTGTACTTTATAGGCGTCAATATTATTCCGTTTGCCGAATCCTTCTTCGCTGACGGTCAGCACCTGGCACCCCGGTTCCAGGACATCGGCACCGATGACGATGTCGCCTTCGGCCAGAGCGATGCCGCGAACGCCGCGCGTATTACGGCCCATAGGACGAACGTCGCTTTCTTTAAAGCAAATCGCCATTCCCAACTTCGTCGCCAAAATGATGTTCTGATCGCCTGCCGTGAGCCGAACCTTTGCCAGATGATCTCCTTCTACGAGAGAAATGGCAATCAGCCCGTTGCGACGAACATTCTTGAATTCACCGAGCTCCGTTTTCTTAACCAATCCCCGTTCGGTCGCCATAAAGAGATTCATGGACAGATCCGCCTGGTCAAGGTCAATAAGGGCGTTGACTTTTTCGCCTCCAGACAAAGGCAGCAAATTGATCGCCGCGACGCCTTTCGAGTTACGGCTGCTCGCTTCCGGAATTTCATAAGCCTTCAGGCGATATACGCGGCCGAAATTCGTAAAGAAGAGCACCGTATTCAGCGATGAAGTGAAGAGCAAATGATTGACGGCGTCTTCATCTTTCGTCCCCATGCCTTTAATGCCGCGGCCGCCTTTATTCTGCGTGTGATAGACGTTGGCGTTGATCCGCTTAATATACCCGCGGCGTGTCAACGTCAGTACCATGCGTTCATCAGCAATCATATCTTCAATGGCGAATTCCGATGAATCAGCTTCGAGCTTCGTCCGCCGTTCATCGCCAAAACGCTTTTTCGCCTCGAGAAGCTCGCCTCTGACAATATCCATAACCATCCGTTCATCAGCCAGAACGGCGCGCAAATAGGCAATCCGTTCCTGCAGCTCCCGGTATTCCTCCTCAATTTTTTCCCGTTCCAGTCCGGTCAGGCGGCGCAAACGCATATCGAGAATCGCGACAGCTTGCCGTTCACTCAAACCGAAACGGCTCATCAAGGCCGTTTTGGCAATTTCATCGGTCTGCGATTCACGGATCGTCCTGATTACCTCGTCGATGTGGTCGAGGGCGATGAGCAGACCTTCCAAGATATGGGCCCGCGCCAATGCTTTGTCGAGTTCAAACCGGCAACGGCGGGTAATGACCTCTTTCTGATGCGCCAGATAATGCGCTAATACTTCGCGAAGCGTCAGGACGCGAGGATGGCCGTCGACAAGGGCCAGCATGATGACGCCGAAAGTTTCCTGCAGCTGCGTATGTTTATACAGTTTATTGAGCACGATATCGGGATTGACGTCAGCACGCAATTCAATGACGATGCGCATCCCCTTGCGGTCCGATTCATCCCGCAAAGCTGTAATGCCGTCGACAGTTTTATTGCGCGACAAATCGGCGATCGCTTCAATAACGCGAGCTTTGTTGACCTGATACGGTATTTCCGTAACGATGATCCGGTTCTTGCCTTTGCTCATCGGTTCGATTTCAGCGCAGGCACGCATTTTAATGCTGCCTCTCCCCGTGGAGTAGGCTCGCAGAATGCCTTCTCTGCCGAGAATCTTCGCTCCTGTCGGGAAATCGGGTCCTTTGATCTTCGTCATCACCTGTTCCAAAGTGACGTCGGGATCGTCAATCATCAAAACCAGCCCATCGATGACTTCCCCCAGGTTGTGAGGCGGAATGTTCGTGGCCATGCCGACAGCAATCCCTGCCGACCCATTCACCAGCAAATTCGGAATCTTTGACGGCAATACGGTCGGTTCCTGAAGCGAACCGTCATAATTCGGCATGAAATCGACGGTCTCTTTGTCGATATCTTCCAACATCTCGCCGGTGATCTTCGCCATGCGAACTTCCGTGTACCGCATCGCCGCCGCCGAATCGCCGTCAACGGAGCCGAAATTCCCATGACCGTCAACGAGCATGTAGCGCGTCGAAAAGTCTTGCGCCAAACGCACCGTCGCATCGTATACGGAGCTGTCGCCGTGGGGATGATATTTACCTAAAACTTCCCCGACGATACGGGCTGATTTTTTATACGGTTTATTCGGCGTCATGCCGGCTTCGTGCATGGCGTAGAGAATACGGCGATGAACGGGTTTCAGACCGTCACGTACATCGGGCAAAGCGCGCGTGATGATAACGCTCATGGCATAGTCAATATAGGCGCTCTGCATCTCATTTTCCAAGCACACCGGCAACACTTTGTCAAATTGCTGTTGTTCGTCCACAATGTCACCTCAAAACAGAAATGTAATCCAAAAGCTTCGTTCCCAAGCGGTTACAAGGGTATCTGTATTATTATAACAGAAATCGCCGTAAATAGCCAGCAAAGGACAATAAAAGGCTCCCACCACGCGGATGAGAGCCTGCCGTCAGCTGTTCGGAAATTATTTAAAATACGCTACACCGGCGGCAAAAATGGGTTGATATTTATTGCCGCTAATATTACGAAAAATATCTGCTGCGGCAAATCGTTCCGTATGTGCCATTTTGCCGAGAACACGACCGTCAGGACTGGTAATCCCTTCAACTGCCAAAATGGATTGATTCGGGTTATACGTGCTGTCGTTCGTAGCCTTCCCCGCCAAATCGACATACTGCGTTGCAATCTGCCCTTTCGCCGCCAGTTCACGGATCTGAGCGGGCGTCGCCACAAAGCGGCCTTCGCCGTGAGAAATGGCAATCGTATGAACGTCTCCGGCCTTAACGTTATGGAACCACGGAGACATGACGGAAACGACCTTTGTATTGACCATTCGCGAGAGATGTCGTCCGATGGTATTGTACGTGAGCGTAGGACTGTCGTCACGCAAGGGACGGATCGTGCCATAAGGCAGGAGCCCGAGCTTGATCAAGGCCTGAAAACCGTTACAGATGCCGAGAGCTAAACCGTCGCGCCGGTGCAGAAGTCGTTCCAGCGCTTCCGCTAAAGCGGCGCTGCGGAAAAGGGTGGCGATAAATTTGCCGGAGCCTTCCGGTTCATCGCCGGAGCTGAAGCCGCCGGGAAACATGACGATCTGCGCTTGGGCTATTCGTTTCGCCATTTCCTCAATCGATTCCGCCAAAGCCGCCGGCGATTCGTTACGCAGCACCAGCGTATCCGTTACGGCGCCGGCTCGCTCAAACGCCGCCGCCGAGTCATATTCACAGTTTGTACCGGGGCATACGGGAATAAACACGCGCGGTTTGCCGAAATGCTCGCCCCGCTGCGGCCCGTACGTCGGATAGAGCGATAGTTCGGCGTCATCTGACGCGCTCTCGCTGCAGAGCGGAAAAATCTGGCGCAGCGGCGCTTCCCACGCTTCCTGCAATTCGTTCAGCGCGATTTCCGTCGCGCCAATCTTCATAGCCCGTTGTGCCGTCGTCACGCCGACGCGGCGTACATGACCTTTCTGTTCCCAGGCCGCGCCATCGTTCGCAGCCGTTTCAACGAGCAACGCGCCGTAACGAAGGGCAAAAAGGTCTGCAACCGGCACGCCTTTATCGACGGTAACGCCGATGCCGTTGCCGAACGCCATTTGCGCGAGCGCTGCGGCAATACCGCCTCGTCCGACGGCATGCATGGCTCTGATCTTACCTGCCAATACCTGTTCATATAAAAAGTCACAGTGATCCTTAAAAACGTCCCAATCAGGAATCTCCGCCTCATCTCGGGGCAAATCAAAGAGAAGCACTGCACTGTCTGTCGATTTCAGTTCAGGCGAAACGATATACTTTGTCTTCTGCGGTACAATGGCGAAGGATACCAGCGTCGGCGGCACCGTAATGTTTTCGAAGGTACCGCTCATACTGTCTTTACCACCGATCGCGGCGATCTGCAAGGCCTTCTGCGCCGTATACGCGCCGAGCAGGGCGCTGACAGGCTGCCCCCAAGCCTCACTGTCCGTACCGAGACTTTGGAAGAATTCCTGCATCGTCAAATAGGCCTGCCGCCGGTCACCGCCGAGTGCGACAAGCTTGGCTACAGACTGGACAACAGCGTAAAGCGCGCCGTGGAAAGGGCTCCACGATGCCAGTTCCGGATCATATCCGTGCGTAAAGATGCTGGCCGTTTCCGTTTTCCCGTGCAAAACGGGAATTTTAGCAACCATGCCTTCAACAGGCGTTTTTTGGTAACGACCGCCAAAAGGCATCAGGACCGTACCGGCACCGATCGTACTGTCGAATCGTTCTGCCAGTCCCTGTTCGGAAGCGACATTGAGCGTCTGCATCGTATCGAGCCAAGTCTGCTTGACGTCGCTGACCGCCGGCGGCGCAAACAGTGCCGTCTCCGCCGGTGCGGTGACGACGGCTTGACGTCGCTGCGTGACACCGTTCGTATCGAGGAAAGCCCGCGTAATATTGACGACGTCCTGACCGCGCCAATGCATAACCAGCCGCTTCGTGTCCGTCGCTTCGGCCACAATAGTAGCCTCCAGGTTTTCTTCGGCGGCGTAAGCCATAAAAGTTTCGACATCTTTTGCCTCAACGACAACAGCCATTCGTTCTTGCGATTCCGAAATAGCCAGTTCCGTGCCGTCAAGACCTTCGTATTTTTTCGGTACTGCATCCAAATTAATATCCAGCCCGTCTGTCAATTCGCCGATTGCAACGGATACGCCGCCGGCGCCGAAATCATTACAGCGCTTGATCAGCGTCGTCACTTCATGACGGCGGAAAAGACGCTGTATCTTGCGTTCCGTCAGCGCATTCCCCTTCTGCACTTCGGCGCCGCACGTTTCCAAGGAGCTGACCGTATGCTTCTTGGAAGACCCCGTGGCGCCGCCGCAGCCGTCACGTCCCGTCTTGCCGCCAAGGAGGATGACGATATCACCGGGCACGGGAGCCTTCCGCACGACATTGCTGCGCGGTGCGGCACCGAGAACGGCACCGATTTCCATCCGCTTGGCAATAAAGCCGGGATGGTAATATTCTTTTACTTCACCTGTAGCCAACCCGATCTGATTGCCGTAAGAACTGTACCCTTTAGCGGCGCCGGTCGTCAGAAGCCGCTGCGGCAATTTACCGGGTAAGGTGTCTCGAATCGCCTGCCGCGGATCGCCGGCGCCGGTAACGCGCATTGCCTGATACACGTAGGAGCGGCCGCTCAGGGGATCGCGAATACAACCGCCGAGACAGGTAGCGGCACCGCCGAAGGGTTCAATCTCCGTCGGATGATTATGGGTTTCATTTTTAAAGAGGAGCAGCCATTCTTCTTCGATACCGTCGACGTCAACAGGAATAATGATCGTGCAGGCATTGATTTCTTCCGATTCGTCGAGATTCTGCAACTTGCCGGCAGCCTTTAACTCTTTGACGGCAATTGTCGCCATATCCATCAGCGTTTGCGGCTTTTTGCGCTGCAAAGCCTGCCGCGTCGTCCGGTACGCCTCGTAAGCGCGTTGAACGGGAGCTGTAAATTTCCCTTCGTCGATAGTAATATCGGTCAATTCCGTCATAAAAGTCGTATGCCGGCAATGATCGGACCAGTAGGTATCTATGACACGAATTTCCGTAATCGTCGGATTCCGTTTCTCTTCATCACGGAAATAGGCTTGACAGAACACCAAGTCTTCCGGGCTCATTGCCAACCCCATAGCGCCGGACAAGGCGATCAGCGCCCCCCGATCCATAGCCGTAAACCCTTCTATGACCGGCACATCTTCAGGCCGTTCCCACGGGAGTTCCAACGTTGTCGCCGCCGCCAACGACGCTTCTCTTGCTTCAACGGGATTGATGCAGTATTTTTTTATAGCCGCCACATCGGCGGCGGTCAAGTCACCTTTGAACACAAAAACACGGGCAGTGCGCACAAGAGATTCATTCCGCAGCGTCAGCATCTGCAAGCACTGCATCGCCGAATCGGCGCGTTGATCATATTGTCCCGGCAGGAACTCAATGGCCAGGACCGTATCATTTTCAGCGACAGGCAGCGTTTCGTAGACATGATCAACAGGCGGTTCTGAAAAGATCATCGCCTTAGCCGCCTCAAACGCGGCATCGTCCAAACCGCTTACGTCGTAGCGGTTAAATATCACTATTTCTTTCAGTCCTTGAATCTGCAAATTATCCTTTACATCGCTAAGCATGCGCTTTGCTTCATCGGCAAAAATGCCTTTTTTAGCCACATACAACCGTCGAATTGTCTGCATTCGGTGACCTCCCCTGATCGAAGATACAGTTTATTGCCATAATCGTTACAACACAATTATATTACATCTTTACAGAACGGGAAATCAAGAATTTACCGTCACTTTCCGAAAGCAGCATCAGGTGAAAGGCCACTGCCTGCAATTAATAAAAGTACGGTACGACTGAAAAAGCGGAAACGGATATGGCTTCCTGCGCCGGCCGTGCGAAGACCTGCCGCCGCTTCGGCACCAGTGAAATGCCCGAAAAAAAGAAAAAGCGGTAACGCTGACACTGCTGATAAATGTACGGTTCTTACAGTCTTTTTTTGCACCGGAATATACGAAAAAAACACAATTAAAAACCATATAAAAACCAGCCGAAAATCGGTCTGCAAATCCATTTTCTTTTATAAATCCTTAATTATACCGGTAAAAAGATCGGATATTTTCCAAAAACGATCATTTCCTATCCTGTTTCCTCATAAAAGACGGTTCTTGCCCTCTTTTGACAGAATATACTGCTCTTAGGTAAAATCAGGTTATGATTGTATCGTACACAAAAACAAAGCCTGTTTATGTGTATATAATATGTACAAATATTGTAATGCAGGAGGCGTATGTATGTTTCACAAAGGTATCCAGATCGGTGTATTGTTATTCGGTCTTTTTTTCGGCGCCGGAAATTTGATTTTCCCGCCCTCCCTCGGGTTCCAGTCGGGAGCCTCATTCCCGTCCGCAATTGCGGGCTTCATCATTACCGGCGTCGGCATGCCGGTCGTCGCCTTAATCGTGGGAACGTTTAATCCAGGCAGCTTTCGCGCTGAAATGAACCGCAAAATATCACCCCTGTTTTCTCTCATTATTCTGACGGTCATTTATCTCGTCATTGGCCCGACGATGACAATCCCCCGCACGGCGGCAACGTCCTTTTCCGTCGGCATTCTCCCCCTGGCCGGCAACGGCCCGTTACCTCTTTTCTTCTATACGGCGCTCTATTTCGGTCTCGGCTGGTGGCTTTCGATTACGCCTTCAAAGTTATTGTCCCGCGTCGGCAAAGTGTTGACCCCCGTTTTTGCCATCATGATCGTTATCCTCTTTGTTCTCGGTCTCTTATCCTTCACGTCACCGGCGTTGACGGAGCCCCTCGGCAAGTACGCCGAATCGTCGTTTGGCTCCGGCTTTATTGAAGGCTACAATACAGTTGACACCATCGCTTCTTTCGCATTTTCGCTCATCGCCTTGGATACGTTGCGACAACTCGGTTTCGCGTCTAAAAAGGAATACTATGGCAGTGTTTGGGCTGCCGGCGCCGCCGTTGCCGTTCTGATGAGCTTCCTCTATTTGGGGCTCGGCCTGTTAGGCAACCATTTTCCCATTCCTGCCGCAGTTTACGGTGATCCGTCGGTAAATCTCGGCGCCTACGTGCTGACACAAGCTTCCTATCGCGTTTTTGGCACCGTCGGCGTCTGGTTCCTGGCCGTCATGATTTCCATTACCTGTTTTACGACAGCCGTCGGCCTGATCGCATCGGTTTCCCAATTTTTCGCCGCAGAATTCCCGAAACTCACGTACAAACAATATGTCACGGTTTGCTCCGTCATGAGCTTTGCCATCGCCAATCTCGGTCTCAATGAAATCATCACCATTTCGCTGCCGTGTCTGCTTTTCGTCTATCCCATCGCCATCGCCGTTGTCATTCTGGTCATCGTCAATAAATTTACGGCTCTTTCCCATCCCGGCATGTGTCTCACCGTGACCGTAGCAGGACTGATTGCCTTTATCGATATTCTCAGCCAATTCGCTCATCTGACCTGGGCCGGCAACATAATCGCCGCCATGCCCCTCGGTACAATGGGATTGGCCTGGCTTATTCCCGTACTGGTCTGCACCGCCCTCTGCCGCTTCCTGCCGAAGAAAATCACCGGTGAGACGACTTCTCTGATCAAGGAATAGCATCTATCCTCCAAAAAACTACCTCGACGAAATTGTCGAGGTAGTTTTTTGTTCCCTTGTTCGCAACCATAGTTACTTGCTAGGAAACTTATTTTGCGTTATAGTATGTATATCCCACGTTAAGTTTATAAAAAATGGAGGCGTTTATGATGATGGATAATACGATCAAAGACCTGGTCGCGGCATATGGTCATGAACTCGTCGAAAATCGGCGATACCTGCATGCTCACCCGGAATTGTCTTTCCAAGAAAAGCATACGGCCCAATGGATCCGCAGCCGCCTGAAAAAGGCCGGCATCACCTTACTGGAAGGAATCAGCGGCAACAGTACGGTCGGCTGTTTAAAAGGAAACAAACCCGGTCCTGCCATCGGACTGCGCGCCGATATCGATGCACTCGGGCTGATCGAAAACAACGATCTGCCGTATAAAAGCACTGTCCCCGGCGTAATGCACGCCTGCGGCCACGATGCGCACACAGCAATCCTGATGGCGGCTGCGGAAATCTTGGCAAAACACCCCGAACTCATTGCGGGAACCATCTATTTCATTTTTGAGCAAGCAGAAGAATTCCTCCCCGGCGGAGCCGTGCAACTCGTAAAAGACGGTATCATGGATAAGATCGATTATATTTTTGCAATTCACGTCAACGCCGAAAGCCCGATCGGCACGCTGGATGTGCATGGCGGCACCCGTTTCGCCGCCGTTGGCACATACGATTTTAAAATCACCGGCAAAGGCGGTCACGGCGGTTTTCCCCATACTGCCAATAATCCGCTGATTCCGGCCAGTGAACTGATCACTGCCATCCATTTGATCCCGGCAATGAAATGTGATCCCCTGACCAGCAGCACCGTCTCCGTGAGTTACCTCCATTGCGGCGTAGAAGGTGTTGCCAATGTGATCCCGGAAAAAGTCAGCATGGGCGGCTGCGTCCGCGTCTTGGACACAAAGGTGCGCGAATCCATCATGAAGGAAATCGACCGCTTGGGGCGAGCCATCTGTGCAGCGCACAACTGTGCTGTCGAAGTGGCCCTGGTCTACGGTTATCCGGCCTGTATCGTCGACGAAAAATGCGCGGCCATCATGGCGGAAGCGGCGCGGGAATTGGGCATCAACGTTCTCGATGTACCGCCCAATTTGGGCGCTGAAGATTTTGCTTACTTCAGCCAGGAAAAGCCTGCCGCCATCGCCTGGTTCGGCCTTGCCGACCCGACGGGGACACACGCGCCGACGCCGCACCATAACCCGGCTTTTTATTTAGCCGATGAAGCCGGTCTGCCTTTGGCTCTGGAATATGTGCTGACTGTATACAAAAAAGCGCTTCAGCGCTTGACGACACCTTAAAGGAGGGCTTTCCATGGATTCTTTAGCTGCACTTGCGGTTCTGTTTTTTATTTACTCTCTCGGTGATTTTGTCGCCGACAAAACCAAAGCGTTCATCTCCATGCTTTTATTTTGTGCCGTTGTCTTTACCGTAGGCTTCTGGTGCGGCTTGCCGACATCCATTTTCACAGATTCCGGACTCGTGCCTTTTGCAAAATTAACGGTTTGTATGTTCCTCATCCATATCGGCACGGCCATTCGTATTCGAGACTTCGCGGCTGAATGGAAAACGGTTTTTGTCACGCTCTTCGCGACGATAGCCGTCGCCGGCGGCGTTTTCTTTATCGGCCGTCTGTTCATTGATACGTACTATGCCCTCGTCGGCGCCCCCGTACTGGCAGGCGGCGTCGTCGCCTACCTGGTCATGTCTCCTGTCGGCGACCTTCTCAACCGCCCTGATGTCAAAGTATTCGCCGTATTGGTTCTGGTTTTCCAGAATTTTGTCGGCATCCCGATCGCCAGCTATTTCTGCAAAAAAGAAGGCAATCGCGTCTGCAACGAATTCCGCGGCAACGCCGAAACCATCGTGGCCGGACCGACGGCTGCGGCAGAAAAGCCGAACCTCCTCAAGGGCTTTACGATTCCCGAAAAATTCAGCACGCCGAATATTATTCTTTGCAAACTGGCACTTCTTTCTTATATTTCCACCTTGTTAGGTCAGGCAACCGGTATCAGTTTTCTGATCTTCGGACTGTTTTTCGGCGTCATTCTTCGCGAACTCGGTTTGCTTGAAGAAAATTGTCTGACAAAAGCCAACGGACTCTCTTTTGTCATGGCCGGAGCGATTACGCTCATATTCCTGGGACTGACCGGCACCACGCCGGAAATGCTTCTTTCCATGATCCTGCCGCTGCTCATCGTCCTCGCCGTAGGTACTGTCAGCTGCGCCATCGTAGCGGTCATCTTCGGCAAAATCGTGCATTTCGACTGGAGATTGTCCATTGCCATGGCAGTCACGGCCTTTTTCGGATTCCCCGGCACCTACCTTATTTCGCTTGAAGTATCTCGCGCCTGCGGCAGCACGGAAGCCGAACAAAAAGCCGTCCTTGATCACATCATGCCGAAGCTCGTCATCGCAGGCATTGTTTCCGTTTCCGTCGTTTCGGGCATTTTAGCCGGAATTATGGTACACTGGGTATAAGCAAACTATTTCACCGGTGGAGGTACGACTATGCGCGCTCAGTTCTTTGACGGCTTTAATTTCGATACGTTTAAATACAGCATCGTAGCTGTTGAAAAGGTTCCTTCTTTTTTCAATATTAAGGATTTCGGCATTCACCCGTTCATGTTTGACGATTCCTGCCTGCGCGGTTACTCCTGTATTTTCGGTATTAACGATACGAAGCACCTTTGCCTTTTAAAGCTGTTTACCAATTCCGGATCCGGTACGGCGCCGGTTATCGACGGTATCGCACCGGTTTCTTTCCATTCTCCTGCCGGCGATCTGCGGTATGATTTGGCCCATGAAATGGATTATACCGGTTCGATCCTCATTGCCGACGGCTTTGTGCAAAAATACTTCATGCCATTCGGATTCCAACTCCCCCACGCCTTCCGTAAGGTGTTCGAGCTGACCTTTGAACAGGGCTTATTCATCCACGTTGAAAATAAATCGGAAGATGCCAGGCTGTTGCGGATTGAGTATGAGGAACCGCTGAATGCCGGCAAGAAGATGAAGATGAAAGTAGGGCAATGGCTGAACCGCAATGAAGAATACGGCTTTGATGATGACCTCATCGCCCAGTACATGGACCTCAGTTACGCTACCAAATATTTGTTTTGACAGCTCAGCAGGAGTCGCGATTCATGATCGGCACGTCGCGAACATATGCGGCCATAACGAAAACCCCTCGGGAAATTCCCGAGGGGTTTCGTGTTCACTGGACACATTTAAGGATGTATTATTTGGTGAGTTCCAATTCTTCTTTTACATCTAAAGACATGGATTTTTCCATCCGTACATAGCTTTCATACCGTTCTTTAGCATCTTCTTCCGTCTTCTGGAAGAGAGCTTCGGCGATTTCAGGGAATGTACGCTGTAAGGACGAGAAGCGTGTTTCGCCCATGAGGAATTCGCGGAAATTACCTTTTGGCGGTTTAGAATCGAGTATGAACGGATTCTTGCCTTCCTTCTTGAGGAGCGGATTATATCTCCAAAGGTGCCAGTACCCTGATTCAACGGCCAGTTTCTGTTCGAGCTGGCTTTGGCCCTGACCGAGCTTCAGACCGTGGTTAATGCAAGGCGCGTAACCGATGATGAGAGACGGTCCCGGATATGCTTCCGCTTCTTTAAGGGCTTTCATGAATTGATTCTTATCGGCGCCCATAGCAACCTGTGCGACATAAACATAGCCGTACGTAGCTTCCATCATGCCGAGGTCCTTCTTCTTCGTCCGTTTACCGGCTGCGGCAAACTGCGCGACAGCTGCCGTCGGCGTCGCTTTTGAAGACTGACCGCCAGTGTTGGAATATACTTCCGTATCGAATACGAGGACGTTTACATCTTCGTTCATAGCCAGGACATGATCCAAACCGCCGTATCCGATATCATAAGCCCAGCCGTCGCCGCCGAAGATCCACTGACTGCGTTTTACGAGGAACCGACGCAAGCCGTAAACCTTTTCCAAGGCTTCTTTGCCGTCTTTTTCCGCTTCCAGAAGGGCTTGTACTTTATCGGCCCGTTCGCGAGTACCTTCGCTGTCCATCATCTTATCAAGCCATTCTTTGAAAGCTGCCTGCAATTCCGGGCTGGCAACATCCATCGCGGCTTCAATATATTCTTTCAGGAGTTTGCGTTCCGTCTTTTCAGCCAAGAACATGCCGAAGCCATACTCGGCATTATCTTCAAAGAGCGACGTCGACCAGGCGGGACCATGACCTTGTTCATTTTTCGTATAGCCGCAAGTCGGTGCGCTGCCACCCCAAACACTGGAACAGCCGTGAGCGTTTGCGACCATCATGCGATCGCCGTAGAGCTGTGTAACAACCTTGCAGTACGGTGTTTCCGCACAACCGGCACAAGCCCCGGTGAATTCGAGGAGCGGTTGTTCGAACTGGCTGCCGAGAACGGTCATCTTGTCCTTCGGATTCGGTTTCTGCGGCAAAGCGATGACATAATCCCAAAGAGCCGCTTTGTACTGTTCTTCGTCATACGGCTTCATTTCCAACGCCTTAGCCGGGCAGACGTGTGTACAGCTGGAACAGCCGAGGCAGTCCATAACGGAAACGACGATGTTGTATTTGTAGCCGGGAGCAGCCTTAATTTCCTTATCCTGGTAACCGGTAGGCGCCTTGGCGGCTTCTTCTTCCGTCAGCAGGAACGGACGGATAGCGGCGTGCGGGCAGACAAAGGAACACTGATTACAACCGATACACTTATTGGCATCCCAGCTCGGTACGAACATGGCAACGCCGCGTTTTTCTTCGGCGCATGTGCCGGTCGGCCATCTGCCGTCTTCACGGCCGGCATACGCACTGACCGGAAGATCATCGCCTTCAAGACGGTTGACGGGAATGGCGAAATCTTTAAAGAATTCCGTATGCTTCGACAGATCGGCAGGTTCGTCAACAGCGTCAGCCCAGGAAGCGGGAACGTTGATCTTGACGATATTCGTCAATCCTTCGTCGATGGCTGCGTTATTCATATCGACAACTTTCTGACCTTTTTTGCCGTACGATTTAACAACGGATTCCTTCAATTTGCTGATCGCCAAATCCAGCGGAATGACTTCGGAAAGTTTGAAGAACGCCGATTGCATGATCATGTTGATACGGCCGCCCAACCCGATCTTCTGCGCAATGCCGACAGCATCAATAATATAGAATTCGACTTCATTCTTCGCAATGGCGCGTTTCAGGGATGCCGGTAATTTTTCATCCAATTCTTCCGGTTTCCAGACGGTATTCAAAAGGAAGGTGCCGCCTTTTTTCACGCCGCGAAGAAGATCGAAGGAGTGAACGTATGACTGCCGGTGGCAGGCAATAAAATCGGCACTGTTAATGAGATACGGCATCAGGATCGGTTCATTACCGAAACGGAGATGCGATACGGTTACGCCGCCGGACTTCTTCGAGTCATAAGCAAAGTATGCCTGTGCATACATGTCCGTGTTATCGCCGATAATCTTGATAGCAGACTTGTTGGCGCCGACTGTACCGTCAGAACCGAAGCCCCAGAATTTGCAAGCTTTGACGTCTTTACCGCCAAGATCAAGACTGCACGTGCGCGGCAGGGATTTATGTGTAACGTCGTCGTTAATGCTGAGCGTAAAGTCATGTTTCGGGTTAAAGGATTTCAGGTTATCGAAAGCCGCTACGACATCAGCCGGCAGGAATTCCTTCGAAGCGATCCCGTAACGACCGCCGTAAACGCGCGGCGCATTATCCATACGGGCAAAGCAGGCGGCAACACTCTGGTACAAGGGTTCACCGTTGGCGCCGGTTTCTTTCGTGCGATCCAGAACGGCAATCCGCTTAACCGTATCCGGAATGGCGGCGAGGAAGTGCTTTTCCGACCAGGGGCGGAACATGTGTACGTTGATGCAACCTACTTTTTCACCTTGCGCTACGAGATGACGAACCGTTTCTTCGACGGTCTGCGCCCCGGAAGCCATGATAACGATGACATATTCCGCATCGGGAGCACCTGTATAATTGAAGAGATGATATTCGCGACCGGTAATGTCGCCGATCATCTTCATGTAGTGTTCGGCCACGTCGGGAACACGGTCATAGAATTTGTTCAGCGATTCACGATGCTGCATATACACTTCCGCCGATTCACAGAACGAAACGGCTTCCGGTTTATCCGGATTCATGCCGCGGTCACGGAATGCCTGGACAGCTTCTTTATCAAGCATCGGTTCCAATTCTTCATACGGAATAACTTCGATCTTTTGCACTTCATGGGACGTACGGAACCCATCGAAGAAGTTCAAAATCGGCACACGGCAGGAAATAGCCGTAGCATGAACAACTGCCGCCAGATCCATAACTTCCTGTACGCTGGATTCAGCCATGATGCTGATGCCTGTACCGCGCATAGCCATAACGTCGTCATGGCCGGCAAAAATGGTATACCCGTTCGTGGCAACAGTACGGGAAGCAACATGGAAAACGCCGGGGAGAAGTTCACTGGTAACTTTGAACATGTTCGAAAGCATGATCATCATGCCCTGCGAGGAGGTAAAGGTCGTCGTCAGGGAGCCGGTGTTCAACGCACCGTGCATAGCGCCGGCAGCACCTTTTTCAGACTGCATTTCCTGCACCTGCACAGTTGTTCCGAATAAATTCTTGCGGCCGTGAGCTGCCCATTCATCGACATGTTCAGCCATCGGCGACGACGGTGTAATCGGGAAAATGGAAGCCAGTTCCGTAAATGCATAGGCAATATAGGCAGCCGCTTCATTCCCATCCATCGTTTTAAAAACTTTCTTGCTTGACATAAAAACTCACCCTCTCATGTGTTATATGAACATCACATAAAAAATGTGTACCGAGCATTAAACAAAGTATCAATAATATACTTTTTTAGTGCATCTTTTAACATTTTTCTGCTTTATATGCCCATTGTATATGAGAGCCATTTCGCAAGCAATAGATACACTCTCATTTTGAGAATGGAAAAAAGAGGCCAACAAGCAAAGAGGTGATACAAACGTGATAAATACCACGTTTGTATCACCTCTTTCATCTGGCACTATATTTAATACCAGATGAATACCACTTGCAAAAATTTTACAAAACCGTTCTAGACTCCACTTATTCGAGAATTTATTTCAACTTTCCGAGTATATCGATAATAATACGGACGAGTGTCGCCGCCGTATCCAGTTCAACCGATTCATCGGCGCTGTGAATGGCATGTGTCGTCGGCCCAACGGAAACGATGTCAAGCTTCGGATTCATAGCGAACAGATACCCCGTTTCTAAACCGCCGTGCATCGCTTCGATCCGCGCCTCCCTGCCGGTAACGCTGCGGAAGGAAGCTGCCATCAACGGAGTCAGCGTACTCTGCGGGTTAGCCGTCCAGGCCGGTTCCGGCTGTTCCATGTCGACGGAAAAACCGGTCAGTCGGGCCAGAACCGGCAGCGTCCTGGCAAATTCAAGGAGACGCGCATCGGCAGAGGACCGGGGGAAATATTGGATCTTCACCGTGTCTTTCTCCGTCCTGATCGTTCCGAGACTTGCCGACAAATCCGGCAACGTCGGCAACTGCTGGTTCATGGCAAACACGCCGCAATGCAATAAGGTAATCAAATCGACGACAGCCTTTGTGTCGGCTGCCGAAAAGGTATCTGCCGGTAACGCACAAGGTGCGGCATGAACGGTCGCCTTCTTTTCAACGGCACCGTAGACTGTCGCGATTTCCTTCTCTTCTTCGACAGCAGCCCGCATGGCGGCAGCTACATCGCTTTGATCGAGAACAATGACGGCTGCCGCTTCTTCCGGAATTGCGTTGGCGGCAACGCCGCCGGTGATCTCAGCCAGGCGGTAATCAATACCGGCCGCCGCCAACCGTTGCAATACGGCGGCAACAGCTTTAACGGCATTACTCTTGCCGCGGTTGATCGTTTCGCCTGAGTGGCCGCCGAGAAAATCGGCCGCTTTGACCGTCAGCGCCGCATTGCTGGCAACGGCCTCTCTCGTAAGGCTGCGGCAGAAGTGGGTGTGAACGCTGCCGGCGGAACCGACGGCGATAACGTCAAGCGATTCGGAATCGCAATTAATAACATAGGTGGCATCGGCAACGTATCGAGGATCCAAATGAATGGCTCCCGTCATACCCGTTTCTTCATCAACAGTAAAAATCAAGCGGAGCGGCCCGTGTTCAATATCTTGTTGAATTAAAAAAAGTGCGATAGCGATCGCCATGCCGTCATCGGCCCCGAGACTCGTGCCGTCGGCGGAAAGAACGGTACCGTCGAGCTTCAGCCGAATCGGATCTTTCAGCGGATCGTAAGCAACGCCCGGTTTAGCGACACAGACCATGTCCATATGGCCTTGCAGAATGGTCAGCGGCACAGCTTCTTTTCCCTTCGTCGCAGGCACATCGGCGATGATATTGAATACCTCGTCCTGCCGTCCTTGGATGCCGAGCTCGGCCAAACGTTCCATGATATAATTGCTGACTTCTTCTTCATGGCGCGACGGACGAGGATGCTTTGCCAAGCCTTCAAACTCCTTTAAGATTCCTTCCATAATCACGTTATCTTCCATTGAATATACCCTCCTTTTCGGAATGCACGTTTTTTATATTATACCACGTTTGCTTCATCTCCTGCATAACAATATCCCCGTACGCCGGATATCTATCCTAAAAAGGCCAATAGATGATTTACAATTTATCCATTTTAAAATGACATATTTGCAAAGACAGTGTATACTATAGTGTGGTATTATTGTTTGTCAATATTATTATCATTTTACAATACTTTTCAAAAGGAGGAAAACGTTATGAATTCTCAACCCAACGTGACGGGAACGACTTATCCCACATTGCCGGAGTTGACGTTCCGCGGCATGTTTCTCGGCATGCTGATCACCGTCATCTTTACGGCTTCTAATGTGTACTTAGGCCTGAAAGTCGGCCTGACCTTCTCGTCATCCATTCCGGCGGCCGTCATCTCCATGGCCATCCTGCGCATGTTCAAGGATTCCAATATTTTGGAAAACAACATGGTACAGACACAGGCTTCGGCTGCCGGCACGCTATCGGCAATTATCTTTATTTTGCCAGGTCTCTTAATGCTCGGTTACTGGCAAGGGTTTCCCTTTTTGCAGACCCTCTTGCTTTGCGCCTGCGGCGGCTCTTTAGGGGTGCTCTTCACCATTCCCTTGCGCCGCGCCATGGTCGTCAACAGCGATCTGCCTTATCCGGAAGGCCTGGCCGCTGCGGAAATTCTGAAAGTCGGCAGTGATTCCCGTGCAAGCAAAGAGGATGACGCTGCTCAGAAAAAAGAAACCGGTATGAAAGATATTCTAAAAGGTACGGGACTGGCCGGTCTCTTCAGCCTCTGCGCCAACGGCTTCCACATTTTTTCATCCGAATTCAGCCATTGGATCCAAATCGGTAAAGCGACTACACAGCTTCCCCTCGGCTTCTCCATGGCTCTGCTCGGCGCCGGCTATCTGATCGGCATCGCCAGCGGTATCGCCATCTTAGTCGGTACACTGCTGGCTTGGGTCGTCTTCGTTCCTTATTTGACGAGCGTTCTCACCCCGGCCGACGGTCAGGCCGCCGCCGCTTTCGCCAAAGCCGTCTGGGCCCAAAAAGTCCGCTTCATCGGCGCCGGTTGCATCGGTATCGCCGCTATTTGGACCTTACTTCGCCTTCTGAAACCCGTAATTGACGGCATCAAGATGTCGATTGACGCGATCCGCTCCAACGATACGGAAGAAAAACAGCTGCTTCACCATACCGATATCGACATGACGCCAAAATCTGTCGGTCTCGTTTTCCTGGCCATCGTCATCGGTCTTTTGATCACCTTCTGGAGCTTCGTCGGCTCCGCCGGCCTGCCGACTACCGTCACGATCGTCTACATTGTCGTCGGTATCCTCGTCGCCATGCTCATGGGCTTCTTCGTCGCCGCCGCCTGCGGCTACATGGCCGGCTTGATAGGTACGTCTGCCAGCCCGATCTCCGGCATCGGTATCCTCGGTATCATCGTTTCGTCCCTCGTCGTCTTGGGCATCGGTTCATCCTTCGGTGTCTTTGAAACGGCAGAAGGAACGAAATTCGCAACGGCACTGGCCATTTTCATTACCAGCGTCATCGTCAGCGTCGCCGCTATTTCCAACGACAACCTGCAAGATTTGAAGACGGGCTATATCGTCGGCGCAACGCCGTGGAAACAGCAGGTGGCCTTGATTCTCGGCTCCATCATCGGCGCTTTCGCCATCGCGCCTGTTCTCAATCTGCTCTATCAGGCTTACGGCTTCACCGGCGCCCTGCCCCGCGCCACCATGGATCCGTCGCAAGCGCTGGCTGCACCGCAGGCAACCTTGATGACCACTATCGCACAAGGCATCTTCGATTCCAGTCTTGACTGGACATATATTCTCTTCGGTATCGGTGTCGGTATCGCCGTCATCATTGTTGATATGCTGTTAAAGAGCAATACCAAATCCCTCGCGTTGCCGCCCCTTGCCGTCGGCATGGGCATCTACCTGCCGCCGACCTTGGAAATTCCCCTGGTCATCGGCTCCGTCATCGGTTATTTTCTGAACCGGCATCTCCATACCCGCGCGGCACAACGCAGTCCTGGTCACGAAAAAGAAGATGTTGATGCCTGCACGCATCGCGGTGTCCTTTTCGCCTCCGGCCTGATCGTCGGCGAAAGCTTGATCGGCGTCATTATCGCCATCGTCATCGTCATCTCCATTACCTCTGGCGGCAGCGAAGATCCCCTTGCCCTCGTCGGCAAAGACTTCAGCAGCACAGCCGATATGCTCGGTCTGCTCGCCTTTGTCCTTTCCATCGTATATTTCATTCACCACGTCGTCTCGACAAAATTTACGGCTGAAGAAAAATAATGCTTTGCCGGAAAAGACGAACTGACTTTCATCAGTTCGTCTTTTCTTGTTTTTTTATGATTTTATACAATAATTTATCATTTGACCGGTAGCTAGATCGACGGATTTCATATATACTTAAAAACGAAAGAAGGTATGCCGGATGGGAACAATTCATTGGAAGCGCGTTTACGAAGAAGCGACAGCCGAAGACGGCTGCCGTATTCTCGTCGATCGCCTCTGGCCGCGCGGTTTATCGAAGGAAAGGGCGGCAATCGCCATTTGGGCGAAAGCCGTCACGCCGTCAACGACGCTGCGCAAAGCTTATCACAACGGCGAAATAGGCTACGAAGAATTCATTGTCTCCTATAATCGTGAATTGGACGAACAGCCAGATCTCCCTGATTTCATCAACACTGTACACGCCTGCCTGAAAACAGGTAACGTGACCTTCGTGTACGCCGGCAAACAGGTGGAAAAGACACAGATTCCGACATTGCGCCGCCGCATAAGCGAAGGGTTAAAACGAAAGGAAGTAGATGCTAATGGAAATGATTAAAATTGAAGCTGTTTACGGCCGCGAAATTATCGATTCCCGCGGAAATCCGACAGTGGAAGCCGAAGTCGTCCTGACCGACGGCACCGTCGGCAGAGGCACGGCGCCGAGCGGCGCTTCGACGGGACAGTTTGAAGCGTTAGAACTGCGCGACGGCGACAAGAGCCGCTTCGGCGGCAAAGGAGTGCTGACTGCCGTCGAAAACATCAATACCGTTATCAACGACGCGCTTCTCGGCGCCGATCCGTTTGACATGTACGGCATTGACCGCATCATGAGAGAAGCCGACGATACGAAGGATAAATCGAAGCTCGGCGCAAACGCTATCCTCGCCGTCTCCATCGCCTGCGCCAAAGCGGCCGCCAATGCGCTGAACATTCCGTTATACCGTTATCTCGGCGGAGTCGCCGGCAATCGCCTGCCCGTGCCGATGATGAATATTCTCAACGGCGGCGCCCATGCCGCAAACACGGTAGACGTGCAGGAATTTATGATCATGCCTGTCGGCGCCCCTTCCTTCCGCGAAGGACTCCGTTGGTGCACCGAAGTCTTCCACGCCTTGGCCGCTCTGCTGAAAGCGAACGGCTTGGCTACTTCCGTCGGTGACGAAGGCGGCTTTGCGCCCGACCTCGGCAGCGATGAAGAAGCGATCCGTTATATTCTCGACGCCATCGAAAAAGCGGGCTACACGCCGGGCGAAGATTTCGTCCTGGCCATCGATGCCGCATCCAGCGAATGGAAAAGCGCTAACGTCGGCGAATATATTCTGCCGAAGGCAGGCACCAAATATACGTCCGGCGAATTGATTGCCCATTGGAAATCACTCGTTGAAAAATACCCGATCTACTCCATTGAAGATGGTCTCGATGAAGAAGACTGGGACGGCTGGAAAGAAATGACGGCCGCTTTAGGCGATAAAGTACAGCTCGTCGGCGACGATCTCTTCGTCACCAACACGGAACGCCTCGGCAAGGGCATTGCCAACGGCAGCGCCAACTCGATCCTGGTCAAATTAAACCAGATCGGTTCCGTTACCGAAACGCTCGATGCCATCAAAATGGCTCACCACGCCGGTTTCACAGCCATCGTTTCCCATCGTTCCGGCGAAACGGAAGATACGACGATTGCCGATCTCGCCGTCGCCTTGAATGCCGACCAGATCAAAACCGGCGCGCCGAATCGAAGCGAACGCGTCGCCAAATACAATCAACTCTTGCGCATTGAAGAAGAACTCGGGGACAGCGCCGTCTATGCCGGATTCGACGCCTTTCTCCAGAAACACTGATGCCGCCGGCAGGGCAAATTCCCGAACATTGCGCCCTCTGCCGCACCTTATCGCCGTCGCAGCGCGAAACGTTACGTTGCAGCCGCTACAGCCGTGTCCGCACCTATGCCGCCGGTGAGCGCATTTTTTGGGAAGGAGACGTGCCGGACAGCATGCTCCTGCTGCTGCAAGGCGCCGTTTTGATCGCCAAAGATACGCCGTCAGGAAAACAGATGGTTTTTGCACACATTACGGAGCCGGGCGATCTGATCGGCGAAATCTATGCATTCATGAGACAGCCGACGTATGACAAAAATGCCGTCGCCGCCGAAAACACCGCGATCCTTGCCATCAATCAGGCGATCTTTCACGATCCGGATCCGTCTGTTCAGGCCATTACGGCCGTACTGCAACAAAATTTGCTGACAATTTTCGCGCAAAAAGCGTACATGATGAGCCGCAAGCTGATGATCCTCAGCAGCACTACGCTGCGTGAAAAACTGGCTCGTTTCATCCTGAGCCAGCCATTGACAGGTTCTACATTGCCGCTTTCGCTGACGCGGGAAGAACTGGCCGCCTACCTGAACGTGGCCAGGCCGTCACTGTCCCGTGAATTGGGACGGATGGCTGCAGAAGGGATTATCTCCTGCCAAAAAAACAGCATCACCGTTTTACAACAGGAAAAATTGGCAGCGTATATTTGACAAAAGACTGCCGGAATATAATTCCGGCAGTCTTTTGTTATTTTGTAACTTATGTTACAGAAAAAACAGCTTCCCTTTCGTATACTAATCGCGTAAGGAAATGTATCTGCTTTCCAAAAAACGAAAGGATGATTCTTATGGCATTTGAAAACTGGCAAGATAAAATGAATACATTCAAGACGATCGACGTCCGCCACGTACAAGGAAACTTCTTTCCGGGCCTGCAAAAACAGGCCGCGGCTTTAAAAGAAGGGGAAGGACTGACCATCATTCAGACTTTTGAACCTCGCCCTCTCTATGAATCCCTGGCAGCGATGGGGTTTGAATACCACACCGAACAAACAGGTGAAACCGAATTCCACACGTACTTCTGCCGCACGAAGGTAAGCGAGTCGGCAGCGCCGCCGTTCCGGCCTCTGGCCCTGCTGAACTATCCCCTGATTGACGAAGGCCTCGGCAAAATTGCCGTTGACTTCTGGGATCTCACGTGGAATGACGCGAAACGCAGCTTATCGTACGAAATGCGCCTTTTGCTTTCGCTGGCCAATGCCGTCGGCGCCGGACGCATCCGCCAAGCGACGCGGGAGCTCGTCAAAGCGTATGTTCACGGCCTCGATTCGGCGGCGCTAGACGATGTTTTCGAGCTTCTCGCCTGGAATCAGGGCATCGGCTTTTTCAGCTCCGAAATCGGCCCGTCCCCGCTCTTCCAAGCCTACAAGCTGATTAAAAACAGCGAAAAAAAGGGCGACGACCGCGCGGAGATCATCGCCGCATTGTTAGCCAAGTTCGGAGAAAAAAATCCTGAAGTCACGGTGCAGTCGTAACGCTGTTACCGATCGGACCGGCGCCGTTGCAGAAAAGCGGGCGCAAGATCGTCCGTAACGTAAGCCAAGAAGTGCAGAAGACACTTGGAAAACCGCTGAAACGGCGCAAAAGATACGGTAAAGGCATAACTGAAGAGCCCTACAGCGATACCGCCAAGCAAATCTGACACATAATGGAGACGGCAGGCCACGCGGCTCAGTCCTATGACCAGCGTGACGATCGCTAAAAACGGCGCCGCCTGACTGTGGCAGTGAAAGGCCGCAGCCGTAACGACGGCGCCGTTCATGGTATGATTGCTGGGAAATGACGGATTGTCTTTATGCGTTATCCAAGCTTTCTTTCGCCGCGTCACGAAAGGGCGCGGCCGCGGCCAAAAGCGGCCGATACCGAAGGAAAACCCCGACGCAGTCGCTACGGCAACCAAGGTATGGACTAAAGAAAGACGCCTTCGTTCCCGTTCTATGCCGCCGTAAAACCAGGCGACGGCTCCGTAAAGCAGGTATAGGAGAAAGGCGAACTTGGCGATTAGCCGTACGCCCGTCCGAATCATCTCCCGTTGTTTGACCAACCAAAAAATACCGGCCATGAACGGTCCCATCATCACCACTCCTTTCCTACTGATGCTTTCTATCATACCGATTGCCGCCGTATTTGTAAATACGAAAAGACCGCCGGCCCGGCGCAAGATAATCCACGATCTCGCACCGGGCCTGTTTCGTCGCCTCCAAGGCCATGAGAAATGCTTAAATGGTATGTATGGCCGTCGCCAACAGGCGAAAGACTTGTTCCACCGTATCGATCATATTTTGCCGCGCCGTTTCCGGCTTGAGGCACTCCGCCAGCGATTCCGTCCGCTGCAGGATCGGGAAATAGGCGTCGATGCCGTGCTCATTGCAGGTCTTCGCAGCCGGCGTAACGCAGCCGGCAAAGGCGACGACAGGCTTACCGTATTTTTTCGCCATGGCAGCAACGCCGATCGGAGCCTTGCCCATGACGGTCTGGCCGTCAATGCGGCCTTCGCCAGTAATGACCAAATCGGCAGTCTTCACGTAATCTTCCAGACGCGTTTCATCTAAAACAATCTGTATACCCGATTCAAGTACGGCATTGGTAAAGGTCAGAAAAGCAAAACCTAATCCGCCGGCAGCGCCCGTTCCCGATCGTTGCGGATCGGCCCGGCTAAAAGACCGACCGGCTAACGCGGCGTATTGTTTCAGCCAGCCGTCCATCGCCGTGATCATCGCCGGCGTCGCTCCCTTCTGCGGTCCGAAGACGGCGCTGCAGCCGGCTGTGCCGCACAGCGGATTGGTCACGTCACAGGCAATGCGGAAAGCGCAGTCACGCAGTTCCGGCAGTACTTCATCCTGCGTAATCGTTGCCAGCTCTTTGACGCCCATAGCGCCGAAGGGGACCTGCCGTCCCTCATGATCGAGCATGCCGTAGCCCAAGGCCTGCAACATGCCCACGCCGCCGTCATTCGTCGCCGAGCCGCCGATGCCGACGATAAAACGGCGACAGCCCTGTCCAATGGCATGGCGAATTAATTCTCCGACGCCATATGTCGTCGTATACAGCGGATTCCGCTTAGCGGCGTCAACCAAAGTAAGACCGGCGGCAGCCGACATTTCGATCACCGCCGTATCGCCGCGAACGATGCCGTACACGGCCCGGACCGGTTCGCCTAAAGGACCGGTAACGGAGACGGTCTGCAGCGCGCCGCCCATGCCGTGCGTTAAGGCCTCCACTGTACCTTCACCGCCGTCAGCCAAGGGCCTGATCACGACATCGGCATTTTGTTGCACGCGGCAAATAGCCGTTCGAATGGCATCGCCCGCTTCCACTGACGACAGACTCCCTTTTAATGAATCGATCGCTATTACTGTTTTCATGGCAAACCTCCTTATTGATGGTATGGCCTGTTTTCTTTATCATACTGTTCTTCTTATCCTCTTGTACATGTTGTTAAGACCAATTATACGGTGTAATATAATACATATATCAGTCTATAGACTAATATAAAAATGATAAAAACCAAGAGGAAACTGCAATGCTATCCAATCATATCAGCCGGCGCTTAGCTCAACAGATCGTCGACACCGTCAAGGACACCTGCACCTACGATGCAAACTATATCAGCCCTGACGGAATAATTTACGCCAGTACCGATGCGAAGCGCGTCGGCACGTACCACGAAATCGGCCACACCGTCGCCAAAGAAGGAACGGCCATTGAAGTTACGGAGGAAAATGTATTTTACGGCACTCACTGCGGCGTCAATCTTCCTTTCACCTATCACGGCAAGCTGATCGCCGTCATCGGCATCACCGGTGCGCCGGAAAAGGTGCGGCGGTATGCCTACTTGGCCCAGCGAATCACGACGCTCATCTTACGGGAGCAGGAGTTGGAAGCAAAGGCGCATACCGAACGAACCCACACACGCTATATTGCTCAAAGTTTGCTGCACGGCCCGCTGCCGGCGCACGAATTCCTCGTCGCTTACATACAAAAAAACGGCCTGTCCTTGACAGAACCGTATCGTTGTCTTCTCATTGAATTGAATCATCACTACAATCCTGCCAATCTGTCGATGATCGAACAACGGGTATATGCGGCGTTTAAGCAAACGGGAACGGTCTTTTACTTGGCGGAGTATCCGAATCATTATATCTTGCTCAGCGAAGAGTCTCGCTATCAAACGTGGCATCGTGCCTTAAAAAAATTGGCGCAGGAAAACAAAGGCATCATTCGGCTGGCGATCGGGACGCCGCACCAGTTGGAACAAGTCAGGCAGTCCTACGAAGAAGCGCTGATCGTCTTGCAGTCTCTGCCGGCGGCGCTTGCTGTCGGCCGCTACGAAACGTTGACGCTTGAGCTGTTGATCGGTTCCCTCTCCGAGTCGCAGCGGCGCTGTTACCTGACCAATACCGTCGCTAATCTCCGTGAAAAAGAACGGCGTTATCTCATGGCCTATTTTGAACATAATCTGTCCCTGCAAGGAGCAGCCGCTTCGCTCTTTATTCATAAAAATACCTTAACCTATCATTTGCAAAAAATCAAAAATGCCACCGGATACGACCCTCATCGGTTCAAGGACGCCGTTGCACTCTATCTCGGCTGCAAAATCGCGGCTGACCGAAAAAGACAGTAGAGGTTATTCCTCTACTGTCTTTTTTAACGATTCCGCCGCTAATATCTGCCGAACAAGTTCGGCAATATGGAGCCGCATCGTATCCAAATACGGTACGGGGCTGCTGACATCTTTAAAGGCCAGTGGCAGCTCCGTACAGCCTAAGATGACGGCTTCCGCTCCCTCTTGCCGCGCCAGTCTCCGGGCAATGTCGCCCAATTTTGCCTGCGTTTCCTCACGAACGATGCCGAATTCCAGTTCTTTTTCAATCGCTTCTTTCATAAAGCCCCGTTCTTCTGCCGTCGGAATGACGACACGAATACCGTGTCGACGGAAGGGAGCTTTGAAGAAGTCTTCTTCCATCGTAAAAATCGTCCCCAAGAGCGCGACCTGCTTCATGCCGGCAGCCACGGCAGCCTGACAGGTCACTTCCACGCTGCTGACGAGGGGAATGGGCGAGCGGCGCTGCAGCTCGTCGAAAACGAGGTGCGGCGTATTGCCTGTCAATGCGGCAAAATCGGCGCCGGCACCGGCCAAATTGGCAATGCCTTTGCCGACATAGTCGATAAGGCCATAGTAATCTTTCGTCGAACAATACGAAAGAATCTTGAAAACATTGAGACTTTCGATCGTCAAATTAGGAAAAAAAGGGCGTCCCTCCGCCTGTTGCACAGCCGAAACGATTTCTTTATAATACAGCACCGTCGATTCCGGCCCGATGCCGCCGATCAATCCGAGTTTATTCATCGTGCATCACCTCATAACGTCTTGTATACATCGGGAAAGACACGGACGCTTCGCTTTAAGATCCCCGTCACGTAGGCAATAAAAATCCCGTAATTCGTCATGGCTACGCCTTGGTCCGCCGCACATTTCATGCGGTACTGCACTTCCCGCTCATTAAGCATACAACTGCCGCAGTGAATAATCAACTCATACGGGGACAGATCGTCGGGAAATTCCGTACCGCTCGCCGTTTCGAACGTGATCGCCGCACCGGTATGCCGCTGCAGCCAGCGCGGAATCTTTACCGTGCCGATGTCATCGCATTGGCGATGATGCGTACAGCCTTCGGCAATCAGCACCTTGCTGTGATTATGCAGCGTCTCGACGGCCGCCACGCCGCGGACGGCGCTGGCTAACAGTCCTTTATGCCGAGCCATAAGGATCGAAAAAGACGTCAGCAAGATCGAATCGGGCGTCTGCGCCGCCACCGTTTGAAAGGCCTGACTGTCGGTGATGACTAAGGCCGGCGCCGTGCCGAGACGGGTCAGCGTCGCGGCGACTTCGTTTTCTTTGACGACGACAACGACGGCGTCACTGTCCAGGACTTCGCGGATCGTCTGCTGCTGCGGCAGGATCAGACGGCCCTTCGGCGCCGCCGAATCGATGGGTACGACGAGAAGCACCAGATCGTGCGGCTTAACCAGATCGGCCACAATAGGCACACGTTCACTGTTTGGCACGGTGGCGCCAAGGCGTTCTTTTAATTCCCAAATACCGGCGCCCGTAGCGGCGCTGACGGCCAGTTCCCGCTCGCCGCCGAGGTGCGGCGCTTGCAGATCGGTCTTGTTCCAAACGAGCAGATATGGGATTTTTTTCGCTTCGATCAGAGCGATGATCTCCTCATCGACAGGACGCAACCCGACGGTACTGTCGACGATGACGACGGCGATATCCGTCTTGTTCAACACGTGCCGCGTCTTTTTCACGCGCAGTTCACCTAGCTTGCCCGTATCGTCAAAGCCGGGCGTATCGATGATCATGACCGGCCCGAGCGGCAAGAGTTCCATGGCCTTGTAAACGGGATCCGTCGTCGTCCCCTTCGTCTCGGAAACAATCGCCAGATTCTGCCCCGTTACGGCGTTGACAACGCTCGATTTGCCGGCATTGCGGCAACCGAAAAACCCGATATGCAGCCGCTCTCCTGACGGCGTATCATTTAATCCCATCCGTACTCCCCCTCTTCCGGCAGATAGCGGGACCGCCCGTCGGCAGCGGCGAGTTTCAACGCCGCCGTCACCGCGTCGTTCAAAGCCGCGGCGGCGACATAAGGCTGTCCGAACCGTTCCTGCAAAACGGCGGCCGCCGGCAGGCCTGCCGCCGTGACGACGAGATTGGCGGCCGCTGCCCCGGCTCGAACAAGGTCGTCAAAATCGCCGCCGCAGCCCCATACGCCATGTACGATAAACCCCTGACGCTGCAAAAAACGCACGGCGTCCCGCCTCTGTTCCGGCGAAATAACGCCAAGTAAATTGATCTTTTTCGGCGGCGCCGCCGCTGTAAAGTCCGCCTGCCACGAGCAACATTGCGACATCACCGGCGCAGTTGGACAGTCCGCCGCGCAATGACGGGCCACGTAGGCCAGACAGGCGGCGCCGTCAAGCCCTGCCGTAGCCAGCTGTACAGCCGGCGGAAGCCGTCGTATGCGGCGCAGTTGATCCTGTTCCTTCTCCACAAACTCGCTCCTTCCCGTCTCAGTCATCGGCGACCAACGTTGCGGCAAAATCCATATACGTCCGACTGACCGGCAGCGTGCGGTCTCCTTCGACGACGGTCATGCCGCGGTCTTCGTAATACTGAATCTCTTTGCTCCGCGGAATATCGGCAACGATGGGAACGCCGCACGCGTCGGCAAAGACGCGAACGCGCTCGTACTCGGCATCGACGTCGCGCCGATTGAGGATAATTCCCTTGACTTGCGCATAGCCGCGGTCGCGAAAATTCCGCACGGCCCGATAGATATTGGCAGCCGCATAAAGGGACATCTTTTCCCCGGATGTGACGATAAATATTTCCTTGGCGTAGCCGTCGCGAATAGGCGACGAGAAGCCGCCGCAAACGACGTCGCCAAGCACATCGTAGAGAACCACGTCAGGCCGGATCCGCTCAAAAACCTCGAGTTCTTCGAGCAAATCGAAGGTGGCAATAATGCCGCGGCCGGCACAGCCGAGGCCCGGCGTCGGCCCGCCCGTTTCGATACAAAAAACGTTGCCGTAACCGTATTTTCCCAAATGATCGAAATCAGGCGCCGCCGTATACTTCCGATAATAGTCCATAACCGGCATGACGGGCTCCCCGTGAAGCAGATTAAGCGTCGAATCGGCCTTCGGATCACAGCCGATCTGAATGACTTGCCGCTGCAGAAGCGCCAGCGCCGCCGCCACGTTGGCAGTCGTCGTCGACTTGCCGATGCCGCCTTTACCGTAAATGGCAACTTTCCTCATTGCAGAGTCCTCCCTCACAAGTTCTTTTCATCAGCCCACGCCTCCATGGCGCTGCCGATGAAAAGGGGAATATCCCGACGGTAATGCCGTCCCGAATACGCTTCATGGGGAAAGGAGATGAACTTTCCCGCTTCTTCCGGCAAGAGCCGGCTGTAAATGGGATCGGCAATAACACGCCGTCCTTTGCGGCATTCGCTGCGCAGTACGTCTTCGACGCTAACGGCGGCAATGTCCGTTAAGAGCAGCGACGGCGCATCGGCCATAGGGCAAATGAGCCGGATCGACGCCGACGGCTGCCGCCGCCGCAGAAACTGCCGCAGCGACAGGAGCCAGACGGGCTCGCCGATCAGTACCAGATCGCAAGGGCTGTCGTCATACACCTGCTCCGCCTTCCAGGCATTCAACTCCGCCATGGCATGCTTCGCCTTCAGCCGCTTTTCCGTTCCCCTGAGTCCGGTCAGATACGCCATGTCGCCGCGCTGCAGTGCGGCAATCCAAGCCGCTTCACCGGCAGCGCCGACGGGAATGCCGACGACATACGGGATGCCATATGCTTCTTGCATATATTGCGCCAAGTAAAAACCGGTCGCTGAAACGACGGCATTGACGTCGGCATCAGCCGCCTGCGCCAACCGCTCGGGACCATCTCCCATAGACCATGACGACTGCAGAATCAGCCCCCGATCAGCAAGCAGTTTTTTCAACGTCGTCGCATTGCCGACAACGGAAAAATCCAGAGGCGTCAGCCCCAGGAGATTGACGCGCCGCGCCGGCAGCTGCGGCGCCTTCGTCGGCTCCCGGAGAAACCGTTTGGCATAGGCCACATACGCTTCGCCGGCGCCGGGCAGATAACTGTGAATACCGTCGGTACGGAACCCGAAAGTCGGAATCCCCGTCCGCCTTTCCGTCACCTTTTCGATTCCTTGAAAATCCGTACCGATGGCGTTGGGCATCGGACTGCCGCCGATGGCGATGAACTGCGGGCGCGTCTCTGCCGCGGCAGCGGCAATATCGTCGATGAGCCGGCTGTCATCGCCTTGCACCGCGTCAATTTCACGCAGACCCGAAATATAGATCATGCTCGGCGTATCGTACCATCGCGGCTCGTCATGCGTATTATATGTCGAATTACACCCGGACGCATCGTGCATGACGATCAGCCCGCCCAACTCGAAAAGCGCCGACGCCATGCCGAAAAGGTCGACGGCATACGTAGAAAGCACGCGCTGTGCCTGTTTCACCCGCGACACCCCCAAGCTTTAATTTGAATAATGGACCGTACATCTTTTGTTTCTTCGCCGGCGTCGCCGATCAGGTCGAGAAGCTTCAAGATGCCGACGTAACCATATAAACCGCTGTTTTCGATAAGATTGACGAAATGCGGCGTATTCGTAAAATATGCCGCCATCTGCCCGATTGCCAACACCTTCCCGTACCGTTCATTATCATCCCGTTTCAACAACCGCCGCTTGTAGTGCGACGTCGACCGCAGCGACAGGTGCGGATAAGCGCTTTGCAGGTACCGGAAATCAGCCTCTTCGTCACAACTGATACTGTCGAGATAAACGGCATAGACGGAAAAACCGCGGTCAAGCAGAAAACGGGCCAGGCTCAACGGTCTGGGCGTCGCCGTATAGTCAATGGCGACGGGCGTCTTGCCGACGCGCGCCAGCAATGCCTTCGCCTTCGTCTCGATGGCCCGCTCATAGCCGTCCGTATCCGGCAATTCCAGCGCGAAACGCTCGGCGACGCGGCGCAAATTGGCCCGCAGTTCTTCGTAAGAATACGTATAAGGCACGTAAATCGCTTCCTGGCCGAGACGGCGCTCCAGATCTTTCGCCGCCGCCGCCGCATTAGGCAAAAAATAAAGATTGGCCGCGGCGCTTCCCAGATTTTTATACTGTTCATACGTTTTGCAGGCGGCAAAATCTTGGATTTCCCACTTGCTGCCGCGCAACATGACCGTCAATTCATTTTCGGCATCGACAGGATAGTAATTGACGATAACATTGACGGCCCGGCGGCGCGGCAGTTTCGTCACGGCCCGCAGCAGCTGCCGCCGTCCCAGGACATCTGGCGTAAAACGGCGTTGCAGTGTCGGAATCATGTAGCCGTCAATAAAATCGATATCGGGAAAACGGCGCCGCAACGCCCCGTAAACGACGTGCAGGTCGATGTGCATAAAATGCTGCATGCAGCTCGTAAACCCTTCGACACATTTGGGCCGGTGCGGCAGATTTTCAATGATATGCGCAATGCCGTCGATCATCATTTCTTCCAGATTTCCTTTAATGATATTTTCATTGGTCAAGGTCACCATGGAAAACCGTGCAGCGCCGCCCGGCACCTCGTCGGCCGAAAGGACGACGCCATGCAGGCAGCAGGCGCAGCAGACGTAAATCTCGTGGCATTCGGGAATGAGCAACGGCGAGTGGGCAATCGTCCAATGGCCGCGCGCCGGCGACGCATATTGCAGCCCGATCCGAAAAGGGCGCGGATAAGCCGCGTCGCCAATCCGTATTTCGGCACCGTCAGGCGTCACTACAGGCGAAATAACGTCGGGATGTATTTCGTTTTCATAAATCATCGTTCTCTCCCGTTTCAGCAAATCCGCGGCAGCAGCTCTCCGCCGGGAGGCGGCAGCAGCGTCTGCGCACCGATTTCCGTCGTCACTGTTACCTGCCCGGCGAATTCGGCAGTTACCGTGCCGATGACGGCGGCGTGCTGCGAATACGGCCCCTGCCGCAGCACATCGACAAGCGCAGCGGCATGTTCCTGCGGTGCAATGATAACCAATCTTCCTTCACAGGCGAGATAAAGCGGTTCCAACCCGAGCATGCCGCAAACGCCGCGGACAGCCGGAGCCACGGGAACGGCAGAGCCGTCGAGCCGGATACCGACGCGGCTCTGGCCGGCAATTTCGTAAAGAACCGTACCGACGCCGCCGCGCGTGGCATCGCGCAGAACATGAAGGTCTTTCGTCACGGCAAAGAGCGACTCCACGGTCTGCCACAACGGTGCACAATCGCTGTCGACTTCGGCATTGATGCCGTATTTATCGCGGGCCAACAAAATCGTACAACCATGGCGGCCGACATCGCCGCTGACAATAACGGCATCACCCGGTTTAGCCAGCGATCCTGACGTTTGAATACCGTCCTGCACGACGCCGATGCCGGTCGTCGTGATAAAGAGATTGTCCACCTGCCCTTTGCCGGCTACCTTCGTATCACCGGCGACGATGCGGACGCCGGCCGCGGCAGCCGTCTCCGCCATCGCCGCCGCGTACGTTTCCACCTTCGCCAGCGGAAATCCTTCTTCAATGACGAAGGCACAGGAAAGATACAGGGGCTTAGCCCCCATGCAAGCGAGATCGTTGACGGTGCCGCAGATACTCAGTTTGCCGATATTGCCGCCCTTGAATTCAGGCGGCGAAACGATAAAGCCGTCCGTCGTAAACGCCAGCTTCTCCTGTCCGATCGACAGGATTGCCGCATCGTCACCGGTAAATTCAGGATTCGAAAAATGAGCTTTAAAAACACTGTCGATCAACGCCGCCGTCTTGGCGCCGCCGGCGCCGTGAGCCAATGTAACTACTGTATCCATTTAAATTCCTCCGTATTGATAAAAGGCCGCACACGTCCCTTCGTGCGACACCATGCAGGCGCCAACGGCATGGTCCGGCGTGCAGGCCTTGCCGAAAACGGGGCAATCGACGGGCCTGCATTTACCTTGCAGCACGTCGCCGCAGCGGCAGGCCGGATTCGCCTTGCCCGCCTGCTTTGGCACAGCGAACTTCAGGCGGCTGTCGTACGCCGCGTAAGCTGCGCGCAGTTGCAGGCCCGAGCTCGGAATCACGCCGAGACCGCGCCATTCCGTATCACACAGTTCCATGACGCCGTCGATAATAGCCTGTCCCTTCGGACTGCCTTCACGTCGCACGACACGGGGATAGCAGTTTTGAAAGAAGGGCTCGCCGGCCCCGCTCTTGACGACGATATACGCTAACGCCGTAAGCAGTTCTTTCGCCGTAAAACCGGCGATTACGCCGGAGATGCCCTGTGTCGCCAGTTCCTCACAAATCGCCGTGCCGATGACCGCATGAACGTGGCCGGGATAGATAAAGGCGTCACAGCTGCCGGCCATGGCGCGATACGCGTTGGGCATCGTCTTATTCGCCGTCAACAGAGAAAAGTTCGTCAGTCCCGCCGCTTCAGCCTGCTGCACGGCAAGACAGGCCGCCGGCGCCGTCGTCTCAAAACCGACGGCCAAAAAGACGACTTCTTCCTCGCCGTGAGCCGCCGCATACATCACCGCATCTTGCGGCGCATAGACGGGTTCAATGCGAGCGCCGCAGCTGCGCGCAGCAGCCAGATTCAGCTGCGTTCCCGGTACGCGGATTAAATCGCCGAAAGTGCAAATCGTAACGCCCCGTTCCAGCGCCAGCCAAATCGCTTCGTCGATAAAGGAAACCGGCGTCACGCAAACCGGACAGCCCGGACCGGAAATCAATTCCAGCGCCGGCGGCAGGAGCTGCCGAATACCGAGGCGGAAAATTTCATGCGTATGCGTGCCGCACACTTCCATGATCCGCAGCGGCTTGCCGTCGTAACGGGTCACGATATCATAAGCCTGGCGGGCCATTATAAGTCCTCCAAGAGAGCCGTCGTTTCAGCTTCATCATCTGCCGTAATCTTGGCGATCGCCATCCCGGCATGAATCATGACATAATCGCCGGGATCGAGTTCGTCAAGCAATTCGGCCGACACTTCACGCCGTGCCCCAGACGCATCGACCAATACCATATCTTTATTTACCTTCACAACACGTGCCGCCAAGCCTACACACATGAAAATCGTCTCCTTTTATCGTTGTTGTATGGAATACATCGCCGCCACAGCCTGTCCCAAGGCGATACCGCCGTCATTGGCAGGCACGAGACTGTGCGTATATACGTGAAAGCCCGCCGCCGCCAAGTTCTCTTCACAAAGCCGGAGAAGCAAGGTGTTTTGAAATACGCCGCCGCTCAACGCTACGGCGCCGAGACCGGCAGTGCGGCGAAGCTGCACGCAGACAGCCGTCGTCATTAACGCCAGCGATGCATGAAAGCGATACGCCAGCAATCCTGCCGCGGCGCCGGCCAGAAAATCGGCTGTCAGCCGTTGAAAAAGTCGGTCCGTCGGCAATAGCAGCCGGCCGTCGTCCGCTTCCGGCGCCAAATCGGTATACGCTGCCGCCGGACCGTGATTTTTTTCCCATTCCTCAGCGGCAAACTGCAGCGCCATCGCCGCTTCACCTTCAAACGTCGAAATGCGGCACAACCCCAAAACGGCACTGACCGCATCAAAAAGTCTGCCGGCGCTCGTCGAAACGACGCTGTTCAATCCTTCATCGGCCAAAAAGAACTGCGCCGCCGTCTCCGCTTCCGTCGCCAGAGCCAGCCGTTTTACCAACGCCTGCGTCGCCGCCTTGTCACCGTTACCGTCATAGAGCAGGGAAACGGCAATGCGCCAGCCTTCCCTGGCGCCGCTGTCCCCGCCGGGTTGTCGGAAGGGCCTGATCGACGCGACGCGGCGGAAGCCGCTGTACGAAACCTGCAAAATCTCCCCTCCCCAGATTGTGCCGTCCGTACCGTACCCGGTACCGTCAAAGGCAATGCCGAGGACCTCACGGTCGACGCCGTTTTCGGCCAAACAGGAAAGGATATGCGCATAGTGGTGCTGTATCCTGATCAACGGCAAGCCCTGCTCGGCCGCGATCTGCGCCGAATGGTACAAAGGGTGCAGGTCACAAGCGACGACTGTCGGCCGCACTTCAAGAAGCTCTTCCAGGCGCGCGACGGATTCGCGCAAAACCGCCATGGTCCGCACGTCACCCAGATCGCCGACATAGGGAGAAAGGTAGAAAAGCGCATCCTTCGCAAGACAGAAGGTGTTTTTCAATTCTCCGCCAATGGCCAGGACTGCGCCTTTGAAGAATTCCGGCCCCATGACCGGCAAGGGTGCGTAACCGCGGGAGCGGCGAATCATATACGGCCGGTTGCGGTAAAAACGCATGACCGAATCATCGGCGCGAAGGCGAATCGTCCGATTGTGAGACAAGATCATATCACATAGACCGGTCAGCTCCCTCGCCGCATCTTCGTCAGTACGGCAAATCGGCGCTCCCGACGCATTGGCGCTGGTCATGACCAGAACATCGGGCATATCGACGCCGTCAGGATACGTAAAAAGAAGGAGCTGTAACGGCGCATAAGGCAGCATAACGCCGACGGCAGGATTATGCGGCGCCACCGACGGCGCCGCCAGCCCGCCGGCTTTCTTTGCCAACAAGATGATCGGTTTGGCGTGACCGTCAAGGATCGGTTCCGCCGTCGCCGGCAGGACGCACTCGCGCCGTACTGCCGCCAAATCCCGGAGCATCAGAGCAAAGGGCTTGACAGGCCGCCGTTTCAAGCGGCGCAAGCGCTTGACGGCAGCTTCGTTCGTACCGTCGCAGCAGAGGTGAAACCCGCCGATGCCCTTGACGGCGACAATACCGCCGCCGGCAATGCTGCGGCGCGCCGCCGTGATCGCCGCAGCGCCCTGCTCCGTACCGCCGTAAACGTAAACGACGGGGCCGCACTCGTTACAGCACACAGGCTGCGCATCGTAACGCCGGCTTGCGCTGTCGTAATATTCGTCGCGGCAGGCGCGGCACATGGGAAAATCGCCCATACTCGTCCGTTCCCGGTCGTAGGGCATGGAATCGAGAATCGTCAGCCGCGGCCCGCAAGCCGTACAGTTGATAAAAGGATGAAGATAGCGGCGGTCGTGTCGATCAAAAAGCTCCTTCTTGCACGTTTCACAAACGGCAATATCGGGAGAGACAAAAACGGCGCCGGCTTCCCGGGTGCTCTCAACGATGGTAAAATCGGCAAACGCCGGACTTTTTGCCGCCTCTTCGCAATCGATCTTTAAAATCGCCGACCGCGGCGGCGCCTGCTGCGCCAAGGCCGATTGAAAGGAAGCCAGCGCCGCCGTTTCCCCTTGAGCGATAATTTCCACATACGATCCTTTATTGCAGACAGTACCGCAAATCCCTGCTGCAATCGCAATGCGGCTGACAAAAGGCCGGAAGCCGACGCCCTGAACGATACCGAACACGCAGATACGCACTGTATCAGTCATCGGTTGCCGTCCTTCCCGAAACGGCAACGTGCGGCACGTCGACAAAGGTTCCGTGAAAATGTTTGAGCCCTCGTTTGAAGAAGCTGTCGCCGACGATCACGTCGAATCTATCGCAGTCGGCCAGGGCAATGAACTCGTCTTCCTCGCGAAGGGCCACATCACCGGCAGCCGCCAACTGCGGCGCCAACGTAAACCATGTCGCCACCGTGACGGCAGCCGCTCCTCTGTCCAACAACTGCTGTCGCAAAGCGTTGGCCGCCACCTGCTGGTGCACGACGAGAATCGTCCTGCCCTTTACGGCGCAATCAAGGTGCGGCAAAACGGGATACGCCGCTTCATAAGGAGTATTACAGTACCGCTCCAGATACGCGGCGCTCTTCAGTCCGGCCGGCGAAAGAACGATATTCTTCTCTGCCGTCGCCGCCTCTTCGATCACGTCCAAGCTGCCGCGCCCGTAGATGAGGACATCTTGCCAGCCCGCCTTCTTAAGAGCCGCCGTGATCGCCGTCACATCATCTGCCCGCAGCAGGTCGAGCGGCGAAGCGCCGATGACCCCGACGGTACGACGCCGGCGCGGCCTGTCGGTTACCGTAAACGTCCGAAAAAGTTCTGCATAAGCCTTTTCTATGCCCGTATCGTAAAAATCCATGCCAGAAGAATCAATGGCCATAACCGGCAGGTGAAGCCGTTTCTCCGCCAGCCGTTTCAACGCTCTGTAATCGGTACCGATGACAGCCGGTACGGGCGTGCCGATAATCGCGGCAAAGGAGGCGTCAATCGTCTTCGCCGCTTCGCAAAGTTTATCGACAAGACGGTCGTCACGTCCCAAGACGGCGTCCATATCTCGCAGGCCGGCACTGAAAACGGCGCTGCGCCTGCCGAACCAGCGCGGTTCGTCAAAACCGCAGATATTCCCGGCGCAACCGCCGGCATCGCAGATGACGACGATCCCTCCCAACTCGTAGAGAACAGACGAAACCCCCGCTTGGTCGGGCGCAAAGGGAGAAATATATTTCCACAATCCTTTCATATTTATTCTCCTTTTCCTTTCTCCATCACCTTCTGCAGTGAACGAAACAGTTTCGTCACACCGGCATAGCCGAAAGGCTGCCGTTCTTCCGTCCACAGAACCCGGGCGGCGTCAGGATGATAATACGCCGCGTCCTTGCCGATCGTCGCCGTAACGGCGGCGTCAGGCTCATAGTACAGCATGGACGGAGATAAATTGGACATGATCTTCGTCTCCGGACTGAGCCGGGCCAGTTGGCGGATATAAACGAACCGTTCCGGCGTCACCGTGCCGTAAATCTCGGCCACGCGCAAACCGTAACGACAGAGCGCGACAGAGAGCTCGAACGGGTCGGCATTGGCCATTTCGCCGACGGCGAAAACGGTATCGCCGTGCATTGCCGTAAACAGACCGACAGCTTCCTTCGCTTCCTCAAAATAGGCCCCGTCATCAAAAGTCATCCCCAAGGCGTTGGCAAAAATCGCATATTGACGCCGGATCTTTTCGATGTCGTACAGCCTCGTCAATTCGACGCCCGGCATATGAAGCCGCTCCTGCAAATCCCGGGCGGCCAATCTTGACTCTTCGTGCAAAACGAGGTTGAAGTTGGCAGCTCCCATCTCCTGATATTCTTCAAATGTCTTACAACGGGAGATTTCCTGAATTTTTTTTACGCCTGCCCGGCGAAGTAAGGGATAAATTTCACAAGAATCGATGAGGGGAGAAAAGTATCCGAGAATATTGACATGATCCGCCTCTTTCGGCCGCTCCTCCAACAGGGAGTATACGGCCTGGCGCACGGCAACCATCGGCGGCTTCCGCCCCTCCCGCGTCAGGGCGTACATATAACACGGCACGACAGGCAGCCCCACAGCCGCCGCTGCTTTACGGCAAACCCGTTCCATATCGGTTCCCAACAGCGCATCGACACAGGTCAGACAGATCATGACAACGGAAGGGCGCGCTTCAAGACTGGCGCAGATTTCGCCGACGGCTTGCGGAAGTTTTGTCAAATGCCGTCCGGTAACGATATCGGTTTCATCCATAATATAAAAGAAAAAGCGCTCGCTGTAACCGCTCATTTCGCTGAGAATCGTCGTATTCCTGCCGCAGCAGCCGGGGCCGACGAGGAGCATGACCGAGCCGGGAATGGCAAGTCCGGCCCGTTTAACGCCGAACCCTTCGGCGCCGGGCGAATTAAAAGCCAATGCGGCCGGCGAATTATAAATCAGATGTTCCGCCGTAATAAACGCGGCGGGAATTTGTTCGACGCCTGCAGCCGCAAGATCGGCCGCTGTACAAACATAAGCTTTAGGTGTCATGATCGGCTCCCTTATCTGCCAACAGCGTCTTGGCAATGGTTAGGAAATTTCGGCTGATCGGCAATGACGGATCGCCTTCAATGACCGTCTTGCCGCTCTCTTCAAAGCGGATAATATCATCGCTGCGGGGAATATCGCCGATAATTTCCAGCCCTCGTTCAGCGGCAAAAGTCCGTACCTTTCGTTCTTCGTCGGGAATATTTCGGCGATTCAAAATGATGCCGCCCATTTTGGCGTAGCTTCTGTCGGCAAAATTGCAGACAGCGGTATAAATGTTATTAGCCGCATAAAGCGACATTTTTTCACCGGACGTAACAATAATGACGATCTCAGCGTAGCCTTCCCGGATTGGCGCGGCAAAGCCGCCGCAGACGACATCACCGAGAACGTCGTACAACACGACATCCGGCCCGTACTGCGCAAAAAGCCCCAGATCCTCCAGGAGACTGAACGTCGCCACAATACCGCGGCCGGCACATCCCAAGCCCGGCGTCGGTCCGCCCGTTTCAAGGCAGAGAACGCCGCCGAAGCCAATTTTCGACACCGCTTCGATAGACTCCGGTTCCATATCGAAATCGCGCATATAATTCATAATCGGCTGTACGGGCTGACCGCCTAAAAGGTTGAATGTCGAATCGGCTTTGGGATCGCAACCGATCTGAATAACCCGTTTCCCCAGAACGGCAAATGCCGCGGCAAGATTGCTCGTGATCGTCGATTTGCCGATGCCGCCTTTACCGTAAATGGCAATTTTTAGCATGAAAACTCCTTTGTGCCTAATCAGGCAAATTGGCATAAATCGTCTTCGCCGTAACGTGCGGCACCATGCCGAGCTTGCCGGCGACGGCGCTGATGACGGGCTGCGGCGCGTCGAGAACGATGCTGATGACGGAAATGTTCCGCTGCTGATATGGCAGCCCCATGCGTCCGATAATATACGAATTATAGGTATGCAGAATCTCATTCAGCGCTTCCGCAGCAGCGGGATCGCTGACGATGATACCGATCAGGGCAACACGCGTTTCTTCCATCTTATCCTCCTCGTCGCTTACAGAAAACACACAGAAAAACCCCTATGCGAAGGCATAGGGGTAGTGCGCGCATATAATCCCGCCTTCTCGCGGAGGACGAGCCTCCGTAGATCAGTACGATAAACAAAAAATCCGGTTTGCCGTCAGTCTCCGCTTTCGGCGTACCGCTTTCGTCAAGTATATCATGTCCCGGCGGCAGCGGCAACCGTTCCGCGCTTTCCATCCCGCGTAAATCATGGTATCATGAAAGAGACCCGTCGGCATTGGAGGTGATACGATGATTTGCAAAACCTGCGGTACCGAATTGCGGGACGGCGTACGCATGTGTCCTATTTGCGGCACCCAACAGATCACGCCGCCGCAGCCGCCGAAAAATATACGAAACAATCCCAAAATATTCACGAAAACAAGAGTCGTCAGTTTTCTCCTGATCCTCTTCTTCATCGGTGTCGGCCTCTGGCGTATGCTGACACAATAAAAAGAGACGGGCTCGGCAAAGAGTCCGTCTCTTTTTATCAACGATATCGGTCAATCACATGATTACCGGAGAATAGCACCGGAAATAATCATCTGCTGTACCTGATTCGTACCTTCATATATCTGTGTGATCTTCGCATCGCGCATATAGCGTTCAACAGGATATTCCCGCGTAAAGCCATAACCGCCGAATACCTGAACAGCATCTGTCGTTACCTGCATGGCTACATCGGAAGCATATTTTTTAGCAATAGCGGCATCCATCGAATAGGACTTCACATCAGGCTGCGACATTTTCCATGCCGCCTGATATACAGCCCAACGTGCCGTTTCGATTTTCAGCTTCATATCGGCAAGCATGAACGCAATCGCCTGTTTGGTAGCAATCGGTTTGCCGAACTGTACACGTTCTTTTGCGTATTTTACGGCTTCGTTATACGCGCCTTCGGCAATGCCGAGAGCCTGTGCGCCAACGCCGACACGACCGCCATCCAAGGTCATCATCGCGATTTTAAAGCCTTCCCCTTCTTTGCCGAGCATGTTGGCAGCGGGAACGCGAACGTCCTGGAAAACCAACTCGCGCTGCACAGATGCACGGATCCCCATCTTAACTTCTTTTTTGCCGTACGTGAACCCCGGGGTTCCTTTTTCAACAATGAAAGCACTCATGCCTTTAGCGCCTTTGGATTTATCTGTCGCAGCGAAAACGACGGTAACTTCCGCTTCCCCGCCGTTCGTATTGAAGACTTTGGCGCCGTTCAAAACGTAATAATCGCCGTCTTTAACAGCCGTCGTGGAGCCGTTCAAAGCATCTGTACCGGCATTCGGTTCTGTCAGGCCGAAGGCACCGAGGCTGGTACCTTGCGCCAACGGAACGAGATATTTCTTTTTCTGTTCCGGCGTCCCGAACTTCCAAATCGGCCAAGAGCAAAGCATCGTGTGAACTTCGAAGCTCAATGCAATGGAAGGATCAATTTTGGCAACTTCTTCGCAAGCAACCGCCAAGCTGAGAAAGTCGGCGCCGACACCGCCGTTTTCTTCTTCGTAAGGAATGCCGAGAAGCCCTAATTTACCCATTTCATCAACGATAGCCCGATCAAAAACTTCATTTTCGTCGCGGTCTTTTACGGTCGGAGCCAATTTCTTTTCTGCAAAATCTTTCGCAAGGTTGGCAATGTCCAATTGCATTTCATTAAGCTTAAAATCCATGTTAACTTATCCTCCTATAGAGTGAGTTTTTTCCTGTTGAACAGGTTTTATAAATTATTACGGCTTAAGCCAAAGACTTAAGCCGTAACCAGACTGAATCTATTTCGTTCAAAAACACATTTTATTTATCTGTAAAATGTTTTTCCCGTTTTTCAACGAATGCGGCCATGCCTTCTTTTTGATCATCTGTAGAGAAGCAAAGAGCAAATACTTCATCTTCATAAGCGATACCAGTAACGACGTCGCAGTTGATACCGCGATTGATGGCAGCCTTGGAGAGCTGAACAGCAACCTTAGCATTGCCGGCGATCTGGTTGGCAACTTTAAGAACTTCCGCCATCAATTGATCCTGCGGAACAACTTTGTTAACCAAACCGATGCGATATGCTTCTTCAGCGTTGATCATATTTGCGCGGAAAATCAATTCTTTACCATAGCCGCGACCAACGACACGGGGCAGACGCTGTGTGCCGCCGAAACCAGGAGTAATGCCGAGGCCGACTTCAGGCTGACCGAATTTGGCATTATCAGATGCATAACGGAAATCGCAAGCGCAGGCGAGTTCGCAACCGCCGCCCAGAGCGAAACCGTTTACAGCGGCAATAACCGGCTGCGGCAGGTTTTCGATGCGAGTAAAGGTATCTTGTGCAATTTTGCCGAAAGTACGGCCTTCAACAGGAGTCTTGGTGGACATTTCCACGATATCGGCACCGGCTACGAAGGATTTTGCGCCGTCGCCTGTAACGACAACAACTTTTACTTCGGGATCGACTTCGATCTTGCCAACGCAATCATTCAGTTCCATAACTGTTGCCGTGTTCAATGCGTTGAGAGCCTTCGGACGGGAAATCGTCAGAATACCGATAGAGCCTTGCTTTTCAAATTTGATGTTTTCATAAGCCATTTCACATGACCTCCTCTAAAGTAATATAAATGCGAAACGAGAAGTTAGACATATAAGAAGTATGCCTTAACCGTTTACGTATAGTATACCATGTTCCATATGGAACAAAACAGGACTGATTTGACTTTTTTTGCATAGTTTTGATTCAAAATACCGCTTTTGCTTGAGATATTTGCATAACGTGATAGAATAGAATATATGACTTGACTAATTATGCACTAATATATACGAAAGATGAAAGGGGATCTTCATGATTTCGGAAAGTTATGCTGCTACTTTAAAGCGATTGATTACATTCACGCAGACGAAATTCATTTCTCTTGCCGACATCGTCGGATATGACATTTCTTACGTCAGCAAGTGGAGTAACGGAACCAAGCTTCCCTCTTCCAAATATGTCGAACGAATCAATGAAGAAATGGGGCACTATTTCGCCGATATCATCATCAGCAAAAAAAAGGAGGAGGCGTTCTACAAATCTTTTCCGATCACGCCGAATCCGGAAAATCTCGGTTTTGAAATCGGGCAGTATCTTTGTGCCGCCTACAGAGCGACAGTGCGACAAAAAAGCACGCCGAAAAACAAGGAAACGAAATCCGCCGTCCGCGTCATTACAGGCTTCCACGATACGGCGACATTTATTACCGATGCCCTGCAAAAAGGCATCCAAAGTCTGGAAGGCGACGGTGAACTCTTAATCTTCGGCGAATTTTGCAACCTCTTCGATGCCGGCTTTTGGAAAAACTTCAACAACATCAATCTGGGCATGTCGAACCTAGCCGTCCATGTCGGCCTTGACTTGGAACGCCTGGAAAAAAATCCCGCTTACATCACGCACATCTACACTATTTTAAACCGTTTCCTGGATATTGATTTTTCCTTTTATGATGCCAAGGATATTCAGAACACGAATCTCATCATTTTAAAAGATATCTTCGTCATTCAATACGCCATGACGACGCCGGCGCGTTTCAACATGTGCACCTACATTTACGACGAAGCCATGGTCCGGGATATTTATGAGAAATTCAGCTTCAATGCGAATGAAAAAAAGCGGCTCCTCTTCCCCGTCAACTCTCTGGGCATGGACGAGCTGGGATTTCGCTCATCTTTCTATGCGACGAATCGCTTCTTCTGGTTTTTGACAAACGGATTCGACTTTCTTTTGCCGCATGCGGTTTTCGAAAACATCATGCAGAGCGTCCCGCCGGAACAGGCATTCTCCGTAACGCGGCTTTGCGTGATGTGGGAAGAAATCCTGGGCAAGTCGGAGATGGATTTCATCGTGCCGGCGACGTCGCTGATCCGCTATCTGGAATCAGGGTATATCTACTTGACCGACATTGAATATAATCTGACCGTAGACGAACGGAAGCAACATTTCAAAACCGTGACGGACACGATGAACAAGAACAGCGCGATTACGATGGGGACGCTCCTGTCATCGCCAGAAACAAGCTCATACTGCGGCGGCAATCTTTCTTTTTACTCGAACTATTCGACAGGCTTCCTGAAAAAGAACAGGCAGTATATACGCAATAAGGCGAAAGCGTTTTATATGATCGTCGACGAACGATTTCACGCGATTCTGCTCAACTCATTCCAGAGCTTAAAAGCGCTGCCCCAGTATCAACAATATTCGGCCGACGAGCTTACGGAGAAATACGAACTGTACAAACCGCTCATTGAGCGAACGCTGCTGTTAAAAAAAGGATAAATAAAAGGTCTCCTTTACGGAGACCTTTTTTTATTATTCTGACCGGTTATTTAGACAGGTCTTCTTTCATTTTTTTCAGCCCCATCAGTTTATCATCAAAGATATACGCAGGCATGAGTTTAACGTCATCGACAATCGGCTTGAACCCCATCTGATCGAGGATATCTTTTTGCAAATCAACGCCGGGAGCGATTTCCGTCAAGTGAACGCCGTCTTCTTTCATTTCAAACACAGCGCGTTCCGTAATATAGAGGACGTGTTGTTTATGCTTACGGGCATAGCTGCCGCTGAAGGTAATATGATCGACAGTCGGTACGAATTTCTGTACTTTACCTTCCTGTACGATATGCAGTTCGCCGTCTTTGATTTCTTCTTTCAACTTACCCGTCGTAAAAGTACCGCAGAAGACAACGGTCTGCGTATTCTGCGTAATATTGACGAACCCGCCGCAACCGGCAATACGCGTACCGAATTTGCTGACGTTGATATTACCGTCTTTATCACATTCAGCCAAACCGAGACAAGTAAGGTCCAAGCCGCCGCCATCGTAAAAGTCGAATTGGACGGCTTGATCCATATAAGCTTCTGCGTTGACGGAAGCACCGAAGCGAACGCCGCCCAGAGGCACACCGCCAATGGCGCCGGCTTCGACAGTCATCGTCAGCGAATCGCCGATTCCTTCTTCATTGGCAACAGCCGATACGAGTTCCGGAATCCCGATGCCGAGATTGATAACAGCTTCACTGCTCATGTTCAGCAGCAACAAGGCGGCGCGACGGGCAATAACCTTTTTCGCATTGAGCGGAGCCGGTTCCAAAGCCTGTACGGGAACGGTGATTTCGCCCGTTAAAGAAGGATCGTATTCGCAATCGAAAGATTGCTGATGTTTGCTCATATCTTCAGTCACAACGACATAATCGACATAGATACCGGGAACTTTGACAAGCTTCGGATCAAGCGTGCCGCCTTTGACAACTTTTTCGACCTGCACGATAACCGTGCCGCCGCTGTTATGGACCGCCTGTGCCAACGGCGTGGCATCAAGCGGGGAAACTTCCTTGGACAGCACGACATTCCCCCATTCATCGGCATACGTGCCGCGAATGAATCCGACATTCATGTCCATCCGGGGGTAGAAGAGCTGATCTTGCCCTTCAATCTGGATAACTTTGACGAAATCATCCTTCGTTACGGCATTCAATTTACCGCCGGTTACACGGGGATCGGCAAATGTTTCGAGGCCAACACTGGTAATCGTGCCAAGCCGATGCGCGGCAACGTCGCGGAAATACTGCGATAACGTTCCTTGCGGCAGATTATACGCCTGAATTTTGTTTTCATTAACCAACTTCTGTAAAGACGTAACGGCATTCCAGTGACCGAGGATCGCTTTTTTGAGCATACCTTCATGGGCAAAATGATCCCCGCCGCGGCCGTCCGTATTTCCCTGCGACGCCGCATAAATCAACGTCAAGTCCCGCGGTGAACCGGTTTCCAAAAAGCGTTCTTCCAAGGCGCTGGTCAACGCTTCAGGCTGCGCCGAACCGACAAAACCGTTACTCGTAACAACGTCGCCGTCTTTAACCAAGGCGGCAGCTTCTTGAGCTGTAATAATTTTCACTTGTTTCATCTCGTCCATCTCCTAATGTTTGTGATATGGCAATGCATGTATGGTATGCATTCATTATATAGAAATCTCATTTGAATGCCAGACAAGAAGACTGGACAATTTTGTACCAAAAAAACAGCTTGAATTCCACAAAAGTCTATTGGTGTCGAAACCATCGCTTCTTTTAGCGTAAATGTATTGCCATCGCCGCCTTTTCCCGCCGCTTTTATCAGGCCCTTCCGGCAGTTGACTTTTTTATCCTTGTCGCCGTTAACGAGAAGTTCCTGTTCAATGGGTCGATAAAACCGTCTTTCATGCCATCCGGTCAACAAAGGCATCGGGAGAAACAAACGGACTCATCCGTCTTCCCCGAAAGCGATAAACGTGCTATATTATGTGTATTATTTTGTTTGACCCGAAGAAGGAGTCTATCATGTCATACCGCTTCGTCATCAAAGGAACCGCCTTTCACAGTCTGACGCCGGAAACCTTTGAAGTCCTCGAAAACCATCTCTTCTGCGTCGATCGAAATGGCACCTTGGCAGCAGTTCTTCATCCCGCAGATTCATCTTATGCCGTTGAATTGGCTGCAGCGAAGGCCGCCGGCATTCTGCGCTGCCTGAAAGAAGGCCAGTTTTTGCTGCCCGGCTTTATCGACACCCATCTGCACGCGCCGCAGTGGGCGCAAGTAGGCAAAGCGCTGGATGCCGATCTGCCGATCTGGCTCAACGACTATACGTTTCCTTTAGAGGCCGCCTATACGGATCTGGATTTCGCGGCAAAAATTTACGCCGACCTGGTAACGACACTCCTTGCCAACGGCACGACGACAGCGCAGTACTTCGGTTCCGTCGACAACGAGCCGAATAAGCTCTTGGCCGATCTCTGCGCCGCTAAAGGACAACGGGCCTTCATCGGCAAGGTCGTCATGGATTTATCGACGCAATGTCCCGTTTATTACCGCGACGGTTCAGCCGACACCGCCCTGGCGGCAACGGAAGCGTTTCTTACCTACACGGCACGACTAAACCGCCGTACGCCGCAGGATATCGTCGGCGTCGTCACCCCCCGTTTCATCCCGACATGCAGTGATGACGTTCTTTACGGCCTCGGCCGGCTGGCAGCCGAATACGACGCACCTATCCAGTCACACTGTTCCGAAGGAGACTGGGAGCAACGCCACGTCAGCGAACGCGTCGGCATGAGTGACACAAGAGCCCACGAAAAATTCGGTCTGCTTACCGACAGAACGACGCTGGCTCACTCGGTCTACTTAAGCGACGAAGACGCCGCCTTGTATCGGGAAAAAGGAACCGCCATCGCCCACTGTCCCCTGTCCAATATCCTCTTCGCCAACGCCGTCTGCCCGGTAAAAAAGCGGCTGGATCAGGGACTGACCGTCTCTTTGGCGACGGATTTATCGGCAGGCTATACCCCGTCCATGTTCGACGCCATGCGTCAGGCAATCCTGTCTTCGCGAACCTTGCAATACGGCATCGATTACCGTCTCGCGCCGGAAAAAAGAGGCGTCGCCGACAGCACCATCGATTTTCGTCACGCCTTTTACATGGCTACCGCCGGCGGCGCGAAAACGCTTCATATAAACTGCGGGCAATTCAAAAAAGGCTTTCATTTCGACGCCTTTATTTTTGACTGCCAGGCGCCGCTGAGCAACAGCCGCTATTACGAAAACGACAGTCTCACGGCCATGCTGCAAAAGATCATCTTCACAGGAAACCGCCAGAATATCGTCGCCCTCTGGGTACAAGGTCGGCAAATTATTCCATTCATTTAGGAGGAACACATGTCAACAGAAGAAACCACAACACCACATTATGAAGGCTCGCTACTGGTTCGTCCCAACGAACCGCTGCCGCCGCTTCAAGCGTTGCTTTTGGGATTGCAGCATCTCTTGGCTATGGATATTTACGTCGTCCCCTTCATCATTGCCGGTATGTTGTCCCTGCCCCTGGCGGATTCGGCCTTTCTGATCCAGGCCACTTTCATCGCCAGCGGCTTGGGAACGCTGATTCAATCGCGCTACCTGATGAAGTTACCCGTCGCTCAAGGCCCCTCCTATGTCCCCATCGGCGCCATCGCCGGCATTGCCGCCGCTACAGCGCCGGGATTGGACGGCCTCAGCGCCGTTTTCGGCGCCGTCCTCGTCGGCAGCCTCGTCGTTTGCCTTCTCGGCTTTACCGGCGTCGTTCGTAAGGGAATCAACTACTTCGTGCCGCCCCTTGTCGGCGGTACGATCATCTTCATCGTCGGCCTGTCACTGATTCCCATCGGCCTTAAAGATAACATCTTTACCGTCCACGGTGCCGGCACGATTACGGAAAATATCCTCCTCGCCCTCGTCTCCGGCGGTGTGCTGACGCTCTGCGTCATGCTCGGTCTCCACTTCGGCAAAAAAGGCAATTGGCTCCGCATCGGCTCCGTCATCATCGCTTTGGCCGCCGGTTGTATCGTTGCCGCCTCCATGGGCCGGTTTTCTCTGCATGCCGTCGCTGCCGCGCCGTGGTTCTCCGTCCCTCACGTCGCCTTTGTCAACGTTCCCGTTTCCTTTGATCTCCCGGCGATCATTACGATGATCCTCATCTACATCGTGCTCCTGGCCGAAACAACGGGAACTTGGTTTGCCGTCAGCTCCGTCATTGAAGAACCGCTGACGAACCGCCAGCTCGACAGCGGCATACTCGGCGAAGGGCTGAGCTGCTTTATCGGCGGACTCTTCGGCGGCACGCCGGCAACAGGCTACTCTACCAATGCCGGTCTGATTTCCATCACCGGCGTTGCCAGCCGCCACGCATTTTACGGCTGCGCCTTCTGGATGATTATCTTCGGACTCTCCAACAAGCTGGCGACGTTTATCGCCTCCATCCCGACACCGGTTATCGGCGGCGTCTTCGTTATCGTCTCATCCATCATCGCCCTCAGCGGCTTCCGCGTCATCAGGCAACTGGAACTCAACGAACGGAACATGTTCGTCATCGGCCTGCCGGTCATTACCACAATGGCGCTCTATCTCCTGCCTCAAGATTACGTCGCTACCTTGCCGCAGCTCGTTCGTTACCTGCTGAGTTCCACCATCGCCACCGCCGCTATTGTCGCCATCATCCTAAACAAGCTCTTACCGAAAGAACTCAATTTGTACCATCATGCAGACTGACAAAAACGCGGCCCCCCTGATAAAGGGGACCCGCGTTTTGTCATTCGAAGTAAAAAGAACCACATAAAATGAGTTTCCGTAACCATTTCCGCCTGTCTATTATAGTGGTTTTCCTTTCATATGTATTCGGCTGAAATCAATATCCTTATACGCAACCCATCTTGTCTTATACTTCTTTTTATATAAGGCATACATACCGATAAACAAAGGAATGATCCCGTAATTGGATAAAAACGTAAACCACGTGAAATTTTCTTCTTCAAAAATCCACATGTTGGCAAAAAAAATTAAGCCCACAGTTACGACCATCGCCGCAATTTGTCCATACGGATAAAACCGTGATCGATACGGAAGCCGCTCCAATGAATATCCCTGAAGTACATAAGCCTTACGAAAACGGTAATGACATAAAGCGATGCCAAACCAGGCGATAAACGTAGTCACACCTGAAATATTGACCAGCAACGTATAAATATGTCCTGATCCGATAGTCGAGGAAAAGAACGCCGTACAAGCAACCAGCGTATTAAACAACAAAGCCCAAAAAGGAACGGAAAACCGGTTCACCGCGGCAAGTATTTTCGGCGCTTTACCTTCACAAGCCATGGCGTAGAGCATTCGCGTCGACGCATACATCAACGAATTTCCGGCCGATAAGACGGATGTCAAAATAATGGCATTCATAAAGCTCGCGGCAAACGCCATTCCGGCACGATAAAAAATCATTGTAAAAGGACTATACGCAATATCCGTTGTATTCGTTTTCAACAGATTCGGATCATTAAAGGGAATGAAAAAGCTGATAACGATAATCGTACAGACATAAAACGCCAAAATACGCCAGAACACGGCACGCGTCGCTTTCGGTATATTCACCGCCGGATTCTCCGATTCACCGGCAGTAATACCGATCAATTCCGTCCCGGCAAAAGACCAGCCTGCAATAAACAAAACCGTCAAAAAGCTAGACATGCCCCCAATAAACGGACCGGCTTTACCGCTTTCATTATCAATCATACAAATATTGGAAAACCCCGGCGCCTCGCCGCCTATAATGCCGAAAATCATCAATACACCGGTAATGATAAAGATAATAATCGTAAAAACCTTAATTCCGGCAAACCAAAACTCTGACTCACCATATACACGGGCAGAAAATGCATTGAGAATAAAAATCAGACTGAGAAAAAGAAGGCTCCAACATACAGCGTTCGCGTCAGGCAGCCAAAAGCTGACAATAATTGAACCGGCCACAATCTCTGCCGTAACAGTGGCAATGCTCATGAGCCAATAATTCCATCCTAAAGCAAATCCCAAAGCCGGATCTACATATGCAGACGCGTACGTTTCAAATGATCCGGATAACGGAAGCGTCGTTGCCATTTCTCCTAAAAACGACATAAGAAGATAAACGACGATTCCCATAAAAATATATGAACAGACGGCACTGCCGGCACCGCCGAGACTGACCGCTTCTCCACTTAACAAAAATAACCCCGTACCAATAGCGCCGCCGATTGAAATCATCGTGATATGTCGACTTTTCAAATTCCGTTTTAATCTATAATCATCCGGCGACATTGCCGATCCCTTACAGCCCTGCATACCCATACCTCCTCACTTTCATTATGATCTACCGGCGCGAGTATCTTCGGAGGCTGCGCCTGTTTATCGGAATCTATTTTTTAATTAATAGCACCTCTGATTGCGGATATTGCGTTAAATCCCCAATGAAGGTATTTGTTTCGCTGTATTACGGCCCCTTAGCGCTGCGCGTTGAGACACTTTAACACTATTGCACCTGCTATATCAACATCTCGCCGATCTTGTCGGCAAAAACGACGTCGCCGTCAATGGACGAAAGAATTTCCTCTTTCGTCACACCGGGGTATACGTGCGTAATCATGAAATGATGATCTGCAATTTCGGCAATACATTTTTCCGTTACGACGGTAGATATGCGATGCAACGCCGTTAAGGGCAAATTGCACTTTTTCATCAATTTTTTCGCACCATCGCTGGCCAAGATCGTCGTTGCCACAATAACTTTTTTGGTCCCCGTCACGATATCCATCGCACCGCCCATGCCGGTAACCATTTTGCCAGGCACCATCCAATTCGCCAAATTCCCTTCCTGATCTACCTGCATTGCGCCTAAAACGGCCAGATCCAAATGGCCGCCGCGTGACATGGCAAAAGAGGTCGTCACATCGAACACACAGCCGCCGCGCATTAAGGTAATGGGAAATCCGCCCGGATCCACCAGATCCTTATGACCTGCAAAATGGTTCGTCGTGTCCCCTTTATGCGCTTTTTCCCAAGACAGAAACCGTTCCGGCGTCGAAAAAATGTCATCACTCGGTATCTTACCGGAAATTCCGGCGGCCCCATTTTCCCCGTGCAAAATAATCTGCATTCCTTCAGGCAAATAATTACTCACCAACGTGGGAATGCCGATGCCCAAGTTGACAAAATCACCGTCATGAAGCATGACCGCTATATTTTTTGCAATAATTTCCTTTCGATTACTCATTACAAAATATCCTCCTCAGCTTCAACGATGTAATCCACAAAAACGCCCGGAAGCTGTATATGATTAGGATCCAATACGCCTGGTGCAACCACTTTTTCAACTTCCAAAACGACAATATCCGCCGCCATAGCCATAATGAAATTATAGTTCTGCGCCGTGTATTTAAAGACAGCATTTCCCAAAGAATCTGCCATGTACGCTTTCACAAATGCAATATCGGCATGAAGCGGCAGTTCCAGAAGATACGTTTCTCCATTAATTACTTTCGTTTCTTTTCCTTCCGCTACGACAGTACCGACACCGGTTTTTGTATAAAAACCGCCGATACCGCTACCGCCGGCTCGTATTTTTTCAACAAAGGTTCCCATAGGATAAAAAGTAATATCCAACTTACCATCCATATATAAATTCCCGGCCTGCGGATTTTCGCCAATAAAACTGCAAACGGCCGAAGCGATTTGCCGGTTCTTGACTAAAACACTCAGCGTTTCATCATAGCCGCGTCTAGTCACGCCCAAATCATCAGAAATCGTATGCAGTCCAACCACTCCCGATTCGCCCAAGGCACGTATCAAATGCCGCGGCGAGCCGGTCTGGCTGAAACCGCCAAACATAATCGTTGAGCCGTTTTTTACAATAGAAACGGCCTTCTCAAGATTAACAACTTTATCCATACGAACTCCTTTTTATGAATATTTTCTGTCCAAAGATGCCGTACAGCCTGGTCCGACTTGAGCCAGGCTGTACGGCATAGTGCTACGACTCATCATGTGACAATTACAAGCCTTATTTCTTAATCCAAAATTACTCCAGGATTTAGAATTCCATTAGGATCAAAAACTTTTTTAATCCCCTTCATTAAAGCCAATACTTCTTCCGAATATTGTAAATTCATATACGCTTTCCTCGTTTTTCCAGTTCCATGCTCTGCTGTCACGGTTCCTCCATATCGCAATGCAGCTTCATAGATTTCACGACGCATATCATCTGCCCAAATAGGAACATTTCCTTCACTATCACGTAAAATGAAGTTATGGAAATTACCGTCCGCAACGTGACCTACACGAGGTGATGTTGTTCCGTATTTTGCAGCAATGCGATCTATATCTTCCAATAAATCATTAACATGACAAACCGGAACCGCCGTATCTAGAGAATCAACAAAAACTGGTTTAAAAATCTCATACATTGCTGAACGTACATCTAATATATTTTTTTGATCTTTCTTATTTTCAGCAATAACACAATGTAACGCTCCATTTTTTGAAGAAATATTATCAATTTGTTCTGCAGTTTCATACAACTCATCTTCAGTCTTTGCTTCCAACATGTAAATAATATCAACAACGCCTTCGTCATGTAGTGGCCAGATACCATTGATGGATATAGCGGTTTTAACTGCAATTTCTCTATCCATATATTCGACAGCTAATGGGATAATACCAGATATCTGTGTCGCCGCAACACAGTTAACAGCCTCTCTTGCACTTGGAAATGAAACAACCATTGCCCCTGTATTTTCTAAACGAGGATATAATTTAAATGTAACTTCCAATATAATACATAACGTACCTTCCGAACCAACTAAAAGATGCATTAAATCATACCCCATATTATTTTTAATAATTTTTCCTCCAAGTTGGACAATTTTTCCTGATGGCAGACATACCTTTAATCCTTTTACATAATTACGCATGATCCCATGTTTAACCGCTCTAACTCCTCCAGCATTTTCAACAGCTAACCCTCCGAGTTGAGCCCCTTCATCACCTGGATGACAGGGAAAATATAGTTCATGTACATTTTTATCCAAATATTCATTTAAGTCATATAACGTAACTCCAGTTTGTGCCGTCACCATCATTCCGGTACGATCAACTTCTATAATTTTATTGAAACTTTCCATAGATACAATGACACTAGGCATAGTTGGAATAACAGCCCCACAAGCACCGGTTCCTCCTCCTCGAGGAATTACCGGAAATCTCAATTCATTGGCAATCTTCATAATTTCCGATACATGTTCATATCTGGTTGGACGAACAACTACACAATCCGCACAAGCCTCTGGTCTTACTTGTTCTTCAGTTTCATCATATAAATATCTTTCTACATCTTCACTTTTATAAAAAACATTTTTATTACCACATATGGTATTTAATCTGTCTATTATTTCCTGTCTCATATAAATTGCTCCCTTCTGTTTTTATATATGACTATGACGTTTTTTATACAATGTAATAGCAATAGAATTAATAACTCCAATTGCCATTACAATTGCTGCAAATAAGAAAATATAATCAAAGCCTTGATTTCCATATGTATCTAGCCAATACCCATATAGAACAAAAATGAATAAATCTGGACAATAACCTAGACAACAAACAATTCCAGACGTTGATCCTGCATATTTACGAGGAATTTTTAATTCACTAGGAACAGCAAACATGGATCCACGTGCCATATACGTTAGTATTCCTAAAAAAATTGTCAATGCAATTAGTATTGTAGGGTCTGTATGTTTCGGCAAAAACTTAAATATTAATACACACAGAATTGCCCCGCCTAAAGAAAGTCCAATAACAGAAGAGAGTGAATGAAATTTATCTCCCAGCCATCCTCCTAAGGGAGCTCCAATAAATCTCGTTCCATAAGTTCGCATGATTGCGACACTCCCAGTAAATACTACAGACGCACCAAGTACTTTACTAAAATACGGAGTGTAATATGATAAAGTACAATACATTGTATATGTTGCAAAAACTGCAATTCCAGACATCCACGTACGCGGATCTTTCAAAATGTCTATCCAACCAGAAAACCCCATTTTTTCATCTACAATTTCGCTATCACTCACTTCTTCTTTCTCAATAACAGGTTTAGGAATCAGAAAATAGAGACAAATTAACGTAATAATCCCTATAACAGCATAGCAAATAATTGCCGCTCTTAACCCATTAATACCATACGCATCAGTAGCAAACTGAGTAAAAAAATATAAAGCAATAAAGTTGACGATTACGTTACCAACACCGCAAAAAGCCTCAACGAATCCAAAGATAGTTCCTTGTTGTTCTTCGTTACCAACGAGTCTACTTAACTTAATATGTGCCGGAAAATATAAAAACAATCCTGCAAAAGCAAACCCGGCCCATGTAAATAGAGCAAATGTATAATTCATATTAAAAGCAAATAAAATGTTTAATATGCAAATTGCTCCAATTCCAATCATATAAATTGTTTTTGTATTAAATCGATCGCTTAATAAGCCTCCAAAAGCTGCTAATATATTGCCAATGCCAAAAATAGTAATTAAATATCCTAGTTGTTGCTGTGTACATCCTAATGCAGATACTAAAGAATCATAGAAAACATACTGTATAAAAGGAGTTGCATATACGACCGTATATCCTAATCCTAAGAAGAAAATGGTGAGCAACTGTTTCGGCGACAAACGTAATGATACTTTTTGGCTAGACATATGCATCTCCCCTTATGAAACGATCCAGCAAATATACCCATATAAATCGATACTTATTGCCGACGGTTTAATACGATCCATTCGTTTTGAAAATTGCATACGATTCACTCCTTTTCAATGTAAATAATTTTCCAGTGACAACGTTATCACATCATGCATTGTATCCGGCCATAAATACTTCCACATTTTTCTGATTGAATTTACCTTTCCCCTTGTTTTCAAAGAAGTCACACATGGATTTGGTGAATTCTTCCAATGAAAAAATGTTCGTTTCTTTTATCATTTTACCGAGCATGCAAATATTGGCGTTTTGTGCGCTGTTCAAGGCTTGTGCCAATTCTGTAACAGGGGCCTTAACAACAGAAATATCATTACGGTATACCCGGGATTCTTCAATAAGCGTGCTGTTGACCAGTAAAGTTCCACCAGGAACCATTGCTTGCTCAAAACGATCGACTGCCGGCGAATTCAGACAGATAAGGATATCCGGATGATCCGCATAGGGACTGGCTATTTTTTCATCACTGAAAATAATATTACAATTTGCTGCACCGCCGCGCATTTCATTGCCGTAAGAAGGAAACCACGTTGCATAGAACCCCTTCTTATATGCGGCATATAAAATAATTTTACCTGCCGTCAGAACACCTTGACCGCCAAAACCGGCACAAACCATTCTATGAATCATACTTTCATCTCCTTATTTATCGATTACTTCACCCATCTCATACCGCTTCGCCAAACATTCATCAATATGCTTCATCGCCTGCACCGGCGTCATCCCCCAATTGGTAGGACAAGGTACCAGTACTTCTACTAACGAAAATCCTTTATTGTCCCGTTGTTTTTCAATCGCTTTACGTACAAACCGCTTCGTTTTCATGACATTGGCAGGAGAGGATACACTGCTCCTGGCCAGATACGCAATGTCCAAATTCCGCATGACATTGAAAACATCAAAATCCAAGCCGTGTTCCTTGGTGCGACCGCCAGGTGTAGATACGGTTACTTGCCCCATTTGTGTCGTCGGTGCCAATTGTCCGCCCGTCATGCCATAGACGGTATTATTCATAACAAAAAAAGTAACATTTTCATTACGTGTCGCAGCCGCCATGGTTTCCCCCAAACCAATAGCGTACGCGCCACCATCGCCTGCAATCGTAATGGCATATTTATCAGGACGCACTTTCTTTTGAGCCGTAAGAGCCGCTCCCATTTTACCGTGTGGCGGTACGATGGCATCAACATTCATCCAAAATTGGAATTGATGATTACACCCGATATCGGAGCACATAATCGTATCACTGATAATATCCATTTCCGTTAATACTTCTCCCAAAATACGATCGAATATACCATGACCGCATCCTGCACAAAATCGATTTTCTGCATAAAATAACGCCGGGGCTTTTCTTGCAACCATTAGAATACCTCCTCTTCCCGCTTATTCCCGTTAATAACATCTGTGGCAAAAGCGATTACCTCATCTATTGTCGGAACATTTTGAGCACAAGCCATGGCATACGTAGGGAACTTATTTTTACATGCAATAATGACATCTTCCCGCATTTGTCCCATCATGTTCATTTCCACTGTAATGAGCCCTTTACAAGTAGCGGGAACATCTGCAAAAGCTTTACGCGGATACGGCCATAAAACTTTCGGACGAATAAGTCCCAGCTTCACACCATGCTTGCGCGCTTCCCGAACAGCCCCTTCCGCTACGCGAGAAGAAATTCCATAGGCGACAAAAACGGCGTCTGCATCCGTAACCGCAATACTTTCCCAACGTTGTTCTTCCTCCATGACGTGCCGCATTTTTTTAATATACCCGGCATTCCATTCATCTAAATCTTGGAAATATGTGATGTCCGTAATTACCTTATGGTTTTCACCCGGCTTGACACCTTGACAGGCCCAAGGTTGATTCATATCATATTCTTTCATGGGCCGCACTTCGCAAGGCTCCACCATCTGCCCAATCGTCGCATCGGAAAGGAGCAATACAGGATGCATCCATTTTTCCGCTAAATCAAAAGCCTCATAGGCCATATCCATACATTCCTGAACGCTGTTCGGCGCCAGCGTAATCAGATGGTAATCACCGTTACCACCACATTTAACGGCTTGCCAATAATTATCCTGACCGGCCCCGATGAACCCGTCTCCGATACCGAATCGCTGTACGCAGGCTACAACTCCGGGCAGTCCGGCAGATACCCAATAGGCAAGACCTTCCTGATAAAGCGAAAATCCCGGTCCGGAAGTAGACGTAATGGCTCTTGCCCCAAGCGCCCTCGCAGCAAAGGTCATGTTAACACTAGCAATCTCAGACTCCCCCTGGACAAAGGAACCACCTACTTCCGGAAGCCGCCATGCCATCCATTCCAAAATTTCGGACTGTGGGGTGATAGGGTATCCGGCAAAAAAACGACAGCCGCCACGAACGGCCCCCTCAGCTAACGCTTCATTTCCCTTGATTAACAGTTTCTCCATAATTTATCCTCCTAAAAAATTTCATACACAAGATCCGGACACATGGCATAACAACTACCGCACTGTACACATTTTTCTTGATCCGCCTGGACGACAACCACGCCTTTTGCATTTGTTTCCTCGGACAAATGCAAAGCGCCAACTTTACAGTTGGCGATACAAAGGTAACAGCCTTTGCACCGTGCCGTGTTCATGCTCATTTTTTCCATTTATATCAACTCCTTTGGGTTATGAAATAACAAACACTTTGCAACAAAATACCGTATTGATTTCGACTATCTGAAAATGATGACGGCTTTCATAAAACTATCTGTTCATCATCCAAATCATTTCAAAAATCGGCAGCGCCCTTTTGTTCTATTTAATAGAACTTAGTTCTGATAATACTCCGTTCGGTAAAGTCGTCTTATGGTATAAGTAAAGTTTATCAGTGGTTCTATTTAATAGAACCTTGTTCTGTTATTGTTTAAAATAAAAAAGTTTACTTATGGTTTAAATAATAGCATACATAAAATGATTTTTCAACATAATTTTGCCAAAAAATAAAGAATGCTGTATGATTGTCTACAATGACATGTGAATACCTTCATGTATCTGAAATAAAAACGGCATAAGAAGGATATTTTTCTCAGGAGGACTTTACAGCATGAATTATAAAGACTCGGTCATCATCACATCCGTCAGCAGGTCACTTGATATTTTACAATATTTACACAAGAAAAAGACGGAGACATCACTAACAGAAATCGCTTCAGATCTGGGGTTATATAAAAGTACCGTTTTTAGGATGCTCTCCACATTAGAAGCGAAAGGATTTGTAGAACAAAATAAAGAGACCGGTAAGTATGCTCTCGGTATTAAATTATTTATCATCGGCGCTTCGCTGAATAACCATTGGGAACTCATTAAGTTTATAAAGCCCTTTACTCATCAGTTAAATAAAACATTCAACGAAACCGTCAATGTCTCCATTTTAAGCAAGAACGCAGATCATCTGTACCAGAGCGCGATTATTTATCAGGAAACGAGTGTCCGTGCCGTCAGCGCTAACTCCGGTATCAGCGTCGGCGCATATCGGGATTGTTATTGCTGCGCCGTCGGCAAATGTTTACTTGCCTTCTCGGAAAATGTTGACCTGTCCGCATATACTGATGCCAGTTTTAAAAAGGCGACAGAGAAGACGATTTCTTCCGTATCCATGCTGAATGATGATTTAAAAAAAATTAAACAACAAGGTTATGCCATTGATGATGAAGAAGGTGAAAAGGATCTATTTTGTATAGGGATCCCGATCATTTCTGGTGATGTCGCCATTGCGGCAATGAGTCTTTCCGGTCCGAAAAACCGAATGAAAGACGACACGTTACCGGAAAAAATTGAATATATGTTGGGCTTGAAGCGAGAAATCGCTCATGCCTTGACGTAACGATAGGAAAAGCGGCACTGCGTATGCAGCGCCGCTTTTCCTATTTACAGTCGAGATCCCGTATACAATTAACGCCTCCCGGATGTAGGGTGTTATCATGTTCCAGAACAGCAGCTCCGCCGCTTGTATTTTACTGCCCCATCTTATTATCTTGCTGCTTGTGCAGCACCGTCCAGCACTTCATTGTCTGGCTGCCGCCGCCCTTTAGCCAACAGGAGTCCGCTATGCCGGCGCTTTTTCCATAACAGTTTATACTGTACGATCATTTTTTGCCTTCTCCCTTTGCCGATTTTTTATGATAGAATCGTTACCAACTGCTAATATTTTGCAATATATTACTATTTCAAAAAATACTGAAGAAAAAAGGAGAAGAAAACTTTTCCAATCTGTCCTAAAAAATGATAAAATACGGGTAGAAATACTATACGATTTTTATCTGCTTATATGAGGAATCGTTTCCCGTGTAAGGTAATACGACTTGCGTTTATGCGGTATACCCTCTTTTATGCCAGATACAGATTGATTCGTATTTTAAGCTCCCTATTCACATTTATAACAATAAGAAGAAATCATTCCTTTTTAAGACATAATTTATGGTAATAGTTTGTTTTTTTCTTATGTCATAATTGTATAGACATTATTCTTGATTAAAAATGTCCAGAATGTTATGATGTGTTCGGACAAATAAAAAAACAGGTGGATTGATACGATGTTCATGAACAAACAGACTGACTATGCTTTACGTGTTATCAGATCACTGCGAGACGGTAAGACGCACAACGCGCTTACCATTGCCGAAGAGGGAAGAATCCCTCCGTCCTTTACGTACAAAATTGTGAAAAAACTTGCCAACGCGGGCTTTATCAAATTGGTACGCGGTCCAAAAGGTGGCTGCACGCTGACAGCAGATTTAGAGAAAGTCAGCCTCTATGACCTGATCCTGGTCATGGAAGGTGAAACGTGTCTGGCCGGCTGCATGCGTCCGGCTTCCGAATGTGAATGGAGAACGTCCAACGGCGGCTGTCAGGTTCATGTGAACCTGCGTGCTTTGCAAAAAGACTTCGATCAACAGTTGGCCGCTATCAGTCTCCGTTCCGTCCTTGATCCGCCTGCGGAAAAGTAAGTTCCGTATTCAAAAGGAGGCTTGTTTTCTATGCTGTTTATGACCACAGAAGCACATGAAGCGTTACGCAAAAAAATCCGCGCCTTTGCAGAAGAAAAGATTAAACCTATTGCCTTTCGTTTGGATCAAAACAATGAATTTCCTGACGAAATCGTCAAAGAAATCGGCGCAAACGGTTGGATGGGTCTGCCCTATCCGAAAGAATACGGCGGTGCCGGACTCGACGTCTTGAGCTATGCCATTGCCGTAGAGGAATTATCTCGTGTCGACGGCGGTGTCGGCGTTATCCTTTCGGCTCATGTTTCCCTCGGTTCGTATCCGATCGCCGCTTTCGGCAATGAAAAACAAAAAGAAAAATATCTGCGTCCCTTAGCATCGGGCAAGAAGATCGGCGCCTTCGGCCTGACGGAAGAAAATGCCGGTTCCGATGCCGGCGGCACGGAAACGACAGCAGTGGACAAGGGGGATCACTACCTCCTCAATGGCGGTAAAATTTTTATCACGAACGCACCGAAAGCTGACATTTATGTCGTCTTCGCCGTTACTACTCCCGATATCGGAACAAAAGGCATTTCGGCCTTCATCGTCGAAAAGGGCTGGAAGGGATTCGAATTCGGCGATCATTACGACAAACTCGGTATTCGTTCGTCGACAACGGCGGAATTGATCTTTAACAACGTCAAAGTGCCGAAGGAAAATCTCTTGGGTAAAGAAGGGCAAGGTTTCAAGATCGCCATGGCAACGTTGGACGGCGGCCGTATCGGGATCGCTTCGCAGGCTCTCGGCATCGCGCAGGGCGCTTACGAAAGCGCTTTGGATTATGCTAAAGAACGGCATCAGTTCGGCGATCCCATCGGTATCAACCAAGGTATCTCCTTCAAACTCGCCGATATGGCTACAAAGCTGCGGGCTTCCCGTTACCTCATTTATTCGGCTGCAGAATTGAAAGAACACCATGAAAGCTACAGCATGGAAGCCGCCATGGCCAAAATGTACGCTTCCGACGCCGCTATGGAAATCACGAATGATGCCTTGCAGATCTTCGGCGGTTCCGGCTTCTTAAAGGGCATGGACGTCGAACGGGCTTATCGTGACGCCAAGATCACGACGATTTATGAAGGGACAAATGAAATCCAGCGTGTCGTCATTGCCGCTCATCTTCTCGGCAAGCTTGGAAAAAGTCACAGCGAATCCCGTTCCGTTGCTAAAAAACCTGCGCCGATTACGGGCATACGCAAAACAAAAATTTTCAGTGACGGCAATGCTAAAGAACAAGTGGAAACACTGGTTGCAACGTTGAAGCAGGACGGTTATGATTTCTCCGTCGGCATTCCCGCCGATACGCCGATCGCGCTCGCTGAACGCGTCGTCTCCGCCGGCAAGGGCATCGGTGCCAAAGAAAACATGCGCCTCATTGAAGATCTGGCCGCCGCTGCAGGCGCCGCCGTCGGTTCTTCCCGCCCCGTCGCCGAAACTTTGCAATACGTACCGATCGAACGGTATGTGGGCATGTCCGGACAGAAGTTCACAGGCAATCTCTATATCGCCTGCGGCATTTCCGGCGCCAAACAGCATTTGAAAGGGATTAAAGACGCTTCGACGATCGTTGCCATCAACAAGAACGGCAACGCGCCGATCTTCAAGAACTGTGACTATGGCATTATCGGCGATGTCAACGAAATCCTGCCGCTTCTGGCCGATGCATTGGGCAGAGAAAAGAAAAAAGCGGCTCCGCCTATGGTCAAGATGAAAAGACCGCTGCCGCCGAAACCGGAACCGATCGGCCCCCGTTATGTCTGCAGCGGCTGCGGTTATGAATATGTTCCTGAACTCGGCGACGAAGATGCCGATATTGCACCGGGCACGTTATTCGATAAACTTCCGGAAGATTGGGTTTGCCCGGAATGTGCTGAAGGAAAAGATCATTTCATTAAAGAATAGAAAGGAGTCTGCTCATGTATTGCGTACGAAACATCACAGATGATTTATATTGGGTCGGCGCCAATGACCATCGCACCCATTTATTCGAAAATATCCATCCCATCCCCTTAGGTGTATCTTACAATGCCTATCTGCTGATGGATAAAAGCACCGTTCTCTTCGATACCGTCGACTGGTCCGTATGCCGGCAGTTGTTGGAAAATATCGAACATGTTCTGAACGGCCGCAATTTAGATTATTTAGTCATCAATCATATGGAACCGGATCACGGCGCCTCCATTGAAGAAATCATTTTGCGTTACCCGAAGGTAAAAATCATCAGCACGGAAAAATCCTTCATGATCATGCGTCAATTCGGTTTCTCCATTGATAATCAGGAGTTGATCCAAGTTAAAGAAGGCGACGTCCAATCGTTCGGCAAACACCAGGTAACGTTTGTAGAAGCCCCGATGGTACACTGGCCGGAAGCCATGATCACGCTTGATCTCACCAACGGCGCATTGTTCTCGGCTGATGCATTCGGCTCCTTTATCGCCTTGGACGGCAAACTCTTTGCCGACGAAGTCAATTTCGACCGCGACTGGATTGACGAAGCGCGCCGTTATTATACGAATATTGTCGGCAAATACGGCCCCCACGTCCAGCATCTCCTGGGCAAAGCCGCTACGGTCCTGGATAAGATAAAAGTTATCTGCCCGCTCCACGGTCCCGTTTGGCGTCAGGATTTCGGTTATCTCCTCGATAAATATACGCATTGGAGCACCTATGAACCGGAAGAAAAAGGCGTCATGATCGTTTATGCTTCCATGTACGGCAACACGGAAGCCGCGGCACAGGCTTTGGCCTCGGAATTGTGTCAAAAAGGGATGTCCAACGTTCACGTCTATGACGTTTCCACGACACACGTCTCCACGTTGATTTCCGAAACCTTCAAGTATTCCCACATCGTACTGGCCTCCGTCACTTACAATTTGGGCATCTATCCGGTCATGCTCGATTATCTGGAACACATGAAAGCCCTTAATTTGCAAAAACGGACTGTCGCCATCTTGGAAAACGGCTCTTGGGCCGTCAAATCCGGTGATTTGATGCAGCAATTCATTGACGACAATCTGAAAAACATGACCGTTCTCAACGAACGCATCTCCATGGCCTCGACGTTAAAGGCGGACAAGAAAATCGAAGTCGTTAACACGGCCCAGGCTATTATCGATTCCATGCAGGAAGCCGCACAATAAAGGTCGAGCAAGACCCATTCATCCCCTAACAACGTGCAATTCCGGCAAAACGCGATAGCCTCCATGTTAAATAAAGAGAGTCCCTGCCAATCGGCAGGGACTCTCTTTGCATGGACAATCAGTTCAACCTGCGGCGCCGTACAAAAAGGCCCGCGAAAAGACGCCCGCTTTTCCATCGTCTGCAACGATGACAGCAGAACGCCGTCTCTGTTTTTCCTACTCTCTGCGGCCTGTGGAAACGCGATTAACGGCCTCAAAAAATATTGACGCCGTCAATCGGCGAATCTTTTTGTCGAAAAGTTCAGCCTTCACGCATTCTTTTAAAGCCGCGCCACGACCGTATGTAAAGACAGGCTGCATCCTTTAAAAAGAGGTACCGCAGACCGACGGTCCACGATACCTCAACAACGCGCCTATTCCGTTTTTATTCAGGCATGCTTTACTTCCTGTTCCGTCCATGCCGTTTCCGTACCGATGATGCCGTGACGTGTCTTGTATTTAAGATAAGCCATGACTAAAAAAGCGACGACAAAGCAGCCGGAAAAGAACTGCAAGGTTACGGCGTAGCTGTTGGTCGTTTCTCTGATCCAGGAAAGAAGCAGGGGACCGGCAACTCCGGCAGCGCCCCAAGCCGTCAGGACCCGGCCGTGAATAGCGCTCAGTTCCAAGGTGCCGAAGAGATCGCTGAGATAGGCCGGCATACAGGAAAAGCCGCCGCCATAACAGGTTATGATCAGGAGTACGAGGATCTGAAAACTGAAGGAATTAGTAACGGTTGAAAGCTTATAAAAGGCTGCCACTTCCAAGGCAAAGAACAACAGATACGTATTGGCTCGCCCGATATAGTCGGAAACCGTCGCCCACGCAATGCGGCCGGCGCCGTTCATGAAGCCGATGATCCCGACCATGGACGCTGCCGCCAGCGGTGTCATATGGACGACTTCCTGCGCCATTGGCGACGCAACGGCAAGCAGGGCAATACCACAGGTAATGTTGGTGAAGAAGAGGAACCAAATCGTGTAAAGCTGCCATGTTTTCATCGCTTTTTTGACGGTGAACTGCGGTAGTGCCGCCGCATAGACAGGCCGTTTCCTGCCGCTTTCTTCCAGCACTTTATCCCGAGGTACGATATCACCGGCTGCAGGCGGCGCCAGATAAAGGGACGATGCCGTCATGACGATAAAATAAACGCCGCCGAGAATAACGAAATTCGTCACCAGCCCGAAAGATTCAACAAGAAGTTGCATCACCGGTCCGGCAATCATGCTGGCAAACCCGAAGCCCATAATGGCCAGACCCGTGGCAAAACCGCGATTATGCGGAAACCATTTGACCAACGTCGACACCGGCGTTATATACCCCGTACCGAGGCCGATACCGCCGATAACGCCATAGGCCAGGTAAAGCAGCGGCAGACTGTGCAAATGTAATGCCAACGCCGTGCCGAACATACCGCCGCAAAAAAAGAATGCCGCCAAAAGTCCTGATTTGCGGGGCCCGATCTTCTGAACGAAAGCGCCCAGACAGCCGGCTGAAAGGCCCAAGAACAAAATAGCCAGAGAAAATGTCCACGTCGTTTCTTTCAACGTAAATCCCATGCTCTGCATGATCGGTTTGGTCAGCACACTCCACGCATATACACTGCCGATACAAATGTGAAGTCCCATAGCGGATAAAGCGATAAGCCACCGATTTCTCTTCATACAATACCCCTCTCTCGTACGAAAACGTAAAAAGAGATATAAAAAATACCGACCCTTTCCGGCCAAAGTATACATTCATATCTCTGCCCAGACGGTCGGCTCATACTTTATGCGATACGGTTCATGTGGTTAATTCCACTATCCGTCAGTTCCATATCGGTTTTGTTGTCCTTTTATTATAGGCAGTGACATATACTTTGTCAACATAAACATATACTTGTTCAAAATCCTTTCTTATGATAAGATATAATAAATAATAATTATTTATTGATAAAAAGGAGCGAATCATGATGTATAATACACTTATCATCGGCTTCGGTAAAGCCGGCAAAACATTGGCAGGAAAGTTGGCAGCTAAAGGAGAAAAGGTTGCCCTCATTGAAAAAAGCTCACATATGTACGGCGGTACCTGCATCAATATCGGTTGCATTCCGTCAAAAACCCTATCCGTAGCCGCCGCTGCGGCACCGCATGGCGATTTCAGCGAAAAAGCCGCTTACTATCGCGCTGCTGTAAAGCGCAAAAATAATTTGACCGCCGCCTTGCGTAAGGCAAATTACGACAAGTTAATTGCCGCCGGCGTCGAAGTCATCGACGGGATCGCTTCTTTTGCAGACGCAAACCGCCTAACGGTCAAAAAGAGTGACGGCTCGACAGTAACCTTGTCTGCGGAAAAGATCATCATCAATACGGGCGCCGGCCCCTTTATTCCCCCGATCAAAGGCATAAAAGATAACGCCTTCGTCTATGTCAGTGAAACCATCATGGATCTTGACGTCTTGCCTGAAAAGCTGACGATCATCGGCGGCGGTTATATCGGTCTCGAATTTGCTTCCATGTTTGCCGAATACGGCAGTGAAGTGACTATTCTGCAAGACGCCGACGTATTTCTCGGTCGTGAAGACAGTGATATGGCGCAAGCCATTCTCGCAGTCCTGACCGGACAGGGAATCCGTGTCGAAACCGGCGTTAACGTGACGGAAATAAACGACGGCACGACCCTATATGAAAAGGGCGGACAGATGCATACGCTGGCGGGAGACGCCGTTCTCGTCGCTACCGGCCGCCGCGTCGATACGACGGAGCTGCAGCTGTCCAAAGCCGGGATCCGCACCGACGACAGCGGAATGATCGTTGTCGACGATCATCTGCGCACAACAGCGCCATCAGTCTGGGCGGCAGGTGACGTCTGCAACAAATTGCAATTTACGTACATGTCACTTGATGACAGCCGCATTATTTGGGACGATATATACGGCCAAAAAGTCCGGACTGTCGACAATCGCGGCGCGTTCGCCTACTCCGTCTTCATTAACCCCACATTCTCCCGCGTCGGCCTGAGTGAAGCCGAAGCCAAGCGGCAAGGACTTGCCTATACCGTCGTTTCCATGCCTGCAGCGGCTATTCCCAAAGCAAAGGTTTTGGGACAGGGCGACGGCTTGCTGAAAGCCTTAGTGGATCCGGAAACGGATCTGATTCTCGGCGCGCAGCTCTTCTGTGCCGATTCACATGAATTGATCAACATCATCCGCTTAGCGATGACACAAAATATCAAGTATACGGTTATTCGTGACTTTATTTTTACTCATCCGACACTGGCTGAAGGATTGAACGATTTTTTCGCCCTCGTTTGATCGCACTTGTTTGACGACAAACAGCCGCCATTACCGATGTAAAATCGGTAATGGCGGCTGTTTTATAACACTTGTTGTGTTTTTCATGCTATAACGCCGACTGTTGCGTATGCTGCGCCGCTGCAGCCTGTTCCGCCGCAAGTTGACTCAACGTCTGCCCTGCCGGCGCATCGCGGAGAACGTACGGATTTTCATCGCTCTTTCCCGCCGTCGCCGTAGCGAAATCGCTTCCAGATGCTCCTTTTTCTTTCAAAACGGCAAAGCCATAATCCAATAACGCCGCGGCATCGCCGAAACGATCAGAAGAATTCATTACAGCGGCGACGAGCGTCTTCCCTTCCCGCGTTGCCGAAGCGATCAGACAGGGACCACCATTATCGGTACTTCCTGTACGCACGCCGTTAGCACCCCCGTATTGGCCGGCAAGCAATTCGTTGAGCGACGTCAGCGTCTCCGTATCGCCGTCGGAATAGGTCATTTCATATGATGAACGGCTCACCAACGTACGAAAATCGCTGTTTTTCATTCCGTATGCGGCAATTTTCGCCAAATCGGCGGCAGTCGAATAATGACCGCTTTCCGGCAATCCGGAGGGATTGGTAAAATGCGTGTGCACGGCGCCGATAGCCAGCGCTTTATCATTCATTTTATCAACGAAATCACGCTGCGACGACGCCACGGTAGCAGCAATGTCCATGGCAGCATCACAGCCGCTGTACGTCATCATTCCGGCCAGCGCATTGCCGAGCGTAGCCGTTCTGTCGGCGCGAAGGCCCAGTACGGCTACGTCGCTGTCAAGTTGCGTCGATTCAGGGGCGATCGTTACGTTCCGGTCCATCTTTCCCTGCCCCAGTTCAAGGCCCAAAATGGCCGTCATCATCATGGTTGTACCGCCGGGAGATACTTGGGCATCGGCATTTTTGGCATAAAGGGCCGCACCTGTATCACAATCTGTGACATAAGCGGCAGCCGCACGGATTTCCGGCCTTTCCGGCATCGCCGCAACAGCCGTAAGAGAAGAGACAGTAAGACAAATTACGGATAACGTGAACATTCTTTTTTTCAAAAACATTTTCTTCACATTCCTTCCTATATGATTACAACGGATTTTTGTTCGCCATTTTGGGCTTACGGGGATATTTTTTCGGGCTTTCCTTTTCTTTGCGGATATAAAACACCGCCCGCTTGTCACTGATTCCGTAAAGAGAGACTGCCCTGACCACGGCGGCGGCGCCGCCGAGAACGGTCAGCGCCTTTGCCGCTTCCGCAAGTTCTTCTTCATAACGAGCTCCTTTCAGCGCAATGAAGGCGCCGCCGCACCGAACATACGGCAAGGCCCATTCGCTGAGGATGTTCAACCTGGCGACAGCTCGCGTCGTAACGATGTCGAAGGCCTCCCGGTATTCCGTACGGTGCGCTTCTTCTTCGGCTCTGCCGTGAAGAAAATGTACTCGTTCCAAACCCAACGCCGTCGTAACTTCTGCAACGAAGCGCAGTCGCTTTTGAAGGGAATCAAAAAAAGTGATCTCCAGATCAGGCCGCAAAATCGCCAAGGGAACGCCGGGAAACCCGGCGCCCGTCCCCAAATCGAGAAGCGACGCGTTTTCCGGAAACCAAACTGGTTCATAACAGGAAAGGCTGTCGGCCATATGTTTAACGGCAATCTCTTTCGGTTCCGTAATGGCCGTCAGATTCATTACTTTATTTTTTTCGACAAGCATGGCTGCAAAGGTATCAAATTGTTGCCGTTGTTTTTTTGTAAGCACAATGCCCAGCGGCGCCAATGCCGCCGTGAGTTCACATAGAAACATGTCCTTTTCCCTCCCGCTGCCGCTGTTCCAACCGAATCAGCAGCGCCGTAATGTCCGCCGGCGAAACGCCGGAAATACGGCTCGCCTGCCCGAGGGAACGAGGGCGGATTTCCGCCAGTTTTTGCCGCGCTTCGGCAGAGAGCGTCGCCAGTCCTTCATAGTCAAAATCGGGCGGCAACAGCTTTCGTTCAAAGCGGTTCATCTTTTCCACCTGTTCCAGTTGACGCGTTATATACCCTTCATACTTTATCAGAATTTCGATTTCTTCCCGAACGTCGTCAGCCAACTCGGCTAAAGGAAAATATTGCCGCAGCCGTTCATACGTCAGATCTTGACGGCGCAGCAGATCATATGCCGTCAAGCCCGTACGGATCGGCGCCGTACCTGCCGCCGCCAGTTTTTTCTGATTCTCCGCCGTCGGTGTGACGGCCAGTGATCGAAGTTCCTTCAGCGACGCCTCAACTGCCGCTTTTTTTCGACAAAAAAGATCATACCGTTCTGCCGATACCAGGCCGAGATCACGACCTTTTTGAGTCAACCGCAAGTCGGCATTGTCCTGCCGCAGAATCAGCCGATATTCGCTGCGGCTCGTCATCATGCGATAAGGCTCTTCCGTCCCTTTCGTCACCAGATCATCGATGAGAACGCCGATATAGGCTTCGGCGCGGGTCAGGATGAACGGCTCCTGTCCGGCAACCTTACGGGCGGCATTGATACCCGCTATCAGTCCCTGTGCCGCCGCCTCTTCATATCCGCTTGTCCCGTTCGACTGCCCGGCAGAAAACAGGCCGCTGATCTTTTTCGTTTCCAGCGACGGCGTCAATTGCAGCGGATCGAGACAATCGTATTCGATGGCGTACCCGGGACGCATGATCTTGACATCTTCCAGCCCCGGTATGGTCTGCAAAAACGCTTGCTGCACATCGACAGGCAGACTCGTACTCATTCCCTGTACGTACATTTCTTCCGTCATCAGTCCTTCCGGCTCAACGAAGAGCTGGTGTCTTCGCTTGTCGGCAAAACGGACGATCTTCGATTCGATGGACGGACAGTACCGCGGTCCTATCCCCTCTATGACACCGTTGCACATCGGCGCCCTGTCCAGATTGCGGCGAATGATCTCATGTGTCTCTTCATTCGTGAAAGTAAGCCAGCAACAGGCTTTATTCCGATTTTTCCGTTCCGAAAGAAACGAAAAGGCATGGCCTGCACTGTCTCCGTCTTGCCGGCTCATCTCGGCAGTCCGCAAGGTTCGTCTGTCGACGCGGGCCGGCGTCCCCGTCTTAAAGCGCATCAGTTTCAATCCGGCGGCGAGAAGAGACGCCGAAAGATCTTCGGCGGAACGCTGTCCCATAGGACCGCCGGAATAGACGCAGTCGCCGATGATGATCTTTCCTTTCAAATACGTCCCCGTCGCCAGTATCACGCACTTGGCGCGATATTCTTCTCCCAATTCCGTGCGCACGCCGCAAACACTGCCGCCGTCGATGACCACCTCCGTAATCATCAGTTGCCTGACATCCAGATTTTCCTGATTTTCCAACGTTTTCGTCATCACCTGCTGATACAGTTTTTTATCGGACTGCGCCCGCAAGGAATAAACGGCGGGCCCCTTTCCCGTATTCAGCATCCGCATCTGAATGCACGTTTCATCCGTATTGATTCCCATTTGTCCGCCGAGGGCGTCGATCTCTTTTACCAAGTGACTCTTGCCCGGGCCGCCGACGGCAGGATTGCACGGCATGAGAGCAATATTATCCAAGTTGAGCGTCGCCAACAACGTTGCGGCGCCCAGCCGGGCACTGGCTAAAGCCGCTTCACAGCCGGCATGGCCGGCACCGACGACGATAACATCATACGAACCTGCAATGAACATGCTTTATCCCCCTTATTTTCCCAAACAGAACCGACTGAAAATTTCCGCCGCAATATCATCGGCAACGGTATCCCCCGTAATCGACCCGAGCCGTTCCCAGGCTTCCCGAATGTCGACAATGGCGCAATCGACAGGCATGGATGAATCTATCGTCTGCCGCGCCCGCCGCAGCGCTTCTCTGCTCTGTCGAACCAGTTCAATGTGCCGCGTATTGGTCAGCAAGGCGCTGGTCCCTTCATGGAGCCCTTCTTCCCGGACAATACCGGTCAGATGCGCTGCCAACGCCTCCAATCCCGTACCGTCTTTAGCGGAAACGGCAATAACGGGATACGGAAATGCCGCAAGATCCGCCGCCGTTACCTGCGCTGCCAGATCCGCTTTATTCAAGGCGATCACTGCCCGCTTTTTGCCGGCGGCAATCAGAATCTCCCGATCCGCCGCCGATAAAGGTCGCGCACTGTCAATAACGACAAGGTTGATATCGGCTTTGTCCAGATACTGCCGCGCCCTGTCGATGCCGATCCGTTCAACCTTATCCTCCGTTTCATGTATGCCTGCCGTATCGACGAGGCGGAGCGGAATACCGTTCAAGGTCACCCATTCTTCCAAACTGTCCCGCGTCGTTCCCGGCACATCGGTGACAATCGCCCGTTCCTCGGCAAGAAGGCGATTGAGCAGACTCGACTTGCCCGCATTCGGCACGCCGGCAATGGCGACAGTAATACCGTCGCGAATCATACGTCCACTTTCCGACTTTTGCAACATGACCTCTATCTTTTCTTCCATTTCCCGCAAACCTGCTCCTATATCGGTTATGGCAACTTCTTCCAGATCTTCTTCAGGATAGTCGATCATGACCTCAATACGCGTCATAAAGTCGGCCAATTCTTTTCGCAATTCGCCGATTAAGCCGGAAAGGCGGCCTTCCAGCTGTGTCACGGCGCAATTCAAACCGGCAGCGCTCTTCGATTGAATGACGTCCATAACAGCTTCCGCCTGCGCCAAATCAATACGGCCGTTTATGAACGCGCGTTGTGTGAATTCACCTGGCGCCGCAAGCCGGACACCGCTGCGCAGCAAAAGCCCCATAATCGCCTGTAACGATTGCCCGCCGCCGTGGCATTGTATTTCAACGACATCTTCAGCCGTATATGAATGCGGCCCGTGCATCAATAACAATAACACTTCATCGATAATCGTCCCCGTTTCATCAACGATCGTGCCGTACTGAACGGAACGGTCACGCCTTTTTTCGAGCGGTATTGATGAAGCACTGTGAAACACGCCGTCAGTCAACGCAAACGAACGGCTGCCGCTGACGCGGATTACACCGATACCGCTTTGTCCCGGCGGCGTCGCAATGGCTGCAATCGTATCATCCGGATCATACATAAAGGGGGCCTCCTTTCTGCAAAAAACCCGGTGCTTTGCACCGGGTTTATCTGCTCACTCTTGATAGTAAATAACGACATGACGATACGGGTCCTGTCCTTCACTTTCAGTACGAATATGCGCTTTATCTTGAAGCGCGATATGGATAATCTTTCGTTCATATCCGTTCATCGGCTCCAATACGACTTTGTCGTTCTTCCGTCTTACCCGTCCTGAAAGGCGCAAAGCCAGCTGCTTCAACGTTTCTTCACGGCGACGGCGGTAATTCTCCACGTCGAGCATGACGAAATGGCGGCTGCCATGTCCCTGATTCGTTTTCAGATTCGTCAAATACTGCAGTGCATCCAGTGTCTGTCCATGTTTGCCGATAAGAACCCCCAGGTTTTCACCGTGCAGATGAAGGATAATTCGATCCTCTTTAACCATCTTTTCAATAATGACGGGAATCTTCATCTTATCCAGCACTTCCTGAAGAAAAGCTTTGGCTTCCAACGCCGCCTCTTCTGCAGGATAATCTTCCGTCGCCTCCACAGCTGTTTCCGCTGTATCTTCCGTTTCCTTTATTTCATTTTCTACCCTATCCGTATCCGCCGCTGTTTCCGGATTTACTGTCTCTTCCTTCACCGTCAGACGAACTTTTCCCGGCTTACTGCCGAAACCCAAAAAGCCGCTGCTCGGCGCCGTTATGATTTCGACATCGACTTCGTCTTCCGTCTTACCGAGCTGAAGCAATCCGGAGCGAATGGCAGCTTCAATCGTTTTTCCTGTAGCCTCAATCGTTTTCATGCTTTTGCTCCTTTATTTTTGCCGCGAAACATAATTACCTGCTGTACCCACTGGAACACGTTGGAAATGATCCAGTAAATAATCAGACCGCTGGGAAAACTCAAACTGATCCAGCCGATAAAGCACGGCATAGCAATCTGCATAATTTTCTGCTGTTTGGCCTGCGCTTCCGACATCGCCGCCTGGCCGCCGGTCATCTGTTTTTGAATGGCAAACGTGGAAAGGGCCGATACGATAGGCAGCACATAGGTCGGATCCGACTCGCCCAGACTCGGCAACCACAGGAAACTTTGATACATCGGATCGTAAGGATATTCGCGCAATGCGTAAAAAATAGCGATCAGAAACGGCATCTGAATCAATATCGGCAAACATCCGGACAAGGGATTGACACCCATCTGTCGGTAAAGCTTGCCCATTTCTTCCTGCAATTTCTTCTGATTTCCCTTATACTTCTGCTGCAATTCCTTAATTTTCGGTTGCAGCTGCTGCATACCTTCCATCGATTTGATTTGTTTCGCCGTCAACGGCGACAAAATCAATTTGATAATCAACGTCAGCATAATGATGGCAATACCGTAACTCGGATACCCCAGCGTATGCGTAAAGGCATAGCAATAATCGAGAAAGGTAGACATAATCCCGCTGAGCACGTCCATGATCCCGCTGAAAAAACCCAATACTCTCAACTCCTGTCCAATGAAGTAAAATTTTCGAAGTAAATCGACACAGCCTTTATTTCATCCGGCCGATTCTTGTATTGATTTCGTTACGGCACCGGATCGTAACCGCCCTTATGAAAAGGATGGCATTTCAGAATCCGTTTCACTGCTAAAAAACCGCCTTTCCATACGCCGTATTTCTGCAACGCTTCTACGGCGTAGGCGCTGCACGTCGGATAAAAACGACAGCAAGGCAGACCTAACGGGGAAATACAAAGTTGATAAAAGCGAATGAGAGCAATGCATAAGCGTTTCATTGTATCCGCTTCTTTCTCCAAACCTTGGCAAGACGCAATAAATGAAGTATATTTTTTTCCGCTTCGCCATACGATAAATGTTTTAACCTGCTGCGGCCAATCAATACCAGATCATATCCGTCGCCAATTTCAAACTGATGCAGGCGATAAACTTCTTTCATCAAACGCCGGCAGCGATTTCTTTCCACGGCACAGCCGATCTTTTTTCCCGTTACAAAACCGATGCGCGTTTTGTGCTTCGGCGAACGTGGCAGCACATAGAGAACGGCGTACCGGTTAACGACAGATTTTCCTCGCCTATATACGAGCTGATATTCTTTATTTTTACATATCTTTTTTTCTTTTTTCAACTCATACATAGACTTCTGATCCCGGCAAATAGTAGAAAAACAGAAAAATCCCTGGCGGAACTTTTCTGTTTATCGGCGAACAAAATTTACGCAGAAAGCTTCTTTCTGCCCTTCATGCGGCGTTTTTTCAAAACCATACGGCCACCTTTGGTCTTCATTCTTTCACGAAAACCGTGGGTTCTCTTTTTCCACAATGTATTCGGCTGATATGTCTGTTTCAAGTAAGACACCTCCTTCTGTCCGTAGTTATTACCATTACTTACACCATAACAGTGTAATTATACTCAATAGATAGGTTACTGTCAATTATTTCCCTTGCCGGTCCTTTACCGTCTTGCGCCATTGATTCATTAAAATTAAAAATTATGATAAAATATATTATTACTACTCATGTTCGTATACGGACTGCAAGTATTCTTCATTACAATCGTTTCCGGCCAATTCTATTCATTTATTGACAACTTTAGTGTAAAATGTGGATAGAACGAACCGGTTATCAACAACTTATCAACAAATTGTGGATAAGTTTCAACGGTCACATTGCGCATATTTCAGTAACAGCCAACGCTTCTTACCAAAATTTTCCACCTTATCCACAAACACGGATTACAACATATCCCCAAGAAAGGATGCTTCCATGGAAACGACAGATCTGATAGAAATTTGGGAAGGAATATTAAGAGAATTACAAAAAAAGGTAGACCCGAAAATATATACGACGTGGTTCGAAACCTCTATTATTCCTTATATGTATCAAAACGATACGCTTATCTTGGATACGACAAATAAATTTATCTGCCTGTACATAACCAGAAAATACGGACAGTTGCTGAAAGAAACGGCAACACTCGTTATCGGCAGCGAAACGAACGTAGAGTTGATCAACAGTGAAGACAAGACGATTATTCCCGAAGAACCGGTAGCCGAAACGATTCATCACGTTAAACCGCAACAACAGCAGCCTGCCGATACGGAACCGACAGTGCAGGAAGATCTGACACAGATCTCCTCCGTTCCGTCTGCAACAACGGAACAAAAAAATACGGACACCATCAAACCGACAGGCTATACCGAATTGAACGATATGTATACTTTCGACAACTTCATTGTGGGCAACAGTAATCGTATCGCCTATTCAGCGGCTTTATCCATTGCCGAAGCGCCGGCTAAAAAGTATAATCCATTCTTTATTTACGGCGGCAGCGGACTTGGAAAAACGCACTTAATGCAGGCCATCGGTCACAGTCTGTTGGAAAAATTTCCGACATTACGACTTCATTGCATTACTAGCGAAGATTTCACCAATGACATGATCCACTCGCTACGTGATAAAAATCCTGAAAGTTTTCGTCAAAAGTATCGGAATATCGACGTCCTTTTAGTCGATGATATTCAATTTCTCGAAGACAAGGAACGGACACAGGAAGAATTTTTTCATACATTCAACACGCTCTTCCGTGATCGTAAACAAATGGTTTTTACCAGCGACAGACCGCCGCAGGATATAAAAAAACTGGAAGACAGACTTCGTTCCCGTTTTCAAGGCGGTATGGTCGTCAATATCGATCCGCCAGACCTGGAAACGAGAATGGCCATTCTTTTGAGCCTGGCGCAAAAAGAACATATCGCCGTCGATAAAAAAGCTATTGACTATATTGCTTCATATATGAGTACTAACGTACGTGAACTGGAAGGAGCCTTTTTTAGAGCGCAAATGCAGGCGTCGGCGGAAAATTCACCGATTACCTTGGAAATTACACAAAAAGCGTTAAAAGAACTCGTTTCCGTCAATAATGACAAAAAATATATTACAATCGATGAAATTACTGCAACAGTCTGCCGTTTCTATAAAGTAAAATATGAAGACCTGATGAGTAAAAAAAAGACTAAAAACATTGCTTTGCCGCGACAGATCGCCATGTATCTATGCCGTGAACTGACGGAAAACACTTATCCTCATATCGGCACAGCCTTCAACGGCCGCGATCACACGACAGTCATGCACGCCTGCACTAAGATCATGAAAACGATGGAAACAGATGAACATTTCCGTGCCATGATTGAAGAACTGAAAAACAAGATAAAAAATGTGAATGCATAAGTGCATGCGTTGTCCATAGTTTGGGGACAAATAAAAAAAAGTTGAAATGTGGAAAAAAGATTTTCAGTTATCCACTATTTATACACACTTGTGCATAGCCTGATAAAAGGAATAAGCAACCTTTTTCACAAATCCACAGTTCCTATTACTATTACTACTATTTTTTAACTTTCATCATTCAACTATCCATAACCGAAAAAGGGGAATCAAGAACATGAAATTACTGGTTAAAAAAGATGACTTCAATAAAGGACTCCAATCTGTACAGAAAGTAGCGCAAAACAAAAGCAACAATCTCACCTCTGAAAACGGCCTTCTCATTAAAGCGTTGAACGGCGTTATTGAAATTCAAGCCAATGACTATGACATGAGCATTAAAACGATCATTCCCGGTATAATTGAAGAAAAAGGAGAAGCTTTTTTGGCAGATCCGCATATTTTGGAACTGACACGACGTATTAACAGCGAAGAAATTACCGTATCCAAACAAGACGCCGATACGCAAATGATGATTCAAGGCGGCAACCTAAAATATCAATACCTGACAATGGATCCTGACGATTTTAATGAGGTGGAAGTCGTTGAACAGGGTTATTCGCAATTTATGACAGACAGTATTACTTTAAAAGATCTGATCGAACATACCGCTTACGCTTGTGCAGCCGATTTGGCCAGGCCTATATTCACCGGCACTTTTCTGGATGTTGACGGCGCGACGATTTCCATGGTCGCCACCGATACGCATCGGTTGGCATTAAAAACGGCTGAACTTGACGCACCCGTCTCGGAAAGACTGCAGGCCGTGATTCCCAGCAGGCTTTTGAGCGAAATATCCCGACAGTTGCCGACCGATATGCCCGTACCCGTACAGATTACGGCAATCCGCAATTATCTGGCTGTCAAGTTCAGCAACGTATATATTAAGACGCGGTTGATTGAAGGCCAATTCCCCGATTACCAGCGCGTTATTCCGACTTCTTTTTCCTGCGCCGTAACCGTCAACAGAACCGAATTTACAGGCGCGGTGGAACGGGCCTCCATTGTCGCCAAAGACGCGCAGTACAATGTGATCAATTTCGTCATGGCCGACGATCAGATCAAATTGACCAGCCAGGATCCGGATCACGGGACAGTCGAAGATTTTGTTCCTTGCAAAATGGAAGGAGAAGAATTGAGTATTTCCTTCAACGGAAAATATATCCTTGATATTTTAAAACATTGCCACGGCGATGAAATTTCGCTGCAATGTAAAGAAAACAGCCCCCTTTTGGTCAAAGATCTGGAAGAAGATCGTTGTGTCTTCGTCGTAACGCCTATGCGTACACGTTGAATGAGGAGAAGAGAGCTATGAAACAACAGGAAATAATCAGCATCAAAACGGAAACGATTCAGTTGGATCAGTTATTAAAATTGGCGAATGTTGTCGTCAGTGGCGGGCAAGTTCGTTTTCTTCTGGAAGAGCAAGCCGTTTTTGTCAATGATGAGGTTTGCACGGCCAAACGAAAACAGCTGCGTCATGGTGATATCGTTACGGTTAAAGGTGCCGGCACATATAAAATAGTCGGAGTATAGATAATGATCATTACGTCTTTGCGCCTTCATCAATTTCGAAATTACAGGGACGCCTGTTTTTCCTTTCCGCAATCTGTCGTCGTGCTGCACGGTTCTAACGGACAAGGCAAAACAAATTTGCTGGAAGCGCTGTATATGGGCAGTATCGGCAAATCATACAGGAACGGCAGCGACAATGATTGTCTTCACTGGGAAGCCGGCGAAGGCAGCATTATCATCGGTTTTCAACGGGGCGGCGTCGAAGAAGAAGTGAAAATCGTTCTTTCCAGGGAGGATAAAAAAGCAATTTTCGTCAATGGGACCAACGTCAAACATCGGGAATTGATCGGTACTTTGCAGGCCGTCATTTTTTCTCCCGATGATTTGCAGTTGATTAAGGGAAGCCCTTCGTTACGGCGACGCTTTCTGGATATGGAAATATCTCAGGTCAGTCCGGCGTATTATAAAACGCTGCTGCAATATAATCGCTCTCTGGCACAGCGAAATTTTTTATTGAAACAGATGAAATATACCGACAGACGGTCATTGACGGAATGGGACCGGCAGATTGCCCGGTTTGCGGCGCAGATTACGGCAAAAAGGCTGGATTCTTTGCATAAGATTGCGTTTTTGTCCGGCGTTATTCACCGTCGACTGACCGGGAGCAGTGAAAATTTATCGCTTTCTTATATGCAGCCGTATGTTGAAGACGGCAGACGGCATGAAGGACAGAGAAGAGATGAAGAATGGTATTTTTCCCTGCTTCAACATAACCTGGATGCCGATATTCAGCGCATGTCGACATCTGTCGGCCCGCATCGTGACGACCTGGTGTTTGCTGTCGACGGCGCCGAATTGAAACGATACGGCTCGCAGGGACAGCAGCGTACGGCCGTCTTGGCGTTGAAAATGTCGGAATTGGAATATATCAAGTCGGAAAGCGGTGAATATCCTGTACTGTTATTGGATGATGTCATGAGCGAGCTTGATCAGAAGCGGCGGCAAGGATTGTTGGATTTTGTGCGCAGTCGGATACAGACGTTTATTACAACGACGGAGCCGGGAATGTTTCAAACCGTAAAGGATTGCCGTTTTATCGGTATCGAACGGGGAAAGGCGGTGCAGCGTGACTGAAAAAAAGAATGTCTTGAAACCGGCAGGCCTTTCGATTCCTGCCGTTTTGTCCGCTCACCATCTGTTGTTGCCGTATCGTTTACAGCAGGCAAAGGCGAACTGGGCTGAAATCATGGGAGAACCAATCGCCAAATATTCCTACATATGCGGTTTTCAGGATACGACGGTTACCGTTGCCGTTTTAAATTCCGTTTGGATGAATCAGCTTTTCATGTTCAAAGAGAGTATCCTTATCAAATTGAATGAGTTTATCGGTGAAGCGTATTTACAAGACGTCAGTTTCAGAAAAAGCGGCAAAAAGCCGAAAAAAATCGTTTATGAATGGAAAGACGGTGAAGCAGAAGCGTATATTCCGAAAGGAACGCTTAAAAATATCGCTTTAGATGCAACGCTGTTTGACAAGATCGAAAAAGAAACTGCCGTTGCGGAAAGAGGAATCAGAGATAAAATCATTCGATTGCGCTGTTTGCAGGAAAAGAGAAAAATTCTTTATGGCAATGCCGGCTTCAAAAAGTGCCGTTCATGTGGTCGCTGGATCGAAACCGGTGAGGAAAGATGTCGTTTTTGTAAAGCTGAAGAGAAGAGAAAGCAGCAAGTCGCCATACGGTCCCTGTTGGAAGATATGCCTTGGCTCAAATGGGACGATATAAAAAAAGGCGATTTTTTTTCCCCGTGCAAAGTATTTGAAGAAAACTATAATACCGTACGCCGGAATATGATTTATCAGTTGATCGATAAGGTGTATCATGGTTATGACAGAGAAGATGAAGATCTGGTTCTGGCCTTATTGATCACACAAAAAGAGCCGGCAGCGTTATCGGTATCGTTTATTCAAAATTTAGTTGCCAAATACAGGAGAAAAGAAGATGTATCTTCATATCGGCGGCAATCAAATGATTAGTGTCGTGTCTATTATTGCCTTATTCAAAAATCACCCGACGAAGTCCATTAAATCCAATCCGCTTTTGCAACATGCGAGGCCTTTCGTATTGGCAGGTAATTGCCGGCGCGAAGATGTTCGTTCCTATGTGCTTACGGAATATTGCCTTTACGGTTCGCCCATTTCTTTGGAAACCCTTGTCAAACGCTATTGTCATATATTTGAAAAGCATGTTGATGCTAATGGACGGAATTAGTCATGACCGCATAAATAGAGTATAATAATATAATTAAGGTAGAGGAGGAATCCATTCATGTCGGAAGACAAAAAAATAGATTACGGTGCAGAACAGATACAAGTGTTGGAAGGGTTGGAAGCCGTTCGCAAGCGACCCGGTATGTATATCGGCAGTACCAGCCTGCGCGGCCTTCATCATCTGGTTTATGAAGTTGTCGATAACAGTATTGATGAAGCGTTGGCAGGATACTGTACCCATATTGAAGTGGTTATTGAAGAGGATAACAGCATTACCGTCGTGGATAACGGCCGCGGCATACCGGTGGCCATGCATAAAGTCGGCAGACCTGCCGTTGAAGTCGTTTTGACGGTGCTCCATGCAGGCGGTAAGTTCGGCGGCGACGGGTATCCTATTTCAGGCGGCCTGCACGGCGTCGGTATTTCCGTTGTCAATGCGCTCAGCATCTGGACTAAAGTGGAAGTGAAGCGTGACGGCTATTTATGGCAAATATCTTTTGCCCGCGGCCTTACGGACAGTGAGCTGAAAGCGGTACGCCCTCTGGAGAAAGGGGAAGAAACGGGAACGCGTGTATCTTTTAAACCGGATCATGCCGTTTTCCCCGATATTGTCTACGATTTTGATACGCTGAAAATTCGTCTCCGCGAGTTGGCCTTTTTGAATAAAGGACTTCATATTACGCTTTCCGATAAACGCTCCGGCAAGACCGAAGTATATTGTTATGAAGGTGGTCTCGTTTCTTTCGTTCGTTTTCTAAATGAAAATAAAGAGGCCGTTAATCAGACGGTGGTCAGTCTGGAAGGAAATAAAAACGACGTTATTGTCGATTTGGCAATGCAATATAATGACGGTTACAGCGAAAATATATTGACCTTCGTCAATGATATTTTTACGGAAGAAGGCGGCACACATTTGAGCGGTTTCCGTTCCGGCTTAACGCGTACTGTCAACGATTACGGACGTTCTGCAGGCATTATTAAAGAAAATGAGGAAAATCTTTCCGGTGAAGACGTTCGGGAAGGGTTGACAGCTATTGTCAGCGTTAAAGTAAGGGAGCCCCAATTCGAAGGGCAGACGAAGACGAAACTCGGTAACAGCGAAGTTAAGGGAATCGTCGACACCGTTATTTCCGACGGATTGAAGGAATTTTTTGAAGAGCATCCGGGTGAAGCGAAAAACATTATTAACAAGACAATTTCTGCCGCCAGAGCCCGTCAGGCCGCTCGTCGCGCCAGGGAATTGACGCGCCGTAAAAATGCCTTGGAAATCAGCAGTCTTCCCGGAAAATTGGCCGATTGTTCCGAAAAAAATCCGGAACAGACGGAAATTTATCTCGTCGAAGGCGATTCTGCCGGCGGTTCTGCAAAACAGGGACGGGATCGGCGTTTTCAGGCTATTTTACCGCTTCGTGGTAAAATTATCAATGTCGAAAAAGCCCGTCTTGATAAAATTTTGGCCAATGAAGAAATCCGTTCCATGATTACGGCATTCGGCACCGGTATCGGGGAAGAATTCGATATAACGAAACGCCGTTATGATAAAATCATCATCATGACCGATGCAGACGTTGACGGCGCTCATATTCGCACGCTCCTTCTGACGTTTTTTTACCGCTTCATGAAACCGCTGATTACGGAAGGTCACGTATATATTGCACAGCCTCCGTTGTATCAGGTTCGTAAGGGCAAATCGTTCTGGTATCTTTATACGGATGAGGAACTGAAGGACAAATTACATGAAACTGGCAATGATAACGTAGTTGTACAGCGTTATAAAGGTCTCGGCGAAATGAACCCGGAACAGCTTTGGGAGACGACGATGGATCCGGCATATCGGACGATGCTCAAAGTGCACCTGGAAGACGCTATTGAAGCGGATCGTATTTTTTCCGTTTTAATGGGTGATAAAGTGGAGCCGCGTCGGCAGTTTATCCAGGAAAATGCAAAAAAAGTCCGCAATCTTGATTTATAGTATAAAGGAGACGCTGTATGCCGAATATATCTGAAAAAATAAGACTTTTTTCCCCTTCTGTCATTGCTCATATGTCTCATCTTTCGGAACAGTTTGACGCTGTTAATCTTTCCGAAGGATTTCCTGATTTTCCGCCGCCGCAGGCTATTACGGACAAACTGGCAATGATTGCCGCCGCAGGTCCGCACCAATACAGTCCGGACAGCGGCGCTGCCAATTTCCGGCAAGCGTTGGCTGCTTGTCGGAAGCAGTTTACGGGACAGGAATTTGACGCTGAAAAAGAGATCGTCGTTACCTGCGGCGGTACGGAAGCGATCATGACGGCAGTGATGACGGTAGCCGATAAGGGAGATAAGATCATTATCTTTTCCCCTTTTTACGAAGCTTACGGCACCGATATTCTCTTAGCAGGGGCAGAACCGCTCTATGTTCATTTGAAACGACCTGATTTTTCCTTTGATCCTGACGAATTGGAAAATGCTTTTAAGCAGCATCCGAAGGCGATCATTCTTTGTAATCCGTCCAATCCTTGCGGTAAAGTATTTACTGCAGAAGAATTGACGTTTATTGCCGATTTGACAAAAAAATATGATACCTTTGCCATTGTCGATGAAGTTTATTCCCATATCGTATATGAGCCTGCTGTTTATACGTATTTATCGGCGCTGCCGGGAATGTATGAACGGACGATTCAATGCAGTTCTCTTTCGAAAACGTATTCCATCACGGGTTGGCGCATCGGGTATATTATTGCGTCGCCTGACGTCATTGCAGCGGCTAAGCAGATTCACGTCTATTTGACGATCAGCGCGCCGAGTCCGCTTCAGGAAGCGGCTATTGCGGGGCTGCAGTTCGGTCAGGAGTATTATGACGAGCTGCTGTCTTTTTATACCAGAAAGCGGCAGATACTGATGGATGGTTTGGATCGTTTGCAAATTCCGCATAATATTCCGCAAGGCGCTTTTTATTTGCTTCTGGATATTCAAGATTACGGCTACGAAAGCGACGTGAAGTTCGCCGAAGACTTAGTTGAAAAAATAGGCGTCGGCGCCGTGCCGTGTTCTTCTTTTTTTGACGATCATGTGCAAGATTATGTACGGCTCCATTTCGCCGTAAAGGATGAAACGCTTTATGCGGCATTGAATCGTTTTGAAGACATGAAGAAAAAATTACACCTGTAAAGGAAAAGTGTAGGAAAGGAGCGTTCCCCGTGAAATTGAAAATACTCTCTGTTACCGTTGTTTTTTTCATCGCCTTCGGCACGGCTGCGGCTATGGCTGATGATCAGGCCGCTTCGGAAAAGAATGGCGAAAATACCGTATCTGTCGCACAGACCGATCCGGCCATGTATTTGGATCAGCCGGAAAAGTATTATCTCATGAAGGGGAAAACCTTTGACACGATTACCTCTCTGTTGGACAAGTTGCCTGCAGCCGATACGGGGCTCATTCCCGGTCAGCAATATTACCGCATCAATAAAGATCTGATCGACGATTTTTTCTATGCCGTTCACGCCTATGATACGGTACGGCATCAGCAAACGGGCAGTTTTTTAGCGGCGAAAGACGGCAGCTGTGTTTGGCGCACCGGCAAGATATCTGCTGAAAGCAAACTGCTATGGGGAACGGCGGAAACGTTGATGCGAAAAGTCGATTTTTCCGTTTCTCCGAAAAAAATACCTCTCGGCTCCATCGGTACCGTCCATGTTTCTGTACCGGGAGCTCTTCCTTATGACGTTTCGCTGACAAGTTTGAACACGACTGTTGCCGAAGTTACGGAACAAAATCTGATTCGGCCGAAGTCTGCGGGGAAAACGACGATTGTTGCCGCCATTACCGTAGGCGGCCTGCAAAAGAACGTTGCCAAGGATATTCGCGTTGTCAATGACGTTGATGACAGCAATGGCGGCGCTTATTTCCCCAGTATCGGCATCGGTATCGGCCACCATCATCACGGCGGTATCAGCATCGGTATCGGCGGTTGGTAATACGGATGTAAAAGGAGACGTGATTTGCAGTGGAGTTTTCACTGGGCAAACAATTTTTGGTTATCGTTTTGCTGACAGTCGGCAACGGCATTTTTTCCATGCTGGAAATGTCCATCGTCAGTTGTCATCAAAGCCGTCTGGAAGCTTTGTCGGAAGAGGGGAACAAATCGGCCGACATCGTTTTGAAGCTGCGGGAAAATCCGAATAAAATGTTTTCTACCGTTCAGTTCGGCATGACCTTGGTGAGTTTGCTTACCGGTGTTTACGGCGGTACGGAGATGGCCGGCCCTATGTCCGAATACGTAGCCATGGTACCTGCTTTTGAACCGTATGCCTACACGATCAGCTTGACGACGATCATCGTTATCATCACGTATCTGACCTTGATTCTCGGCGAGCTCGTACCGAAGCGGATCGCCATTGACAGTCCCGAGCGGATCGCCTGTTTTTTGGCGCGTATTATGCTGTATTTTTCTTATGTCTGCACGCCTCTGGTTTGGTTTCTTTCCGCTTCGACGGCTGCCGTGACAAAGCTCATCGGCGCTTCCGATCCGGAGATTTTGCCGGTAACGGAAGATGAGATCCGTCTCCTGCTGAAACAGGGAGCCGAACTTGGTGCTTTTGAAAAGGAAGAACCGAAGCTTGTGGAACGCGTTTTCCGGCTGACCGACATGAATGTCGGCGATATTATGACCAACCGCGCCCAAGTAGATTGGATCGACTTGGAAGATACGGAAGAAACGATTATGAAAGAACTCGGTTATTATCACCATTTGAACCTTCCCGTCGGCAAAGGGTCGCTCGATCATTTTCTCGGCATGGTGTCTCTTAATGATGTTTTCCATCAATACTACGTCTGTATCGCGAGAGGAAGGAAAACGCCGCTGACGACTATTTTAGAACGGAATATTCGCCGGCCCGTTTATGTTCCCGAGTCGATGGATATCATGAAGATCGTTCACATCTTTCAGGATAAAGGCGTACACGAAGCGGCAGTTCTTGACGAATACGGGAATTTCAGCGGTATCCTTACGGTTCATGATATTTTGGAAGAGCTTGTCGGTATCATGCCTGTCGGTGAAGAAGAAAAGGCGGAAGAAGCGAACCGCATCATTCGCCGTAAAGAGAATGAATGGCTTATGGACGGACTGCTGACGATTGAAGAATTTAAGGACCACTTTGAACTGGAAGAAGAAATGCCCGGTGAAGAGGAAGCGCTTTATAAGACCTTGGCAGGATTTGTTACTTACGGCATCGGTCGTATTCCGAAAGAGACGGATATATACGAATGGGAAAATTTCCGCTTTGAAGTCGTCGATATGGATAATCTCCGTGTCGACAAAGTATTGGTGACGAAGATCCCGATGAAAGAAGAATAGCGTGTATAACAACAAGAACCCCATTCCGAAAAGAATGAGGTTCTTGTTGTTTAGAAGTGATTGTAATGAACAAGGAGATGAGTTATTCATCATCCAAGTCGATGATTTTGGAAGGATTTAAAATATTGTTCGGATCGAGCGCGCGTTTGATGGCTTTAATCAGCTGTAATTCTCCCGGAGGCGTGCAGCGTTTGAAATCATGCAGCTTTTTATATCCTATGCCGTGTTCTCCCGACATTTTTCCGCCTAAGGCGTATACTTCGGCAAATAAGTCTTTATGGAAGTCCTGTAATTTGTGAAGCCAGTCTTCCGGTGAAATACCGTCTTTATTCAGCGGCAGGACATGAATGTTGCCATCGCCTATATGTGCCGAAGTTACGGCGAAAATGTTGTGCTTTTCTTCGAGAGCCGGTAATTTTCCTGTGATTTCCGGAATTTTTTCCAAAGGCACGACGAAGTCTTCGGCGGCGTACATGATATCGATATCGCGGGCCGCTTCGGCAAATTGACGGCGGCAGCCCCAGATGCGGTCATCTGCCTGAATGACGTCGACAGCGCCCATGGCGTCGCAAAGATCGCTGATTTTTTCCATCTTTTTATCCAATTCGTCGGGGTCGAAGGTTTCGACAGTGATGATGACATAACAGCAGCCTTCTTCAATGTGAGGCAGCGTGACTTTGCAGAATTTGCTGCACATGGTCAGTGCTTTGTTGTCCATATATTCGATACTCGTCGGTTCGATGCCGGCTTTCAGAATCTTATTCGGCAGAGCAAAGCCCTGGTCATCGTTCTTGAAAATAGCAACGAGGTCGAATTTATGGGGCGGCAGAGGACGCAGCTTCAACGTTGCTTCCGTTACGATGCCGAGGGTTCCTTCACTGCCGCAGATGAGCTGCTCCAAGCAATAACCTGTAGAACATTTCTGCAATCTTGCGCCGACGTCGACGATTTCTCCTGTCGGCGTGACGATCTTCATCCCGTAGATTTGATTGCGCGTAGTACCGTATTTGACGGCTTTATTACCGCCGGCGTTAGTCGCAATATTACCGCCTATTTGGCAACTGTCGGCGCTGCACGGGTCACCGGCATAAAGCAGACCGTGCTGTTTGACTTCCTGCTGAATGACGCTGGTGCGGACGCCGGTCTGTACGACGGCATACATGTTGTCGGGATCGATTGTAATGATTTTGTCCATGCGATCCAGTTCCATGACGATGCCGTGATGAACGGGGATCGCACCGCAGGCGACGCCGGATCCGGCTGCGCGGGGCGTAATCGGAACGAGGTACTTATTGGCTAATTTGACAACTGCCGCCACTTCTTCCGTCGTCTTAGGAAAAACGACGACTTCCGGCGTCGTAAACCAATAAGGATTGCCTTCTTCGTCCGTTTTGTAAGTATCCAGTTTTTCCGGATCGGTCGTCACGCCTTTTTCCCCTACTATACGGCGTAATTCATCAAGTAATTCCTGTGATACTGCATTAAATTTTGTCATGATACGTCACTCCTTTGTGTACGATAAACGATGATGTTTTTATGATAGTTCCAGCGCCGGTTGGTCTTGATTCGGCGTTTTATTACCCCAAAGAGAAGCGATGAAAGAACAGAATACTGTTGTCCAAACGACGCCGATGGCGCCGGGAATTGCCGACATGGGATCAAAATAGGTGATGCCTAATGTGACGGCGAGTGCCGTGTTTTGTACGCCGACGTCGAAGGTCAGGGCTTTTCTTTTAGCGACGGGCATGCGCAGTAATTTTGATATGATAAAGCCGATCGACAGGCCTACGGCGGTATATAAAACGAGACTCAGCGCGGCGACGCCGGCGACGGTCTGCAATCGTTCGACGTTGAGGGAAACACAAATCATGATGATTGTCACGATGGCGGCGACAGTAACGAGAGGAACGCCTTTGGAAATGACGGGCATCTGCTTGGAAAATACCTTGTTAATCATGATCCCCAGAACGATGGGGACAATGACGATCTTGATGATACTCAAAAAAAGGCCGACAGCGTCGATGGACATGTATTTGCCGACGTAAAACAGAAGCAGCGACGGCATGATGACCGGCGCCAGCATGGTGCTCAGGCTGGTGATCGTAACGGACAGTGCTTTATCTCCTTTAGCCAGGAAAGTCATAACATTGGAAGAGGTTCCAGTCGGTGTGCAGCCGAGGAGCACCATGCCGACAGCCAGCATCGGTGACAGACCCAACAGTTTACTGATCGCCAAGCCGACCAGAGGCATGCAGACATACAGTGTAACGACACCGATAATGACGTCTTTCGGCCGCGTGAAGACGAGCTTGAAATCGTTCGGCGTCATGGAAAGGCCCATGCTCAACATGATGATGCCCAAGAGAAATGAAATCATGCCGCCGAACGGTTTGAACGGCGCCGGGTTGAGATACGCAAGCACAGCGGCAATAATAACCCAGAGCGTCACGTACTTCGTAATAAACTTGACGAATTTTTCGAATGAAGACATATCTTCTCCCTCCTTAGGATTTTGGAAAACCGTAGATGACGGTAAATTATAAACATAATTTTTCCGAATACTTCGTATGCATAAATCGTAAGATAAAATAGTGTTTGCGTCAAAAAAAGTGCAATTGTAAGAAATTGAAAAGAAACTAAGCGTTTAAGTGTATAAAATATAATGCAAAACACCGATACTATACGTATTTTTCAGTATAGTATCGGTGTTTATTAAAAAACACAGGAAATATTAGAATAAATTTTCTATTTTAAAAACTCGTTGGAATTTACTTTGTGAAATGGCGATGTGGCGGCGCATGACGGCTTCGGCAATAATCTTATCGCCTATTTTCAGGTTATTGCAGACGATCATATGCTCATTGCCGATAATATCGTAAAAATCGTGGGGCGGATCGTAGAGCAAATAACTGCGATAACGGAACAGTTTGTATTTAAGTGCTTCGTAAATTTGTTGCAGTAAAAGATTATTGGAATATTCGATTATCTTACTGTGAAAAGCATATTCCAGTCTCATAATATCGCTGTAATAAGCGTGCGATACGCCGGATAATTTAGCTTTTTTGGCAACAGATTTTTCTTCGCTGGCAAGGGCGTAGAGGATATTCAACCGTTCTTCCGTCAAGTTGGATACGGCCTGTCCGGCTGCATAGGGTTCAATAAGATAAGAGATATCCATCGCATCGTCATATTCTTTGCGAGTAAAAGAAGCGACGTGATATCCTTTATTTTTTTCGATAAAATTGTTTTCCGCCAGTTTTTCCAACGCCGATTTAACAGGTGAACGACTGACGGCCAATTCCTGGGCGATAGTACTTTCCGTCAGCCGTGAACCGGGGCAGATGTGAAAGCTGAGTATTTCCTGGAGCAAGATATCGTATACGATATCGTTCAGCGATTTAAAGGGGTTTTGATTTCTCATGGTTTCGATTTCTTGTGGATTCATTAAGAGAACCTCCTTTCCGAGATGGTTGCTTGACAGCTATTGCCGGTCGGGAAAAACATATAATGATATAAGACAGCGGAGATTGGGGCTGCGAAAACAAGTTATGATATTCACAAGGAAAATAAAACGTGGTATTCTGTAAACGGTACGGAAAACAATTGTTGTCGCAGGAAACATGTTTACATACATAAAATGAACAAAGGAGCGTTTATTATGGCAGGAATATCGGAAGCGTTGAAACGGGATCTGATCGCAGATTTGCCTGTTTTCAAAGAAAATACAAGAAAATTTTATGCAAAGGAAATCGCCGTTAATCAGTACAAAGGCCTGTCCGGTCCATTCGGCAGTTACGCTGAACGCGGCGCCGCTACGGGCATGTCGCGGTGGCGTTTTCCGGCCGGCATTATCAATCATGGGCAACTGTCTTTTCTGGCTGCAGCTATTCGGCGGTATCATTTAACGGATATTCATTTTACGACAGGTGAATCGATACAGTTCCATCACTTGGACGGAGATACGATTGTCCGTCTTTTTCAGGAATGTTATGACCACGGTATTTATAACCGCGGCGGCGGCGGAGACCATCCGCGAAATGTTGTCGCGCCTCCGTTGCGCGGCATTGATCCGACGGAAACCTGGGATATTTCTCCTTACGTAACGGCGGCTTCCGAATACAGTTTGACCTTAGTCAAAGGGATAAGGCTTCCCAGAAAATTAAAAAATGCTTTTTCCAGCGGCGCAGATAACCGGGCTCATGTGACCTATAAAGATATGGGATTTAAAGGACTGGACGACGGTACGTTCGATATTTTTGCCGCCGGCGGCTTGGGACCGAATCCCAAAATGGGCGTTCAAGTTGGCAGTCACGTAGATCCGGGAGAAATTTTGTACTACATCAAGGCGATGGCCATGCTGTTTTCTACGTACGGAGATTACAACAAAAGAAGTCATGCCCGTACGCGGTATTTGCAGGAGATTCTCGGCGGCGCAGACGCATTCAGAGAAAAATTTTTGACATTCTTGCAAAAAACAAAAGAGACGGAGAAGTTGACGATTGATCCGGCGTTGTATTGCCATGCCGTCCATAAAACGGGCGTGCCTGACGATACGCTTAGCGGGTACCGGGTGGGAAGACAGAAACAGGAAGGACTGTATTATGTCCTGTACCATCCGACCGGCGGCAATCCGGCGCAGGCCGATTTCCTGTCTTTGTTGGATTACCTCAGCACGCTGGCGGAAACGGAAATACGATTGTCTCCCGATGAGGGCGCGTACATTGTCAATCTGACGGCCGATGAAGCTCGGCAGGTCCTCGCGCTGACAGAAGACGGTGCGAAAAATTCCTTTGAAGCATCCGTGTCCTGTATTGGCGCGGCCGTTTGCCAGGTGGGCCTGCAAGACTCGCAGGGCCTTTTGGGAAAGATAGTTGCGGCTGTTAAGGCTTCCGGCATCGACTCATCCGTCTTACCGCAACTGCGCATTTCCGGCTGCCCTTCGTCGTGCGGCGCACATCAGGCCGGCACGATCGGGTTTTACGGTTTCGTGAAGAAAACGGTTGACGGCATGGTGCCGGCCTTTGTCCTGACGACGGGCGGATCGGAACGATTCGGCAGCGAAAAATTTGGAGAAAAAGCGGCTGTCATTGCGGCAACAGAGATTCCCGCATTTATCGTCAACCTTGCCGGCCGATTGAAAAGAGACGGCGCTGTTGATTTTTCCTCCTGGCTGCAGGCGCACGAAGACGACTTTTTATTGCTGGCGAAAGAATTTGAAGCAAAGTAACGTTGACGTCTTCTGCCGATATTAAGTATACGATAGACAAAATTCAAAAATTTTTCAATATAAACTATCGATAAATTTGATAAGTATTATTCAACAATGGATCCGCTTTTTGACGGATCCATTGTTTTTATATGGAAACGATCGGGAGACAGCGTTGCATCGGAATATGAAAAACGCTGCTCCGTCGAACGATTGTCAGCGTGTCGGCGAGGAGCAGCGTACAAGGCGGTATCTCTACGCGAAAGTCATGACGAGATCAGCGAATGCGGTCTCGTGGTCAGCGTACCAAGCGGCAAAGGGTTTGTTTTCTTTATTCAGAAGACAGGCCAGCGCTTCCAAAAAAAGAGGCAGATTTTTTTCCGTCATAATGCCGATTTCTTGAGAAAACCGTTCTTCCCCTTGTTCATAGGAGCCGTTGACGAGGACGGCAAACGCCGGCTGCGGACTGTCGTCAATACGTTTTACGGCGCCGCGCAGGCCGATGGCGCCGATCTGTTGCGTGCCACAGGAAAAGTGGCAGCCCGACAAATGCATTTTCGGCAAAAATTTCGTGTCGATCTTTCTGTCACGAAGGGTGGTGATGAGCGTATGCAGCAGCGTCTGGGAATCGCGTATACCCATTTGACAGATAGCGGCTCCGATGCAGGAGACGGAGCTTTCAAAATCGTCGTTTGCGTTGTCCGCGGCTGTCAGCGCCGCGACGTGTTCCGCTTCCGCAGCGGTCAGATTGACGATATACAGGGATTGGTCCGAATTGATTCGGATTTCCGCGTCCTGTATTGCGGCGAGGTAATCGCAGAGGGAAAGCAACGTTTCCCGCTGCGGTTCGCCGCATAAGGGTTTGTAATTGATATAATAGAGCCCTTTTTGCTTTTGGGCTTTTATCCGCCTGTTTTTCGGCGCCTGTCCGTCAGCTCCTTCTTTAGCAAGGGGAACCGCTTTTTCGGCATGAGGAAAGGTCTTCTTTTGGGAAAGGGCCAGGAAGGTTTGGAAAAGAGCGATAAATTTGTCCTGACCGAGGCTGGCGGGGAGATAGCGACTTCTGGCTCTGGAATGGATCTTTCGCTCGCCGTAACGACTGTAAAGAGCGAGCATGGCATCCAGGTAGCGGAGGCAGTCGTCGCCGTCTATGTGCGTACCGACGCGGATGCCGCGTTGCGGATTGGGGCCGAGACCGCCGGCGGCATATACGTCGAAAGTGCCGTCACGATTGGCTGTAAATCCCAGATCCCGCAGGGTGGCGTGACTTTCATTGTCCGCGCCATTGGTGAAGGCGATCTTGAACTTGCGCGGCAAGTCCAGTTCAAAAAAGTGATCATATTGATATTGCTGCGCCAAATCGACGTAGGGGCTGATGTCCAGATATTCATTTTTGTCGACGCCGCGGAGCGGACTCGCCGTAATACTGCTGAAGTGATCGCCGCCGCTGCCGAGACAGTACACGCCGTGAGCCGGACTTTCCTGGAAAATCGATAAAATTGATTTTCCCGAAAGGTGATGGAACTGTATCGATTGTCCCGTCGTCAAATGAATTTTTTCGATGGCATATTTTCTGATGGCAGACGCCACATAGAGAAGCTGTTCTTTCGCGAGTTTGCCTGACAAAAAGCGAAGTCGCACCATTGCCCGTTCTCCGCCGCGCTCGGCATAACTGCCGAAGGAACCGGAAATGCCTTTGTATTGGATCGGCGCCATTTCTTTATGGAAAAAGGCGTCACAATTTTCTTTAAAAAAGGGAAATGCTTTTTGACTGATTTCTGCAACATACGTATTTTTCATAAAAATACTCCTTATCGACCATCATGAAACCGGCGGTCATTCTTTTTTTATGGAACGCAGGAAGAGCTGATTCAGTTCGTCAAAGGGATTTTTTTTGTCGTGGACGATTTCATATACAGTACGGCTGATCGGCAGTTCTATGTCGTATTGCCGCGACAGGTCCATGAGCGCTTCCGCCGTATAAACGCCTTCTGCCAACTTGCCGAAAGGCTTGCCGCTGATAAAGTCTTCGCCGAAACGGCGGTTATTGCTGTGCCTGGAAAAAAGAGTCGCTTCATAGTCGCCCAGATGACTGAGACCGTAAACGCTCATGGCGTTGCCGCCCATGGCCTTGATCAAACAGGCCAGTTCATGTGTTCCTCTGGCCATGAGCGCTCCTTTGAGACTGCTGTAACCGACACCGTCAAGCATGCCGGCAGCGATTCCCATGACATTTTTTGCAGCGGCGCCGATCTCGACGCCCAACAAGTCGGAGCCGTAATAAAAGCGGATGAGGGATCCTGAAAAGATGTTGACCAACATTTTCGTCAGCTCTTTATTTTTAGAGGCCATGAGCATGCAGTTTGGCATGCCGTTAATAAAATCTTCCACATGGCCGGGACCGACCCAGACGGAACAGGGAACCTGGGGTCCCAATTCCTCTTCAAATACCGTTGAAAGCCGTTTACCGCTGCCCGTTTCCAAACCTTTCATAGCCAGAATAAAGGGCATTCGCAGCGCGTTGCCGCTCCCTTTTAACTGACTTGTAAAGGCGCGCAGCTGCTGTGCGCTGATCGAAATGATACAGATATCGGCGCCTTGCAATGCTGCCGCCAGGTCGGATGTCAGCCTGATATCGGGCGGCAGCTGTAAATAATCATTTTTTCGCGTTGCTATCAGCTCCTGCAGGCGAGCGGAACCGCAGCGACCCCACAGGGTGACATGATGTCCGAGGGAATGGGCGTACCAAGCGTGAAAAGAACCCCAGCGGCCGCAGCCCAGGACGGTAATATTCATAGTCGGACCTCCTTTTCTTGTTTTATTTATTATAGCATAGTGAAAAAAACGACAACGATCTTCAGCATAAAATTATTTTTCACACGTGGAACGTTGAGTGTAATTGTCAGTTATTCTATATTTTTCAACTTCTTGCTGTAGTAACGATTTAAATTTCTTTATTAGAGGAATCGTCTTTTTATCGGCAAAATGGTTGGTTAGGACAAATCCTTTTCTTTCCGGAGGCGGCGTTGATATTTTATATATTTGCAGAGGAATTTCTTTTTGTAATATGGCAATATTGCTTTCCTGCATAATTGTCCAGTATGGTTTTGATAGAAAAATATCTTTTAAAACATTATAAGAATCTACTTCTATTCTGGGGCTGCGGTTTTTAAATACCTTGTCATGCCAATGTTGAAACTCATCATTCCATTTTTGATAAATTTCCTGGTTAGGATCCAAAGAAGCAACATCAATGGTTTCAATGGGATTAGGAGACGAACAGTATCGAATGGCAAAATATTTCTGCGAAAAGATAGGATCACAAAAGACACTTTCTTTTTCTTTGAACGAAGATACGATAGCTAAATCCAATTTCTTTTTTGAGATTAACGTATAGGCATCTTCTGTTTGATAAGTATACAGTGAATACGAAATGTCGTAGTTGTCAGCTATAATTTTGCAGACATTGCATACCAACGGGAATTGATAACTGGAAATAGAGGTTATGTTGAGATTACTGGAAATTACCGTTGATTCGCCTTGCAGCGTATTGTAAATTTCAAAAAATTTTTTGGCACTTTTTAAAAATATTTCCCCTCTACGCGTTAGTTCTATTTGCTGTTTTCCCTTTTCACGAATCAGTAAAGAATAACCGAGTATATTCTCTAATTGCTGTATTCTATTGGAAATAGTAGGTTGTGTTTTATAAAGAATTTCTGATGCTCGTGTCAAATTTTTCACTTCGCTAATAACAATAAATGTCTCTATTAATTGATAATCCATTTTAATAATATTCTCCTTTTTTTTAATATCTTATCATAAAATATAAAATATTTTCATATTAATTAAAATAAAAATCAATTTTTATTTTAATTATAAGGTGACGTATAATCGTGATAATAAAAAATGATTTTATGCGATATATAAAATTGTTTTTTTGCATCTTCATAAAAAATGAATGGAGGAATGATTATGTTAAAATTTAGAGAAAATTTTTTTAGTTGTGAAGAATTAAGAGAGATAAGAAAAAAATTTAAATATGTAGAAAAAGATATTCATGGCAACAAGAGATTGTTTTTTGATAATGCAGGCGGTTCCCTTCGCTTAATAAGGGCGAGTGATCGATTTAAAGAAATAGATGAAATTCCTGATGCATCAGAACATACAAATAAAGTGGCGCTTGAGTTGTTGGACATTGAGAACCAGGGAAGAGCTAATATGCGTATGTTTTTTAATGCCAAACGGGGAACGATTGCAACAGGGTATACGGCTTCCCAGTTGATGATGGAGGCAGTCAGAATTATCAGTGGTTATGTGAAAGGAACGAACTGTGTCACAACTATTTTGGAACATCCGTCGTCATTTGATGCTATGAAAATGTATGCAGAGAAATATGGAAGAGAGTTAAGGATTGCCAAGGCAAATAAAGAAACGGGGGGAATTGATCCTTCTTCCATATTGTCATTGATTGATCGGGATACAGCTATTTTAAGTGTTATGTCGGCTTCAAATATATCAGGATATATCATGGATATAAATACTATTTTTACGGAAGCGCGTAAAATTAATCCGAATATAATTATTATTAGTGATGCCGTACAACATGCTCCTCACGGTTTTTTGGACCCCGAAAAATTTGATATTGATGTAATGAATATTGCGCCTTATAAATTTTTTGGTATTAGAGGGTTTTCTATCATGTACCTTTCTGATCGGGTATCTACGCTGACACATCATCGCTTATTGGGGAAAGCGTCTGATGATTGGGAAATAGGTAGTCCCGGTACAGGACATTTTGCGGCATTTTCAGAAATTATGGATTATGTCTGTTTTCTCGGTAAGAAAAAAAATCAGGATGAAACGGACAGAAGAAAATTATTTGAAGCAGGCATGACACGTATTGCTAATCATGAAAGAGCCATTCTGGAATTAATGCTTGAAGGAAATGATTCGACAGAAGGTCTTCGATATATAAAAGGTATAAAGGTAAAAATGGATGATAAGGACCTTATGCACAGAGATCTGATCATAGGAATAGAATTTTTAAATATGGATTGTAAATCTGCAAGAGATGAATTGGACAAGAGAGGTGTAATTGCTTTTGAAAGAGCAAATGACAGCATTTATTCCAAGCGCATGGTAGAACAGTTTGATTCTGAAGGAATGGTGCGTATTTCTCCTCTTCATGTGAATACACCGGAGGAAATTGAACAATTTTTGCAGATAGTTAAAGAAATTTCTCTATTATAGAAGGGTGAATCTAAGGGAGGAAATAGTATGAACAATATTAAATTAGGATTAGGCACACAAATACTGATGGGTATTATTGTTGGCTTTATCTTGGGTTTTTCTTCTCCGGCGTTAACGAAACTTTTGTCACCGTTAGGTACAGTCTTTTTAAGAATGTTAAAAATGCTGATTGTTCCTCTTGTCTTTTTCAGCATTACTAACGGTATTTGTAAAATGGGAAATGTCAAACAGCTGGTAACTGTAGGGGGCAGATTCATGCTGTATATTGTCGTCACTTCCGGTCTTTGCGCTGCTTTGGGAGCGCTAGTCGGCATGGGAATCAATCTGGGTGGCGGAACAACGGAATTTTTAATGGACGGTGCTCAAGTAAAAAATGTTGATTATAATTTTATTAATAATGTTGTTTCATGGTTTCCTGAGAATATTGTTGATGCTATGGTGAAACAAGATATGTTACAAATTATCGTATTTGCAATGTTTCTTGGTGTTGCAATTTTATCTTTAGGGAAAAAAGTGGAATCAGTAGTTAAGCTTATTGACAATTGTACGGATATTATGCTGAAAATTACTGATTTTGTTATTGCTTTTTCGCCTGTCGGCATTGCATCATTAATGGCTACAATGGTAACGACAATTTCCGGCGCAACGGTTAAAGATGTTATTGCTTTGATTGTTGCTGATTACGTTACGGCGATTTTTGTTCTTATCGTCATGTATCCGTTGATTTTAAAAGTGTTGGCAGGATTGGGACCTATTACGTTTTTTAGAAAAATTACGGAACCGATGATTGTTGCCGTTACGACGACGTCATCGGCGGCAACCTTACCGGTATCACTGCGGACAGTAGGAACGAAATTGGGGATTCCAGAAAATATTTATGGTTTTACATTACCCTTAGGGAATACTTGTGGCATGAACGGCTTTGCCATATTTATAGGATTGTGTTGTGTTTTTTGCTCTCATATATATGGTATAGAAATTACGTTTGCCAAGATGATATTATACATATTTTTAGGTATTATTTTGTCCATCGGCGCTGCCGGTGTCAAAGGGGCGGGAATCGTCATGAGTACGGTTTTGTTGCAGGCCTTAGGAATGCCGCTTTCCGTAATACCAATCATCGCTGCAATTTGGCCGGTAATAGATCCTGCGCACACCTTGTTGAATAATACCAGTGATATTGTAGGTACGGCCGTTATTGCCAAAAGACTTGGAAAAATGGATATGAGTACATATGAGCAATAAAAATATTAAACGACGAATGAATTTAAAATGACGAACGAGTCATTAGGCGACTAAAAAAGACTGAGTTCTGTGTTGAACAGGGCTCAGCCTTTTTTATTTATCTTTGATTCGGTAGAAGTTGTAATCATAAATGACTGCATTGTTCGGATGTTGTTTTAAGAAACTGTATCCAATATAGGATAGATAGAGTCGATGAAAATACCTTTTCGCTTTATCGTTGCGGTTTTATCCGAATAAATGCGTCTTTTGTTCATGATATTACTGCAATACGTCGATAATGGATCGGCAATATTCTTCTGTCATTGCTTTTCCGCCCAGATCCGGTGTCAGCGTCATACCGGCAGAGAGAACGGTATCGACGGCACGGCGTATTCTGGCCGCCGTTTCCGTATCGCCGATATGGTCGAGGAGCATACATGCCGACCAGAGCAGTGCTGTCGGGTTGGCAATATGTTTTCCCGCAATATCGGGGGCGCTGCCGTGAACGGCTTCAAACATGGCGTAGTCTTTGCCGAGGTTCATGGAAGGCAAGAGGCCGAGACCGCCGATGAGGCCGCTCGTCAAATCGGAGATGATGTCGCCGTATAGGTTCGGCGTCACGATGATGTCAAAGGTTTCCGGGCGCATGACAAGCTGCATGCAGACGTTGTCGACGATCTTGTCGTCACTTTCGACGGCAGGGAATTCTTTGGCGATATCATGGAAAACGGAAAGAAAGAGTCCGTCGCTCATTTTCAGTATATTGGCCTTATGGACGCAAGTCACCTTTTTACGGCCGTTTTTTACGGCGTAAGCGAAGGCGTCGCGGATGATCCGTTCGCTGGCTTTGCGGGTAATGATTTTCGTCGCGTGGATCGTATCGGCGTCAATCGCCTGTTCTACGCCGACGTAGAGATCTTCCGTGTTTTCACGGAAGGTGACGATGTCAACGTTTGGGAACGGCGTTTTGACGGCTGCGTTGGCCTTGGCAGGACGGATATTCGCATAAAGATCGTATTTGTTGCGCAAGGTGACATTAAGAGAACGGAAGCCTTTACCGATAGGCGTCGTGATCGGCGATTTCAGGAGAAGGCGCGTTTTTTCAAAAGAGGCGAAAGCGGCGTCGGGGATCAAGGCGCCGTTTCGTTCGTATTCGGCAGCACCGACGTTAAAAAACTCGTAGTCCAAATCGGCATGGGCCTGCTGTAAGATCGCAATGACGGCGTCCGTAATTTCCGGTCCGATGCCGTCGCCTTTAAATACGGTGATGGTTTTCATTTTTATCTATCCTCCAAAGGGGTAAAAGCAACTATATCGCCGACATATTTCGTAGCCGGACGGATGATGCGGCCGTCGTACAATTTATTTTCAATATTGTGCGCCAACCAGCCGACGAGACGGCTGACGACGAAGAGCGGCGTAAAGAGATCCTGCGGAATGCCGAGCATTTTATAGGCGAAGCCGCTGTAATAATCGACGTTGCTGCAAATATTCGTTCCCTTTCGTTCGCTCAGCGTCTTGATGGCGACGCTTTCGAAACGCCGATAGAATTCAAATTCCTGTTCCATTCCTTTTTCTTTTGCCAGTTTACCGCAGAAGTGGCGCATGATTTCGGCGCGAGGATCGGACAAGGTATAAACGGCGTGACCGAAGCCGTAGACCAGGCCGCTCTGGTTCTGGAATTGTTTGTTCAGAATTTTGTTGATGACGTCTCGCATCTGCGCTTCCGTGCCGTTCGGGCCGATGGCTTCCATGATACGGTGCATCATGATGGAAACTTTGATGTTGGCGCCGCCGTGCCGCGGTCCTTTCAGCGCGCCGATGGAACTGGCCATGGCGGAGTAAATGTCCGTATCCGTCGAAGCGACGACGACGTTGGTAAAGGTAGAGTTCGTACCGCCGCCGTGGTCGGCGTGAAGGAAGAGCAGGAGATCGAGAAGGTGAGCTTCCTGTTCCGTAAATTTTTCATCAGGGCGGAGAAGGGAAAGAATATTTTGTGCCGCCGAATAATTTTTGCGCGGATAATGGATGATCAAACTGCGTCGCTCATAATAATGGACTTTGGACATATAAGCATAACAGGCGATGGAAGGCATTTTGCCCATAATGTTGAGACCTTTGCGCAGCGTTTGGTAAATATCGGTATTATCCGGATCGGGATCGTAATTATATAATGTCAATAACGCGTGCTGTAATTTGTTCATCAAATTCTTGCCGGGCAGCCGCAGTAAGTTCATTTCTAAAAATTCGTCAGGCAGATCATAACTGTTCTGCAGGATATGGCAGAAGGAAGCGAGCTCTTTCCGGTTCGGCAGATAGCCGAAAAGCAGGAGAAAACAGGCTTCTTCGTAGAGATAGCCGTGATAATTTTCTTTTTTGACGAGATCACGGATATCGATGCCACGGTAATACAGAATACCGTCGCAATTGACTTTATTGTTGTCACCGTCGCGTTTGTAGCCGACGACATCGGCAATTCGCGTCAGGCCGACGAGGACGCCGGTGTGATCTTCATTACGCAGGCCGCGCTTGACACCGTATTTGGAATACCACGTGCGGGGGATCTGCGTAAAATTCTGAGATTTTCCATAAAATTGAGCTAAATAAATATTTTGGTCCATACTGAAAGACGCTCCTTCCTGCGCTTTTACAGCAGAATTTTTATGTTTATAGATATTCGCTAATATACATAAAAATACATTAAGATACAGGGCCTTCAACAAGTAGTTGAGATATAAGTTATTATAACATAAATAGTGGTAATGTAAAATAAAAAACAATGAAAAATAGGCTTGATAAAGCTGGTAATGGAGAAATAGATTATGATATAATATTTACGTAATATATAAAAATTTCTCATTGTGAAAATTAATTACGATAATTTTACAATTAGAAACTTCAATACTGACATAAGGGACTGGCTTATGTATAGAAGGGAGATTTTTATCAATGATTCGATTATATGACGGCGGCGTTTATTTAGTGAACGGAAATGAAATCATTCCCGAAGGAGAAGCTGTTCGGGTGGAAGCCGTGACGGGAAAACTGGCTTGCCGTGAGGCGGCTCGCAAGGGAACGATTTCTTACGGCATTTTAAAGGAACATAATACGGCAGATACGATGGATCATTTAAAAATAAGATTCGATGCCATGGCTTCGCATGATATTACCTTTGTCGGCATTATTCAAACGGCTAGAGCGTCGGGAATGGAGACGTTTCCGCTTCCTTACGTATTGACTAACTGCCATAATTCGCTTTGTGCCGTCGGCGGGACGATCAATGAAGACGATCACGTGTTCGGCTTGTCGGCAGCTCAAAAATATGGCGGCATTTATGTACCGCCTCACCTTGCCGTCATTCACCAGTATATGCGTGAAAAGATGGCGGGCTGCGGGAAAATGATTCTTGGCTCCGACAGTCACACGCGTTACGGCGCTCTCGGCACGATGGCTGTCGGCGAAGGTGGCGGCGAACTGGTTAAACAGCTGTTATGCGATACGTACGATGTGGCCTGTCCGGCTATCGTCGGCGTCTATCTTGACGGTACGCCGGCGCCGTCTGTCGGTCCTCATGACATTGCAACGGCTATTGTCGGCGCCGTTTTCAAAAACGGGTACGTGAAGAATAAGGTCATGGAATTCGTCGGTCCCGGCATTACGGCACTGTCGACAGATTACCGCAACAGTATTGACGTCATGACGACGGAAACGACCTGCCTTTCTTCCGTATGGCGGACGGATGACGATACGAAAGCCTATTTGACGCAGCATGGCCGCGGCGATGATTACAGGGAATTAAATCCTGCCGCCGTTGCCTACTACGATGGCATGATTTACGTCGATCTGTGTAAAATCAAACCGATGATCGCCATGCCGATGCACCCAAGCAATGCGTTTACGATTGATGAAGTAGTCGCCAATGCGGCGGATATTCTTCATGACGTTGAAACGGCCATCAAAGAGCGGATAACCAGCGAGGCCGTTACGTTTACGTTAAGCGATAAAATTAAAGACGGCAAGTTTTATGTTCAGCAAGGCGTGATTGCCGGTTGTTCCGGCGGCAATTATACGAATGTTCTGGCAGCTGCGCATGTGTTGAAGAACAGGTCTTGCGGCAACGGCGTTTTTACGCTTGACGTTTATCCGTCGTCGCAACCGGTCTATATGGATCTCCTGCGCAAAGGAGCCGTAACGGATTTGATGGCTGCCGGCGCCGTCGTGAAAACGGCTTTTTGCGGCCCCTGTTTCGGCGCCGGAGATACGCCGGCCAATAATGCCTTCAGTATTCGTCATACGACGCGTAACTTCCCGAACCGGGAAGGCAGCAAGCCCGGCAGCGGTCAATTCTCGGCCGTCGCCTTGATGGACGCTAGGTCTATTGCGGCAACGGCTGTTAACAGCGGCGTTTTAACGTCGGCAGACGGGTATTTTGACGACTATCGGGAAGCGCCGTATACGTATGACGATGCGGCATACGCCGCCAGGGTTTATCAGGGGTTCGGCCGGCCGGCAGCCGATACGCCTCTCGTTTACGGACCGAATATCAAGGATTGGCCGGAACAGGAGGCCCTGACGGATTCGATTCTCGTCAAGGTATGTTCGAAAATACTGGATCCCGTTACGACAACTGATGAACTCATTCCGTCAGGCGAGACGTCTTCTTATCGGTCGAACCCGCTCGGGTTGGCCGAATTCACCCTGTCCCGCCGTGATCCGGCGTACGTCGGTCGCTCCAAGGCGGTTCGCGCCTTGGAAGCGCAACGGCGCGGCGGTACCGTTCCGGCGGAAATACATGCCGTTTACGATGTCTTGGAAAAAACTGTCGGTAAAATCGAACGGGAAGCGGTCGGTATCGGCAGCGTGATTTACTGTATCAAACCGGGCGACGGTTCGGCCCGGGAACAAGCGGCCAGTTGTCAACGCGTTCTCGGCGGTTTGGCCAATATTTGCCGTGAATATGCGACGAAGCGGTACCGTTCCAATGTCATCAATTGGGGCATGGTGCCTTTCCAAATGAAGGAGGCGCCGTCCTTTGCCGTCGGAGACTACATTTATGTTCCTCAGATCGCGGCGATTCTCCAAGGTGATATGAAAAATGTGAAGGCCTACGTTGTCAGCGGCGCGAATGTTCATGAAATTACGCTGTATATCGATGAGCTTACGGCGGAAGAACGGCAGATCATCCAAGCAGGCTGTCTCATTAATTACAACAGAAAACGGTAAGTTTTACTATGAAATCCCCGGCGTCTTCTTTTTCTGCGCCGGGGATTTCGTGTTTGTGAACAGGGGCAGCTGTAAAAATGCCGCCGTCACCGATGGAAAACTTTCAGGCTATGCACAGTGTCGGAACGGGCCGGTCAGGAAATGGGCGGTCAACGATGGCGGAGCAGTCCCGTTTTGCAGAAAGTATGATCAAGGTATACACAATATATCCACAACAGATACAGCTGATACTACTATATCTTTGGGTACGAGTGGAAATAAGGGACTTTGCAGCCGGCTCCGATATCATTGGAAAAGCCGGCTGTAAAGGGAGCGGTTTTCGTCAGTCGACGGGATCTTCTTTTTCCTGTGGCGGCAGCCCTTGACGCGGCGATTGGCGGAAGGTTTCCTTCCAGGCCCTGTAAAAGGTGGAATAGTTGCGGAAACCGCTGTCGTAGCAGACTGTTGTCAGCGGCAGTCCTTCCGCCATCAATCGTTTGGCCAGCAAAAGGCGTTTCAGCGTAATGTACTTATTCAGCGTATAGCCTGTCGTTTCTTTAAAGAGGTGCATCAAGTAGTCGTTGCTGATGTAAAAAGCGGCGGCAACGGCAGAAACGGAGAGCGTATCCGTCAAGTGCGAGTGAATGTAAGTGATGATTTCCCGGATCTTTTCATTTTCTTTTCCCGTCTTGATGAAGCCTATTTTTTTATCTTTCACGGCGCGTGCCAAATGAATGAGGAATTCGAGAAAAACCGTCTGCTGCAGCAAGGGGGAATATTCTCCGGTGTCCGTCCACGCTTGGCGCAGTCGACACGAAGCGCCGTACAGACTGCCGATTTCCGGTCCCTGCCGCAAGACGGGTGCCGCCGCTTCCGTAAACACTGCGTTCAGGTCGTAGCCGGCAGCGGCGTATCCGGTGAAAAAGTGGGGCGACATGTAGGCGATGACGCGTTCATACGGCGCTGCGCCGCTGACGAGGGGACGATGAAGCTGACCGGTTCTGACGAGGACGATATCAAAAGGCTGAAGCGCATATTGTTTGCCTTCGATTTCGTAGGCTGCTTCGCCTTGAAGAAAAAGCGTTATCTTGTCGAAGTCATGATAGTGGCAGGGGAAGTGCCGTTCCGCCTTGTCGCAAAGATGGAAGAGCCGCAGATCTTCCGTCAAATATCCCGTTTTTTTGTACATGCATGCCTCCTGAAACAGAATTTGCAATAAGTATAGCATTATTTTCATATATTTGCTATTTTCCGCTGTTATAATAAACGTATACGTACAGTTGCATAGAAACCTTTGGTCTGTAATAGAGGAGGAACGTATGAAATTTGTTAAAATGCATGGGTTAGGCAATGATTTTGTGTTTTTTGAAGATGCGGCAGGCGCGGCAAAAGATTTTACGGATCTCGCCGTTGCCGTGTGTGACCGCCATACCGGCATCGGCGCCGACGGGATCATCGTCATCGTTCCCAGCGATAAAGCCGACGTGCGCATGCGCATTATTAATGCCGACGGCAGCGAAGCGGAAATGTGCGGCAACGGTATTCGCTGTTTTGCCAAATATGTATATGATAACGGCATCATGAAGAAAGATACTTTTACGGTGGAAACGCTGGCCGGTATCATGACGCCGCAAGTCACTGTCGGCGCCGACGGTAAAGTGTCTTTGGTTACGATTAACATGGGCAAGCCTTTTACGGATCGCAGTCAGATTCCCATGGAAGGTCCGGCAGGACCCGTCGTCAATGAAGACCTTGTCGTCGACGGTACGACGTATAAGATTACGAGCCTGCTCATGGGCGTGCCTCATACGATGACGTATGTGACCGATGTGGACGCCGTCGCGCTTCATCAGTTGGGCCCGAAATTCGAAACGCACAGCGCTTTCCCGCGCAAGACGAATATGAATTTCGTCCAAGTCGTCGATGATCATACGATTAAAGTTCATACTTGGGAACGCGGCGCCGGGGCCACGTTGGCTTGCGGCACCGGTTCCTGCGCCTGCGCCGTCGGTTCTTTCCTGAACGGATTTACCGGTCGCAGCGTTGATGTGCAGCTTTATCTGGGGACACTCCATGTTGAATACAGCGAAGCTGACGGCAACGTTTACATGACCGGACCGGCCGCCGTTTCGTTCAGCGGCGATTGGCCGGCTTGAGTACGGAGCGGTATGCGTTGAAGATACGTCGTCCTTGCAGGCGGCGTATCTTTTTTTTCGCTTCCGTGATACGATAGAAGCGATAATTGCGGAAAACAGGATCATTCGGGAGGAGAGTCATGAAATACGTAGTCGTTGATATTGGCGGAACGGATATAAAATACGGCCTTGCCGAGCGGAGCGGCGTGCTTTTGCACAGCGGCAAGATGCCTTCTTGCCTGACGACGGGAGGAGCGGCGTCGTTGGCCGACAGAGTGGCCGCCGTCGTCTTGCAGTATCGGCGGGAGCACGACGTCGCCGGCGTGGCGCTGGCGACGACAGGCGTCGTCAATACGGACAGCGGTGTTATTGCGTGGGCAGGAAGTCATCTGCCCGGTTATGCTGGGTTGCCTCTGACCGACGAAGTTTCTCGGAGATGCGGCGTGCCCTGCAGTGCGGAAAACGATGTTAATGCCGCCGCTTACGGTGAATATTGGCGTGGCGCCGCGCAAGGCGCCGCTTCGCTTTTTTGTATGGCTGTCGGTACCGGTATTGGCGGCGCCCTGTTGCAGTACGGGCAGCTTTGGCGCGGCGTCGCCGGCAGTGCCGGTGAGATCGGCCTGCTGCGGCACGGCAGCAGGGAAACCTTTGAGGAACGTGCCGCAGTACCGGCGCTGTTGCGCCGCGCGACGGCTGCCGGATGCGCGGTGCGCGACGGTAAAGCGCTCTTTGCCGCCGCCGCTGCCGGTGATGAAAGAGCCGCTGCCGTTATCCGTGGCGGGATCGATTGTTGGGCTGAGGAGATCGCCAATATCTGCTGGCTTCTCAATCCGGCGGTCGTCGTTCTCGGCGGCGCCGTCATGGCGCAGCGTGACTATCTTGAGCCGAGATTGGTGCGGCAGCTGCAGCGGCTGGTAGATCCCTATATCTTGGCGCGGACGTCGCTGCGATTTGCCGCATTGGGCAATACGGCGGCCATGATCGGAGCGCTGTATCATTTCTTACAGACGGAGGAAGGCGGTGCGAATGGAAAAACGTGATCTTATCAAGGCTTCGTTTATCGACAGGCCGAATCGATTTATCGTTCACGCCGCTGCAGATGCTGGCGTTGTCACGTGTCATCTGCCGAATCCGGGTCGTCTTTGGGAACTGCTTTTTCCGGGGGTTACGCTCTGGCTGCGCCGCGCGGCCGCGCAGGGTAAGGTCAGGCGCAAAACGGCTTATGACGTCGTCGGTATCGAACGTGACGGCGTCCCCGTTTTGATGGATACGCAGTATACGAATGACGTTGCCGCCAGTCTGATTGAGCGGCAGGCTGTGCCGGGCTGGGAAGGATGGCATGTCTTTCGCCGTGAAGTCACGATCGGCGAAAGCCGTTTTGACCTGCTGCTGAAAAAGGGCGAAGAACTGTTCTTTGTCGAAGTAAAGTCGTGTTCTCTTTTCGGCAGCGATGGCGGCGCCATGTTTCCCGATGCCGTAACGGAACGGGGACGGAAACATCTTCTTCATCTGGTTGCCTTGAAACGGCAAGGATTTCGTACAGGGCTGCTCTTTCTCGTTCAATGGCCGCGGGCGCGCTGGTTTTTGCCGGATTACCATACCGATCCCGCTTTTGCCGCCGCTTTTTATGAGGCGGCGCCGTATCTTGACTGGAAAGCGTTGGCCGTGGCCTGGGATGAGACCTTTACGCTGCCCGAGCCGCGCGGTCTCCTCGCCTATCCGGAAGATGTGCTGCGCAGAGAGAATCGTGATGGCGGCGACTACCTGATCGTCGTCGAAATGCCGGCGGACGCGACCGTTGCAATCGGTTCGCTGGGCCCCGTTTTTTTTGCCAAAGGGTTTTACGTTTACGTCGGTTCGGCGAAGCGAAATTTGTCTGCCCGGTTGGCCCGTCACGGCAGGCGGCGAAAAAAATTGCGTTGGCATTTTGATTATCTCCGCGCCGTTGCCGAGATAGTCGCGCCGATTCCGATTCGTACGGCCGATGATCTGGAATGCGAGCTTGCCCGCGCTGTCGGCGCCGTTGCCGATCGGACAGTGCCCCGTTTCGGCTGCAGTGATTGCTCGTGCGACTCTCATTTGTTCGCCTTCAATGAAAATCCGATGAATAATCGAACGTTCATGAGAATTATTGAAGATTTCCGCATTAACCGTTTGGGTAATATGCTATAATAGATATTATTTATTAAGGGGGATGTTGTCTATGGAACGTAGCGATGCACTGCAACTGTTGCGAAAATATAATCAGGAGCCTTTTCACATTTTGCACGGCTTGACTGTTGAAGGAGTAATGCGGTGGTATGCCGAAGAACTCGGTTATGGCGCGGAAAAGGACTATTGGGGATTAGTCGGCCTGCTGCACGATGTCGATTTTGAAAAGTACCCGGAACAGCATTGCCGGAAAGCGCCGGAGCTCCTCGCCGAAATCGGCGCCGATGACAAATTCATTTATTCCGTTTGTTGTCACGGTTACGGTATTTGCACCGATTGGGAGCCGAAGGAAAAAATGGAGAAAGTTCTTTTTGCTGCCGACGAATTAACGGGGCTGATCGGCGCCGCCGCAAAGATGCGTCCATCAAAGAGCACGCAGGATATGGAAGTAAAAAGCCTGAAAAAGAAGTTTAAAGATAAACGATTCGCCGCCGGCTGTTCCCGTGACGTTATCGAACAAGGCGCACAATTGCTGGGCTGGGATCTTTCTGAATTAATGGAAAAGACGATTCTTGCCATGCGCGCTTGTGAAGATTCCGTTCGCGCGGAATACAAGAAATTGACCGGTTTGGACGAATAACTTTTCGCTTACGGCAGAACGGCCGAATTGCCGTCTTGCTGCGAAAGGATATACTGACCGTTCGTACTCAGGCAGTGCTGCCGTTGCGGTGCACTGCCTTTTCTGCGAAGAAAGGCGCCGTTATGGAACAAACTACTCTTTTCGCCGGAACTGTGCCGCAGCCTCTGGCAGCTCGTTTACGGCCGCAGACATTGGCTGAATTTATCGGACAGGGGCATCTTTTGGGCCGCGGCAGGATATTGCGCCGCCTCATTGAAAACGACAGCATTACTTCCATGATTTTTTGGGGGCCGCCCGGCGTCGGCAAGACAACGCTGGCGCGGATTATTGCCAAACATACGCAAGCGGCTTTTATCGACTTTTCCGCTGTTACGAGCGGGATCAAAGAAATTCGAACCGTCATGCAGGAAGCTGACAGCAATACGCAATTCGGTGAAAAGACGATCGTTTTCGTCGATGAAATTCACCGGTTTAATAAGGCGCAGCAAGATGCTTTTCTGCCGTTCGTCGAAAAGGGCAGCATTATCCTGATCGGCGCGACAACGGAGAATCCGTCTTTTGAAATCAACGGCGCCTTATTGTCCCGTTGTAAGGTCTTTGTTCTACAGGCCTTGTCGGAAGATGAGCTCGTTCTCCTGTTGAAGCGGGCGTTGACGAATCCCGCCGGTTTCGGAACGCAGACTGTCGTCATTGACGATGAACTGCTTCGCTGGATCGCGGCTTTTGCCAACGGAGACGGGCGTACAGCGCTTTCGACGTTGGAAATGGCCGTTCTGAACGGAGAGCTGTCAGGCGATACCGTCACGGTCACGAAGGAACTGCTGGAACAATGTATTTCCAAAAAATCACTTCTGTACGACAAGCATGGAGAAGAGCATTATAATCTTATTTCCGCGCTTCATAAATCCATGCGTAATTCCGATCCCGACGCGGCAGTCTATTGGCTGGCGCGGATGCTGGAAGCCGGTGAAGATCCGCTTTACGTTGCCAGGCGCGTCACGCGATTTGCCAGTGAAGATGTGGGGCTTGCCGATCCCCGCGCCTTGGAACTGGCTGTGGCCGCTTATCAGGCTTGCCATTTTATCGGCATGCCGGAATGTTCCGTTCATTTGACGGAGGCTGTCGTCTATCTTTCGCTGGCACCGAAATCAAATGCCATGGAAGCGGCGTATATGAAAGCCCGTAAAGACGCGTTGACGCAGCTCGCCGAGCCGGTCCCTCTCGTCATTCGCAATGCGCCGACAACGTTGATGAAGGATCTGTCTTACGGCAAGGGGTACCAATACGCGCACGATTATGCGGAGGGCCTGACGGCTATGCAATGTCTGCCCGATTCGCTCGCAGGGCGCGAATATTATGTGCCGACGGAAAGAGGGCTGGAGGCCCGGCTGAAAGAACGGTTGCGGCAGATTAAGGATTGGAAGAAACAACAGCGCGAAAGGCAGCGAAAAACATGAGAGAAAAACGGATTTTCGGCCGTGATTATACGAATAATGAATATATGAAGGTTTTTCTCTATCTCGTTATCGGCGGTTCGGCAGCTATCTTGGAATGGATCCTTTTTTACGTTATCCTTCGCTGCATTGACGGTCTTTACGGCGCGGTGTTTCCGACGTACCATGTTTTGACGGCGACGACGGCGGCTTTTACGCTGTCGACGTGTTATCATTATGTCATGGGGAATATCTTTGTCTTTGACAGCGGCAGCCGCTATCGGAAAAAAGCGGAAATATCTCTCGTCTTTCTCGTCAGTACAATCGGCTTGCTCTGGAACCTCCTTCTCATGTGGATTTTTACGGCGCCGGCCTTGTTGGGACTGCCGCCTGTGCCGTCCAAAATACTGGCCAGCGCAATCGTAACGGTCTGGAATTACTTGTCACGGAAGAAATGGGTATTTAAATAAAACTGCAGTTTACTGAATAGGGATTGTTGAAAAACTGTAACAAAGCTGTAACAATTAAGTCGTACTATAAATGGTGAAGTATCCAAATAAATAGGGAATTTGGGGATATGGAATTATTCTAATAATGAAAGTGTGGGGTTAATAATGAAAAAGAAATCTTTCGCATTGGCTGCCGTAGCCGCTGCATGTGCAACGTCATTCGCATTTGCTACGCCGCAGACACAATTTGAACAAGGCCAGTGGCAGCTCGATCTCGGCGCTTGGAATCCGAAGGCCGAAGCTGATGCCAGCAATTGGGTCGCCGGCGGCAGTAATGTCAGCACCGACGCCAAATGGAATTTCCAGGGCGGCCTGACGTACGGTCTCAGTGACAAATGGGGCTTGGAATACGCCTATCACGGCTTGAAGACGAAGGGGACCGCCGAAACGACTGGCGTCGGCACTAATGGCGATGAACACGAAGTCAATCTCGTATATTCGCTGAATAAAAACTTCGCTCTCTACGGCGGTTGGAATCGCATTAAAAACTCTTTTGAAAATACCAACTACAGCCAGGCGAACAATGTGGCCCAGTTGGGCTTGATTGCCAAAGCGCCGTTGTCGGAAAACTTCGACATTTACGGCAAGGCGGCAGTCGGCACACAGCGTACGACGCTTTGGGAAGCAGGTCTCGGCTACACGATGAGCAAGGATTTCGATCTCAGCGCCGGTTATCGCTATGTCAACACGAAGCTGGCCGATAAAGGCGAAGCCGGCCTTATCGACGATGCCAATATTTCGTACAAAGGGCCGTTTGTAACCTTGTCCTACCGCTTCGGCGGCGGCCATGAAGTTGCGCCGGAACCGGTTTATGTCGCACCGGAACCGACACCGGCACCGGTTGTAACGGAAACGCCGCATGTATACAATGACTACTATCTGGACAGCATTCACTTCGATTTCGACCAGGATCAGCCGATGGCGTCGGAACAGGCTAAACTCGATAACTTCGTAGCTGTAGCCAAGAGCCATCCGAACGATACGTTCAAACTCGTCGGCAATACGGACTCGAAAGGGACGGACGGCTATAATGACGATCTCTCGAAACGCCGCGTGACCAACGTCGCACAATATGCCGTAAACAACGGTGTAAACAGCGCGCAGTTGCAGCTTAATTACAAGGGCGAAAATGATCCCGTAAGCACGAACAATACGGATCAGGGTCGCGCCGACAACCGTCGTGTTGATATTTGGCAGCATAAATAAGCCGGAATGATTTACAACAAGACTCTATACAATCGTGTAGAGTCTTGTTTTTGTTTCGGCGTCGGCAAAAAGACGGCGTTTCCGGCAATGAGGTCCGAAAAAGGGATTGCTTCTATGCTTCATCGGCAAAGGCACAGCAGGGGTCTGAACGCATTTTTTCTTGCTATTTCCCTGTTTTTAAGCTATAATTATATAGCTAATTGAATAAAAGTGCTGGTGCGTGGTAGCCTGTCGGGGCTTGTGCAATGAAACCCTATGAACCTCGTCAGGTCCGAGAGGAAGCAGCGATAAGTAGACCGTTCCATGTGCCACGAGGTAACCTGTCAGGCTATCATACACGAGTACTTTTACGCAGATAGTAAAGCAGCGATTAGCTGCTTTTTTTGGTATATGGAGTAGTGATTCTAAATGGCGTATGTGGCTTTGTATCGTAAATGGCGTCCTAAGATATTTGAAGATGTCGTCGGGCAGCGGCATATTACGGAAACCTTGCAGAAAGCGATAGAGACGGATAAGGTGGCGCACGCCTATCTTTTTTCCGGACCGCGCGGCACGGGCAAGACGAGTACGGCGAAGATCTTCGCCAGAGCGATGAATTGCCGGCGCGGACCGACGGCGCATCCCTGTAATGAGTGTGACGTTTGTCGCCATATTGCGGCCGGAGAATCATTGGACGTCGTTGAGATCGACGCCGCTTCCAACCGCAGCGTCGACGATATTCGGACGTTGCGGGAAACGGTCAAGTTCATGCCGGCTGAGGGACAGAAAAAGGTTTATATCATTGATGAAGTGCATATGCTGACGACGGAAGCGTTCAACGCGCTGTTAAAGACGTTGGAAGAGCCGCCGGGACACGTGATTTTTATCCTGGCTACGACCGAGCCGGAGCGGATTCCCGTTACGATTCTGTCGCGCTGTCAGCGGTATGAATTTCGCCGTATCACGAGCGGTGATATTGCCGAACGCCTGTTGTACATCGCGGCACAGGAACAGATCGACATCACGGCGGCGGCGGCCCGGATCATTGCTCTTCAGGCCGATGGCGGCATGCGGGACGCCTTGAGTCTGTTGGATCAATGCGCCGGCAATTCGGCATCAACGATTGATGAAGACGTCGTGCGCAGTCTGCTGGGACTCGTCGGCAGGGAGTGGCTTTTTCGCATCGGTGAGGCGCTGCGCCGCGGCGACGGGCGCACGCTGATCGAAGCCGTCGATACCGTTGTCGCCATGGGCAAGGAGCCGCGGACCGTTTTGACCGAAGTTATTGCTCATTTGCGTGCCGTTATGCTTTGCCAGGCCGCGCCGCAATCGGATTTGCTGGCAGCGTATGCCGATGCTTCGGACAGGCTCGCGGCGGCAGCGGCGGCCCTTGACGGCGACCGTGTTTTTGCCATGATCGAAGTGTTGCAGGACGCTTTGCTTCGGGCCAAGACGTCACCGTTGCCGCGCATTGCCGTGGAAATGGGGCTGCTGATGGCCAGCCGCGTTCGCGGGACGGAGCAAGGCGACTTGGGAGGCAGGGTGAAACGGCTGGAAGAGCGGAACGATACAGTGCCGCCGTCGGTTCTGGAACGCATCGGCCGGATTGAAGCCGCTCTTGCAGACGGCCGGCCGTTGCCGCACTCGGATCCTGCGGCAGCGGCGCCTGTCCGATCGCGGCCGGCTGACGTGGCTGCGGCGACGACTGTTGCCGCGAAGGAAATGCCGGAAGAGGAGCCTGCCGAAACACGGGCCGCTGCGTCTGCATCGCCGTTGCCGCAACCTGCAGCCGTCAGCAGTGAGCGGTATGACGCCATTTGGCAAGACGTCTGCCGGATTCTCGACAAGGAACGAAAGAAGGTTATTCTCGCCTGCGTCCGCGGCGGTCGTATCGTCCATATCGGTGATACGGACGTCATCGTCTCCTTGAAAGGCGATTTTATGGTCAAACGGGCGAACGGCAAGGATTACTATACGCATATTGATGCGGCGCTGGCGAAGCTGTTGGGCAAGGGGTATCATATGGTCTGTTATGAGGAAAAGGACCCGGCGCTGGCGGCGTACGAAAAAAAAAACGCTGAAAACACAGTTGTAGGCGTAACACGGGCATCCGTGCCGCAGACGCCTTTAGGGCGGCAGCGCATTGGCGTTGCCGACATACCGGAGGCGGAACGAAAGATGCTCGATCCGCTGTTGAAAACGGTGGGAGAATGTACCATTTATCTGGAAGATGAAAACGTATGAAGATCTGGTTAGCCATAATAGGAGGTAGTTGCAATGTTTGGTGGAAATAATATGCAGGGTATGATGAAGAAAGTACAGAAGATGCAAAAAGACATGCAGAAGCTTCAAGATGAATTGAAGCAGCGCACCGTTGACGCCACTGTCGGCGGCGGTGTCCTGACTCTTACGATGAACGGCGAAAAAGTGGTCGAACGCGTTCATATCGATCCCAGTGTCGTTGATCCCGAAGATACGGAAATGCTTGAAGATCTGATCGTTGCCGCCGTCAATGAAGCAAATAAGAAAGTGGATGAAATGATGGCGCAGGAAATGAGCAAGATCACAGGCGGCATGAAGCTGCCGGGAATGTTCTGATGGATACGCCTCTCGATCGGTTGGCAGAAGAATTTCGCCGTTTGCCCGGCATCGGCATCAAGACGGCCCGTAAGCTGGCGTATTTTCTGGTGCAGGAGCCGGATGACAAGGTGCGGGCATTTATTGAGGCCGTTGCTACTGCGAAAAAAGAGATGCGTCTTTGCTCCGTCTGCTTCAATCTTTCCGCGCAGGACCCGTGCCCGATCTGCGACGACGACAGGCGGGATCGTTCCGTCATCTGCGTCGTCGAAACGCCGCAGGATGTCCTGGCCATTGAACGGAGCGGTGATTACCGCGGTCTCTATCACGTCCTGCACGGAGCTTTGTCGCCGCTAGACGGTATTGGCGCCGATGATTTGCGGATCAGAGAATTGCTGCAGCGCCTCGGCGACACGGAGGTGCAGGAAGTCATCATCGCCACCGATCCCGATGTCGAAGGCGAGGCGACGGCTCTTTACCTGGCCCGGCTGCTGAAGGCGACAGGCATTCGCGTGACCCGCATTGCCCGCGGTTTGCCGGCGGGCGGGGATATCGAGTTTGCCGACGAGGCGACGCTGGCCGGCGCCGTGGCGAACAGACAAGAAATGTGAGGTCACTATGGAATATACGAGTATTCTCATCGGTATCGTCGTCCTGTTCATCCTGAATCGCCTCTTGCTGGCGCCGCTGCGGCACCTGATTGTTAACGTCGTCAGCGGCCTGGTCGTATTTTGGCTGATCAATACTTTCGGCGCCGCCTTCGGGTTGCACACGGTACCGGTCACCTGGGTAACGGGGCTCCTGGTCGGTATCTTCGGCTTGCCTGGCGTTCTCGCGGTGACGGCATTTTACACCTTTTTTTAAGAAAGAACGGGAAGGGATAGCGTGAATTGGAAAAAATGGGCACTCCTTGCAGGGACTGCCGTTGTGACGGCGGCTCTTTTAGCGGGTTGCGGCAATACCGTTTCCACGAAAACGGAAACGGTTATGAAATCGGAGCATCCCGTTGCCTTGACACTGGATGCCAACATTACGGCGCTTCACATGACAAATATTATTCCCAAATTATCGGGAAAATTGGTATCCGCACCGCTTACGGTCGGACAGGAAGTAAAGGCCGGAGACGTTGTCGTTCAAGTCGATGCGGCGCCTTATCAGCAGAGCGTCGTCGCCGCCGAAGCGCAATTAGCGGCGGCGACAGCGACAGCTGCCGCTTATGTGCCGTCCCAACCGGAAGAAGCTTCCGGCGGCGATGGAAGTCAGCGTGCCAAGCTTGATGTCTGGTATCAAATGGGGGCCATTTCCAAGGTCGAATATAATCAAATGATGGCGCGCAGCGGCGCCTCGGCGCCGTCTGCGGCGGCGCAGCCGGCTGCGGACAGCGGACAGATCGCGCAGCTGCAGCAATCCGTTCAGGCTGCTCGCGATATGCTCGGCAATGCGACGATCTACTCGCCTATCGACGGTCGTGTTACGGCTGTCAATGATAATCCGTCCATTGCCGTAGCCGGCAACGTGTTGGCAACGATTCAGCAGATAACGCCTCTCGTCGCGACCTTTGCCGTACCGGAAGACTATATCCGGGCGTTGACGGATGCCAAGGGGAAAGGCTCAATCACTGTTACCGTGTTGGCTGCTTCCGGAGAAACGGAAATCGGTGAGCTGACCTATTTGGCAACGGAAAAAGACAATGCTACGGGAGCGTATATGGCGAAAGTTACGTTCAACAATACGAAGAATCTCTTTGTTCCCGGAGAGTTTTATCACGTTCGCCTTTCGACGCCGCAAGTCGTGGAACAGATCACCGTGCCGAAAACGGCTATCCGTACAAAAGACAGCGGCGATTTTGTGTATATTGTCAAAGATGACGGTCTCGTCGATGCCAAGGCCGTTCTTACAGGCGATGAGGAAAACGGCAGGGTTATTATCCTCGACGGTTTGCGTGAAGGCGACCGCATCGTTGCCGATCCGCCTGATTCATTGGAAATAGGCATGAAGATCAACGGGTAAAGAGAAGGTGAATGGAGTGAAAGAAGCAGATCAACACATGAACCGGCAGAACAGCTTGCTGAAATCCCTGGAAAAAAGCCTTGATGTATTGGATCTTTTCGTCGACAATAATACGGGCATGGCACTAAAGGAGATTGCCGAACGGACAGACTTGAACACGTCAACGGCATTTCGGATTGTCAATACGCTGGAGCGGCGTCAATACTTGACGCGCAGCGATTCGTCCAAGCAATATCGCCTCGGTCCCCGCGCCTTGGCGTTGGGGTATTCATCACATTGGACGGAAAATGTCATTACGCTGGCCAAGCCTTATTTACGGCAGCTTCAGCAGGAATTTAACGAGACCGTCAGCATTTATATTGCCGAAGGCGATCATCGTATCTGCCTGGATCATGTTGAGAGCAGCCATTCTTTGCGCCGCGTTATCCCTCTCGGAGAGGTTCTGCCCATCTATAAAGGCGCAGCCGGCAAGGTGCTGATCGCCTGGGCGTCTGCGGAAGAGCGGGAACGCATCATTGCGGCGTACGGGACGCTGACGGAAAGCGAATTGACGATGATCCGGCACAACGGATACGCCATTACGCAAGATGAAAGCGAACACGGTCTTTTTGCCCTGGCTGTGCCTGTTTTCAGTTTTGAAGAGCGTGTTGTCGCCTCCTTGACCATTGCCGGTCCGTCGATGCGTTTTTACGACTCCATTCGCCAGAAAATGCTCTTCATGATGAGTCAGTTCGCGTCGGAAATATCTTATTCTCTCGGCTGTCGTAAGCGGACATGATACAGTCCAGATGGCAGCGGGAAGAATTTGCCGAAGGCGCCGTCGTTCTGGCACGGGCGCTTTTGGGGTCCTATCTCGTGCGGCATACGGCGCAAGCGCATTTTGTCGGCCGTATTGTGGAAACGGAGGCCTACGGCGGCACTTACGACGGCAAGATAGATGACGGCTCCCACGCCAGCCGCGGCAGGACCAAGCGGACGGCGCCGATGTTTGAAGCAGGCGGCATTGCCTACGTTTACCTGATTTACGGCATGTACCACTGCTTTAATATCGTCACGGGCTCGCGGGATACGGCGGAAGCCGTTTTGATCCGCGCCGTTGAGCCCGTCGACGGAATTTCCGCCATGTTGACGAATCGCAAGGCGGAAAAATTTTCCGTCAATCTTACGAACGGGCCGGGCAAGCTGTGCCGGGCGATGGATATCACACTGGCACAAAACGGCGCCGACCTGTGCGGCGACGGTCTGTATCTTCTGCACGATGACGGGAGCGAATCCGTCGATATCGCCGTGTCCCGGCGCCGTAATATCGAGTACGCCGCAGCGGGAAAACAATTTCCGTGGCGGTTTTATCTCAGGGACAATCCGTTTGTTTCCAAATAGTTGTAAGGGGGAGATTTTTATCATAAGTTTCAGAGAATTTCGATTGGAAGATAAACCGATCATTGATGATTACTTTCAACAAAAGCGATATGAACAGGCCGATACGTCATTTATGACGCTTTTTTCCTGGCAACGGCCTTATGAAATACAATGGGCTAAAGAGGACAACGTCCTATTTATTCGCTCCGGCCGCGGCAAGAAGCAGTTTTGGCTGCCGCCCTTTGCCCGTAAGGACGGCAGCTTTGTCAAAGGGCTCGAACATATGAAAGAATGGTTTGCCGCCCAAGGATACCCTTTTCTCATGAAGGGCGTCGTGCCCGAAGTTGTCGAACGCATTACGGCGCTTTGTCCGGACTGTTATACGATTACGCCGGATCGAGATAACTATGAATACGTGTACTTGACGCAGGATCTGATCAACTTGTCGGGCAAAAAATTCCGGCAGAAGAAAAATAATCTCAATCATTTTCGTAATCAGTATATGGGCTATGAATACGTGCCGATTACGCCGGATGTTTTTACGGAATGTCTGGAAGCGGAAAAACGCTGGTTTGACGGACGGCTTGACCGCGATGAAGAAAATGACGAAGAACTGTATGGTGAACGGCAGGCCATTGAAACGGTCTTTGCCAATTGGGACGTTCTCGGTGCGACAGGCGGCGCCATCCGCATTTTCAATAAAATCGCGGCCTTTTCTATCGGGGAAATGCTGAACGACGATACGGCCATCATCCACTACGAAAAGAGCGATCCCGCCATTCGCGGCCTTTATCAGGCGATCAACCACGAATTTGTCGTTCATGCCTGGAGCCATACGACGTATATAAACAGAGAAGAAGATATGGGGATTCCCGGTCTGCGCCAATCGAAGGAGTCATACAATCCGCATCACTATGTTGAAAAATTTGATGTGACGTTAAGAGAACAAGTCTGACGCTCAGTCCTATAGGAGCGGTCAGACATGAGCAGTACGGCTGCTTTGCCGCATTTTTCCGACAGGAAAGGAAGGGGATACGATGGAATTCCGCATCGCCGAAAAGCAGGACAGAGGATTGATCGAAGCGTTATGGGCTTACTGTTTTGAGCCGAAGGAGGATCCTTTTTTTCAATGGTATTTCAGACACGTCTATCGCCCTGAAAACGTTTTGCTCGGGTTTAAAAACGAGGCGCTCGCCTGTCTTACCCATTTGAATCCGTATACGTTGAGGCTGCGCGGCCGTTTTGTCGAAACTTCTTATATCGTCGGCCTGGCGACGCATCCGGCGGCACGGCACGGCGGCGTCGGCGGCAAGCTTCTGTTGGCGGCGCTGGAAGAAATGAAAAGGCGTCACCATTTCGTCAATATCCTCATGCCGTCAAAGGCCGGATTTTATCAGCCTTACGGTTATGAGCTATATTGTCATCAATGGCAGGAAACGATGCCCCTTGAAGCGCTGCGGCCTTTCGTCGTCAAGGATGTCCGTTTCGCTTTTCTCAGCGATCCGGACCAATGGCATTATTTGGCGGATATTTATGCCCGGTATACGGCGGACCTGTCGGGCTATGCCGTGCGCAATGAAGAATCGTGGCGCAGCCATATCGCCGGTCAGCTTGCCGAAGGACAGATCGCCGTCGTGTTTGACGGAGAACAGCCTATTGCGTACATGTTCTATAAATTGGGCGAGCCGACGATTAACTGCGGTGAATTCGTCTACGCCACGGCCAAGGGAAAGGGCGGCCTTCTTTCTTATCTTTACAACCATCGTTCGCAGGGGACGGCAGTTCGCTGGAACGAAGGCCTGCACGATGAGTCGTACCGTTTTTATCCGGACGGTAAAGAAGGCCATCAGACGATTCCCTTTATGGCAGGCCGCATTGTCGATGTCAAAGGAGCCTTGGAAAGCGTTGCCTACGCGCCGTCACTGGCGACTTCGCTGACCGTCGCCGTCGCCGACCCGCTGGCCTCATGGAACACGGGTACGTTCACGTTGACGGTGCAGGGAGGTGCGGCAACGGTTGAATATACGCCGCAGGCGGAACCGGCCGTTTCCCTGTCCGTGGGAGCTTTGGCCCTTCTTCTCTTTGGCGCTGTAGATGCCGCTGCGCTGGCCTTCAACGGAAGGCTTGACGGTACGCCGAAAGCGGTCGAGGCGCTGCAAAATATTTTTCCGAAGACGAAGTGCTATATCAACGAATGGTATTGATAAGAACGATCGGCGGCACGACCCTGTCGGATCTTTGTTGGCAAAACGAAAAGCAGATATTTCCTGTACAAACGGGGAATATCTGCTTTTTATGGTAAATGCGGCATTTGACCGTAGCCGCGCCGGATACGGTCGGCGCTGGTATTTATTGTAGATACGTACTGCAAAGCTGTAAAGCAGGCAGAGATAGTCGATTGCGGCGGGACATGCCGTCTTACCGCGTTGAAGACGGCAGAAAGAAATGAAGCGGCGCCAAGACGACGGCAGTTCCGTCTTCTTTCTTCTCATTTAAAACAATTATTGATATAATGGACACAATAGTTGCTTGCATGGCGACATCGGTTGAAGAAAATATATGGGCAGAATCTCAGGGTACGATAGATTCATCATCACAATATCGCAGATGGTTCTGCCCTTGATTTGCGTTTGCGCGTCCTTGCCGAAACCGGCGCGAAAGGCGGCGCTGTCCGCTGTATAGCAGGCTCGTTAACGGCCAAAAGGGATGGGTAAATGCAGGGACGAGATTCGCTTGACGGCAACAACGGAGAAAGCAGATAAACGTAATTGGAGAGGAGAAGGCAACATGACAGATTGGCAGTCGGTGAAGACATATGAGGAGATTTTATTTGAACGGAACGGGGGCATCGCTAAAATCACGATTAACCGTCCTCAGGTACACAACGCGTTTACGCCGTTAACGGTAAAGGAATTGATGGAGGCGTTTTCCCTTTGCCGTGACGACGCCCACATTGGGATTATTATCTTAACCGGAGCCGGTGATAAGGCGTTCTGCTCCGGCGGCGATCAAGGTGTACGCGGCCATGGAGGTTATGTAGGACAAGACGGCATTCCGCGCTTGAATGTCCTTGATTTGCAACGGCTGATCCGCGTGATTCCCAAGCCGGTCATCGCCATGGTAAAGGGTTGGTCTATCGGCGGCGGGAACGTGCTTCAGCTGGTATGCGATTTGACGATTGCAGCAGATAACGCCCGTTTCGGACAAACCGGACCCAAGGTAGGTTCCTTTGACGCCGGATACGGTTCCGGATATTTGGCGAGAGTCATTGGACACAAGCGGGCTAAAGAGGTATGGTTCCTGTGCCGGCAATATACGGCGCAGGAAGCGTATGAAATGGGTTGGGTCAATACGGTGGTTCCTTTGGCGGACGTGGAAACGGTGACGCTGCAATGGTGCGAGAAGATTTTGGAAATGTCGCCGACGGCACTGCGGTTCATTAAGGCGGCGATGAATGCCGATACGGACGGTCTCGCCGGTTTGCAGCAATTTGCCGGCGATGCGACCCTTCTTTACTATACGACGGATGAAGCCAAAGAAGGAAAAAATGCGTTTTTGGAAAAACGGTCTCCCGATTTTGATTCTTATCCGAAATTTCCGTAAGGCTGTTTTCTATGACACTGGAAAACTGGATTTTTAAACGGGCGCGGCTTTCGCCGCACAAGTTGGCGTTCATCTTTGAAGAAGAGCAGTGGACGTTTGAGGAGCTGTACCGAACGGCACAGGAAATGAGCGATCTGTTCGCCACCGTGTTGGATGCCTGCGGCGGAATCAACCGTGTCGGCATTTTTTCGAATAATTCCGCAGAAATGTACGTCGCCATATTAGCCTGCATGAACGCCGGCATAGAAATGGTGCTTTTGAATACGCGGCTGAGTGCGGAAGAATTGACTGTGCAGATTAACGATGCAAGCCTCTCTCTGATTTTTTGCGCAAATGAATGGTTGACGCGCCTTTCGGAAGTGAACGACGCGGCAACGGATGTTGCCATAACGTGCCTTTCGTTGGAATGGTGTTACGCCAACCGAAAAAAGGCGTCCCGGCGGCGCGTCATGCAGGAGTTGTTTCCGGACGATCAGGTCATGAGTGTTCTATATACTTCCGGAACGACGGGAAAGCCTAAGGGCGTAATGCAAAGTTACGGCAATCATTACGCATCGGCGATGGCCAGCGTTACGAACCTCGGTTTCCATGAAGCGGATATGTGGGTGGCGATTACGCCGTTATATCATGTCAGCGGCCTTTCCGTGCTTGTCAGGGGGCTGGTTTACGGCATGCCGGTTCATCTTTTCCGGCGCTTTGACGCCGCTTTGGTCAATCAGGCGCTGCTGCGTGGGAAGGGGAGCATCATTTCCGTAGTAAGCTATACGCTTTCGGCATTATTAAAAGATCTTGGCGATGCCGTATATCCGGACTCGTTCCGCCTTATGCTTTTAGGAGGAGGCTTTGTTGACCGCTCATTATTGTCGGCCTGTCAGGAAAAGCGGATTGCCGTGGTACAGTCCTTCGGCATGACGGAAACTTGCTCGCAAATCGCCGCTCTGCCGCCTCGCGATATTTCAAGAAAAATGGGTTCGGCAGGATTGCCGCTTTTTTCGAACCGCCTGCGCATTGGCGGGACCGGAGCGGGCGAAGGCGGCGTAGGCGAGATCCAGATTCAGTCGCCGGCGTTATGTGTCGGGTATTTAGGCCAGAACGAGCGATATCAAAGGTCCTTTACCGCCGACGGATGGTATCGAACCGGCGATATGGGATATCTTGACGAAGAGGGGTACTTATATGTCAAGTGCCGACTGGCAGATTGTATCATTTCGGGGGGAGAAAATATTTATCCCGTTGAAATAGAGACTTGCTTAAAAAACAGTCGCCATGTCCGTGAAGCGGCCGTCGTCGGTAAAATCGATGCGACGTGGGGAATGGTTCCCTGGGCGTTTTTGGTTGCCGGCGGGACCGACAAACCGACGGATGAAGAACTGAAATCCTTCTGTTTGCGTCATTTAGCGGCGTTTAAAGTACCGAAACGGTTTGTATGGGTAGACGAATTGCCTAAAACCGCCGTAGGAAAAATACAAAAATATAAGCTGTTGGCCGCGTTTGCGGAATAAGAAGGAGGCGACCGCGACGGGGCGAAAGGTGCGGCGCAGCAGCGCGCGTACTTTTCGGCCGCTAGGTGCGGCAATGCAAAAAAAACGTAACGCTATTTGTGCGGGAATAGAGGAGAAATGAAAGATATAAACGGTTTTATGCGGTTCTTGCCGGCCCTTGCCGTTGCCGGTGTTTTATACTTGACCGAGGCGCCAACCGGTATTTCTGTACCTGTATGGCATGCTTTTACGCTTTTTTCCGGATTTATTCTGGCCTGCTTTTTTTCGGCGGCGTCGCTGGGAGTCCTGGTGCTCGTGTTGTTATGCAGTCTCCTGCTGACGAAGTCCGTGCCCTTGGAGGTATTGTTGGGCGGATACGGGAATCCTGCGGTTTGGCTGGTGTTATTCGCTTTTTTCACGTCCGTCGGATTTCGGAAAACCTGTTTCGGACAACGCGTCGCGTATCACTTCATTGCTGTCATGGGGCATCATCCGATCCTGCTCGTCTATGCGATCAGTTTTTGCGACTTTTTGATTGCCCCTTTTTTGCCGAATACGAATGCCAGGGGAGCGGGAATCATATTTCCGATCACGAAGGCTCTCGCCGAAGCGCTGGATTCCGGACCGGCGGCAAGCAGTCGGAAAAAAATCGGCAGTTACCTGTTTATGGCAAGTTTTCAGCTCAATTTAATTATCGGCGCCGTGTTTTTAACGGCCATGTCGACGAATCCGCTGGCTGTTGCGATGCTGCAGGCATCGTTCGGCATAGAAATCTCGTGGCTGACCTGGTTTGTATATGCCAGTGTGCCGATGCTTCTCGTCTCAGTCGCCGTTCCCTGGGTTATTTATGGGTTGAACAAACCGACGATGACGGCGGAAGAGATGAAGTTGGCGCCCCGTTTCGCGCGGGAACAGCTAAAAAAAATGGGCCCAATGGCAAAAAGAGAGAAGGTTTTGCTTGCTATTTTCTTGGGGATGATTACGCTTTGGACGTTGGGGCCTGCATTGCAGATCCATGCGGCTGTCGTTGCTTTAACCGGCGTAGTGTTGATGCTTTACACGAAGATTATAGCATATGCCGATTTGTTGGAAGAAAAAATGGCTTGGGATATCTTGCTCTGGCTTGCTCCGTTGCTCGCCCTTACCGGATTTTTAGCCGGCCACGGCGTTATTCATTGGCTCGTAACTTGTATACAGGCTCCTTTTTTAGGATGCGCGTTCATATTCGTTTACGCGGCATTGGTATTGCTCTACTTTTATATTCACTATTTTTTGACCAGTCTCTTTATCCATCTGCAGGCTTTCTTTCTGCCCTTCGTTACGGTTTTGGCGGCATTGGGCGGAGATTTATACGTTATCGGGATGGTGTTTGCTTTATTGACCTGTGTGTCTCCGGGCACGACGCATTACGGCACGGGAACGGCGGCCATTTACTACGCTTCAGGATATGTGACACAAAAAGAATGGTGGCTGACGGGCGCGGTTGTGTCGGTGGTGGAGGTGTTCTTCATCGCCGGCGTCGGCTATCTTTGGATGAGTTTGCTGCGGGCATGATTTTATGAGCGGTACCGTACCGACATACGAATCGCTGTAAGCGGCACGCGAAGCCGCTTTGCGCCGGAGCGGAGATATCCGGGCGGACTGCGGCGGATAGCGCACAACGGTAAAATAATAGATCAAAACGGCGGGAAAACGCCCCCATGTCGAATGCAGCGGTCGGCATGGGGGCGTTTGGGTGTCAGGATGAAAGACGTTGCCGTTTCGTTTTATTGCATAATGGACAGGCGCGGTCCCGTCCCTGCCGGAGTCGGAGATGATCGGCTCAGCCGTATTGTTTTATTTTGCAGCTTAGCGCCAACGCCGGGTTGTTCGTAATGATGCCGTCCGTCTGCCAGGACAGGAAGCGTTGAATGTCTTCCGGCTTGTCTACCGTATACGGATTTACGGCGATGTTGCAGGCATGGCAGGCCTGAACCGTTTCATACGTGACGTGCAGATAGTTGGGATGATAGCATTCGACATGGCGCTGCCGACAATAGTCTTCCGGCTGCAGCAGGCGGCAGTCGGTCAGAAAGCCGCAGGGGATTTCCGGCTGACGGCGCTTGATTTCCCGGATCGTTTCATGATTGAAGGAGGAATAGATGGTCCTGCTTTCCAGGCCGTGTCGGGAAATAATCTCGCTTACGCGTGGCACTAATCCGTCGTAAGTGAAGATATTCGTTTTTAATTCGATATTGGTTATTAAAGCCGTCTCCTTTACCCAAGTCGCGTATTCTTCGAGCGTCGGGATTTTTTTCCAGATGCCTTTAAAGGTATGCGCGAAATTTAATCGGCACAGCTCCGCATACGTGTAATCTTTGAGATAACCGACGCCGTTGCTGGTTCTGGAGATGTCTTCGTCGTGACAGATGACAGGGACGCCGTCCTTCGTCATCTGTACATCCAGTTCGATGCCGTCGGCACCGCAGGCGAGAGCTTTTTGAAACGCCAACATCGTATTTTCAGGATATTTGGCGGCAAACCCTCTGTGAGCAATGATGCTAGTCATGGCCGGTCTCCTTTGCAGCGACGTCGGAAACAGGGGTTAATAAAGACTGTTCCGTTTCCCCGTCGAAGAGATAGACGTGGTCCATGTCGATGACAAAAGAGATATCGGCGTCATAGGCGATGTTTTCGTTGCCTGTCAGGCGGGCGACGAGTTGGTGACGGCTGCCGGGCATATGGAAGTAGACGAACGTATCATAGCCCATGTCTTCCACGTTTTGAACATGAACGCAGAGGGTGTTTTTTTCGTCTTTCCGGGCCAGCCGGATATGCTCCGGCCGAAAGCCGAGGTAGATTTTCGGATTAAGGGCAGGTTTTTTTAACCGGCCGACGACCGCATCGGGCAGTTTCAGGTCGGCTCCAGACGGCAGCCGGACATAAACGGCGCCTTCTTTATGGAACAGCGTCGCCGCCACCGTGTTCATTTGGGGGCTGCCGATAAATTCGGCGACAAACAGATTGGCCGGATTCCAGTACAATTCTTTCGGCGCTGCGAACTGTTCCAGCTTGCCTCTGTTCATGACGGCAATGCGGTCCGCCATGGTCAGGGCTTCCGTCTGATCGTGGGTGACATAAATGAAGGTCGTGCGCAGTTTGCGATGGAGCTCTACGATTTCGGCCCGCATCGTCACCCGCAGTTTGGCGTCGAGATTGGAAAGCGGTTCATCCAACAGGAAGACTTTGGGCTGCCGTACCATGGCCCGGCCGAGGGCGACGCGCTGTCGTTGGCCGCCGGAGAGAGCCGCCGGTTTGCGGTCGAGATATGGTTCCAATTGCAGGATGCCGGCGACTTCGCGTACTTTTCTGTCGATCTCCTTTTTGGACACGCGGTGCATTTTCAGGGCGAAACCCATATTGTCGCGCACGGTCATCGTCGGATAAAGCGCGTAATTTTGAAAAACCATGGCAATGTTTCGGTCTTTGGCGTCTTTTGTATTGACAAGTTCATCGTCAATGTAGAGTTTGCCTTCGCTGATCGTTTCAAGTCCGGCGATCATGCGCAAAGTGGTGGATTTACCACAGCCTGAAGGCCCGACGATGACGACGAATTCGCCGTCCCGTATGGCGAGGTTCAACTTGCTGACGGAGGTCTGTTTAGAATGGTCGTATAGTTTGCTGATGTTTTCCAAGGTGACGTTAGACATAAAAACTCCTTTATCGATATGATTGGCAATGCGTGCCGTCGTTTATGCGAAGACGGCACTATCCTTTTACGGCGCCGGCGGCCAGTCCTTTGATCATATTTTTTTGCGATACGATGAAGATGATCAGCGACGGGATCATGCAGCTTACGACGCCGGCGATGATCAGAACGATGGACTGCGAATCGACGGCATTCAACATGCTCAGCCCGATCTGAACGGTGCGGCTGTTGTCGGCACTGGTAGTCAACAGCGGCCACATGTACATGTTCCAGCCGCTTAAAAAGGAATTTACCGCTAAAGCTCCCAGCGTCGGCCGCATTAAGGGAATCAGAATATAAAAGACGAAGTAGATATTTGAGCAGCCGTCCATTCGGGCCGATTCGTAAATTTCATAGGGAAAATTTTCCAACGCCTGTTTGAATAAAAAAATGCCGATAGTGGAAATGGCGAAGGGAATGATTAATACATACAGCGTGTCGAGCCAACCCCAGTCCCGGACCATCAAATATTGCGCGATAATGATCGCTTCGCCGGGAACCATCATGGTGGCCATGACCAGGGCGAACAGCAAGTTTTTGCCTTTGAACTTCAGGAAACGGAAGGCGAAGGCGGCTAAACAGGAAGTGAGCGACTGTGCCAACGTAATGGAGACCGCCACGATGAAAGTATTTAAGAGATAGGTTCCCAATGGCGCCGTTTCAAAGGCGTCGATAATATTCTGAACGGTAGGATTTGTTGGAAAAAAGTTGGCTTCAAATACTTCGCTTGGCGGTTTGAAGGTGATGCAGACGGCGTAGATGATCGGGAACATGACAAATATGGCCATCAGTATGTTTAAAAGCAGTATACCCGCTGTTTTACAATCGTTAATTTTTTTCATGTTGTTGCCCACCTTTGGCGCGGAGTCTGAAGATAGCAAATGTCAGTATCATGACAATAATAAACAAGGTTACCGATTCGGCAGAGGCGTACCCGTAGCGGAAGGTGATGAAGGCGTTTTTGTAAATGTCGTACACCAGCACATTGGTAGCTTCTCCCGGTCCTCCCATAGTAAGGATTTTGATTTGTCCGAAGGCCTGAAAGGCCTGAATGATGTTGGTGACGATAACGAAGAAGGTTATGGGGCGGAGATTCGGCAAGGTAATGTATAGGAATTTTCTGATACTGTCGGCGCCGTCAATAGAGGCGCTTTCATATAAGCTGTTGTCAATGCTGGCCAGGCCGGCGCAGAAGTAAAGGAAATTGACGCCGCTGTTGAGCCAACCCGTAATAAAGCTGACGCACAGCAGTGCATAGGTCGGGGTAGTGAGCCAGCCGATATGGGCGCCTGACAGCATGTTGATAATCCCGTTTGTCTGATTCAGCATGATCTGGAAGATCAGCGCGATTCCGGAAGAAGCGATCGCCATTGGCATCGCGTAGGTGGCGGAGAATACGCGGATGCCGGGAAAGTCTTTCTGGCAAAGCAGCGCACTGGTCAAGCCGATGAAAACACCGACACAGACGGTGATCACGACAAATACGACGGTGATCATGATACTGTGATAAAATACGGGATTGGAAAACAGATCGATGTAGTTGCCAAGGCCTTTAAAATGTATCATCAGGCCCTTTACATTCGTTTGGTGAAGCGAGAGGATGATGGTCTGCACGAAGGGATAGATGATGAATATGACCATAATAAGTATGGCCGGTAATAGGTACAGATAGCCTTCCCAGGCCATTATTTTTGACAAAAGGTCTTTGTTCATGAGAGTACCTCGTCTGCCGTCTGGCTGTATTATTTTTGCAAAAAACACAGAAAAACGACAAGGAAAAAATTGTCGTTTTTCTGTCAGCAATGTCCGTTAATGAAATTGTTCCAGTTTGTTATTTTGTGCCGTTCGCGTCATTGTAAATCTTTATGGCTGCATTGGCCTGTTCGGCAATGGCGGCGGCTGCCTGCGCCGGTGTCTTGGCACCGTTCAGCATATTTTCGATTTCCTTTTCCGTAATCTGACGAATTTCGGCGAAGGACGCGCTTAATCCGCCTTGCGATTGAGGATTGGAAGCATGCAGCTGATCGATGGCCGTCTGGAACTGCGGGAACTTGGACATGTTATCCTTGAAGACCGATTCTTTTGCTGCATCTACCGTAATGGGGAAGTAGCCGGTCATGGAATTCCAATAAGCTTGTGATTCGGGGCTGATCATGAACTTGATGAATTCCCAGGTAGCGTCCATACGGGCTTTGTCTTCACTGTTGATCATCCAAAGGGAAGCGCCGCCAATGGACACGCCGCCTTTATCACCGGCTTTTACGCTGGGATAAAACGCCGTGCCGACTTCGAATTTACCGCCGACCTGGTTCAGCGTATCACGGAGATTGGCGCTTGAAGCGACTGTCATGGCCGCCTTACCGGAATTGAATTCATCAGGGCCGCCTTTCCGTCCGATATTGGGGGCAATGCCGGCTTTGGCCAATTCGTTCCAAACAGTCAATTGTTGTTCCAATTCTTTATTGTTATTGGCAATATAGTTGCCTGGCGCTTTTTCACGTCCGTTATTGTTATCGAAGATAGGAATGCCGGATTTGCAGAAGAACTGTTCGCTGTACCAGCCGTATATCGTCAGAGCCAACGGCATTTGCGCGCCGCCGTCTTGAACTAATTTGGGTCCCATCGCTTTCAGTTCTTCCAGCGATGTCGGCGGCTTTTCGATGCCGGCTTTTTTGAAGATGTCTTTGTTGTAATACAAAAGCGGCGTTGACGAATTGAACGGCATGGAGTACAGCTTATTGTTTATCGTATAATACGCCGCAATATTTGGTTCTATCTTGGAGATATCGTACTTGTCCTTGTCCAGATAATCCTGGACCGGTACGGTCAGGCCCGAATCAATCATGTACCGCGTGCCGAGATCAAAAACCTGTACTACGTCGGCGCCCAGGTTTTTGCCGTTCCCGGCGTTGCGCAGTTTCGTGATCGTATCGTCATAGGAACCCTGGAATTCAGCCGTTACGTGGATATTGGGATGTGAGTCGTTAAACCGCTTGACGAGTTCATCAATCCCCTTGGCGCCGCTGCCGCCCATGGCATGCCAGAATTTAAGCTCGATTTTTTTGTCCGAGTTGCCGGAAGATGCGGTGGTGCCGGTATTGCCGCAGCCGATCAGGCCGACAATACTGAATGCCGTCAAGGCACATAAAGCTAGCGTTTTTAATCTCATTTACTATTCTCCTTTTCGATAAAATATCACTCTGTCAGTTATGATACAGAAGGATATTCAGTAACGTGAAAAGAGGCTGTATAAATTGTGTAAAATTACATTGTCCGAAACGAAGTGGCCGGTAGCCGCGAAAAAACGGCGGCCGTCCCGGTAGGGCGCTTAACATGGGCTGAGGAAGATGGCGGGATAGCAGGTTTTTGCACCGTAACCGGCCGGAGAGGGCACAATTGTTTGGTATCGGTATGTTTTTATCTTATAAGCGATCGATTTTGATTGCTTAATTTATATATTGATTGAATATGATTGATTTAGAATGAATGTGACGATATACTGAATACATAATTAACGACAAGAGCAAGGATGTGATCACATGTTGGCGGAAGAGCGGCAGCAGGAAATTTTAAAGTACATTCGCCGGCAAAAGGCCCTTACGGTACAGGAAATCGTTTCTCTGTTTTCCGTTTCCGAAGCGACGGCACGGCGTGATTTGCTGTCTCTGCAGGCGTCGGGTTTTGTAAATCGCGTTCACGGTGGAGCGACGTGGCGTGAGGGCTGCGGAGCTTACGATGCCGACTGGGAGGATTTACAGCAAAAATACGCGTACCACATGGAGGCGAAACGACGGATTGCCCGCTTTGCGGCGGCACAGATCGGCGATGCTGATTTTATTTATTTAGATGCCGGTTCCACTGTTGAACAGATGGCCGACTTTTTGAGCGGTTCCAAGGCTTCTTTCGTGACCAACAGTTTGCCGCTGGCACAGAAATTGGCTCATTTCGGTCGAGACGTACTGATCCTGCCCGGCCGCATCAAGGAGAAAACGGCGGCCATCGTCGGCAGTGAGATGCGGGATATGCTGCGGCGGTATCATTTCACGAAAGGGTTTTTCGGTGCGAACGGCATTTCTCTCCAAGCCGGCTGTACGACGCCGGATGCGGAAGAAGGCGATTGCAAAATGGCGGCCCTGCAGCATTGCCGGTATAAATCGGTTTTGGCGGACTGCAGTAAGTTCGGTTTGGCTTCACACATTACGTTTGCCGATTTGGCGGAAGTTTCCATTATTACGGCGCAGGAAGCGGAGCATTTTGATTTTACGCCGTTTCAGCAGATTACAGAGGTGCATATCGTATGATTTATACAGTAACGTTTAATCCGTCTCTTGATTATGTCGTGCGCGTGAAGCGGTTTGTCAGCGGCGATATCAACAGGGCTGAAGAAGAGCGGATCTATCCCGGCGGCAAGGGGATCAACGTCGCCTTAATGCTCGGCAACCTGGGGATCCCGGCCAAGATGCTCGGCTTTGTCGCCGGATTTACGGGGCAGGAGATTGAGCGTCTTTGCCGGGTCAACGGCGGCGACTGCGACTTTATCCGCCTGACGGAAGGGAATTCCCGTATTAATGTAAAGATCAGCGCTGCCTCGGAAACCGCCGTTAACGGGATGGGGCCTCATCTTCCCGCTTCTGCCCTGGACGCTTTAACGGAGCGGCTGCAGCGCCTTCAAGACGGGGATACGCTGGTTTTGGCCGGCAGTATTCCCGCAGATATTCCCGTCGACATATACGAGCAAATTTTAAAAGGACTCAGCGGCAGGCCGATTCGCACCGTTGTCGACGCTACGGGCGACTTGTTGAAAAAAGTCCTGAACTATCACCCGTTCCTGATCAAACCGAATCAGGCTGAACTGGGAGAACTGTTCGCCTTGGAGCTCCATCGCGATGAAGAGGTCGTTCTCTGTGCCAGACGGCTTCAGGCTATGGGAGCCTGTAATGTATTGGTTTCGCTCGGCAGTAAAGGCGCGCTGCTGCTGGGGGAAGATAAAAAGGTTTACCGCCTGTCGGCGGCTGCCGGCACGCTGGTCAATTCCGTCGGTTCCGGCGACAGTATGGTGGCCGGTTTTCTTGCCGGGTATGAACGGTACGACGGCGATCTGCAAAAGGCGCTGCAGTTGGGAATCAGTGCCGGCAGCGCTTCCGCCTTTCGCCCTTGGTTAGCTGAAAAAGAGGATGTTATGCGGCTGTTTAGTCTGCAACTGAATAAAGAGAGGAGATAGATCATGAGGATTCGCGATTTGTTACAGCTTTGCAGCATTGATTTACAGGCTGTGGCGGCCGATAAGCGCGCCGCCATTGCTCATGCCGTTTCGCTGATGGAAAAAAGTGGTAATCTGATTGATGCGCAGGCGTATGAAGACGCCGTTCTGCGGCGTGAAGCGGAAGGCAGTACCGGTATCGGCGAAGGGGTAGCCATCCCGCATGCCAAGACGGCTGCCGTTGCTGAACCGGGACTGGCGGCGATGGTCGTTCGCGGCGGCGTCGATTACGAAAGTCTTGACGATGAACCGGCTTTTCTGTTTTTTCTCATCGCCGCTCCCGAAGATGGCGCCGACGTTCATCTCAATGTTCTGAGCCGGTTAAGCCGTATGCTTATGGATGATGATTTTCGTGCCCGTTTGCTGGCGGCGCCGACGCAAGAAGCCTTTTTGGCCTGCATTGATGCCAAGGAGACGGCTATCCTTGGCGAAGAAGAGCATTTCCCGGAAGTTGCCGATACGGCGACGCAACCTTTTATCGTCGCCGTGACGGCCTGCCCGACCGGCATTGCCCACACGTACATGGCGGCAGAAGCGTTGGAAAACAAGGCGGCGGCCATGGGAATCGCGATCAAGGTGGAAACGAACGGTTCCGGCGGCATAAAGAACAGCTTAAGCGCGCACGATATTGAACGAGCTGCCGGCGTCATCGTGGCGGCTGACAAGAACGTGCCGACACAGCGGTTTGCTGGTAAAAGAGTACTGTTCGTGCGTGTGGCTGCCGGGATCAAGGAGCCGGAACGATTGATCCGGACTATCGTGGACGGTACGGCTCCCGTTTTCGATGGCGGCGGCAGCAGCGACGAAGCGGCCGGCGATACGGGGCGGGAGAGTGTGGGGCGTCAGGTTTATAAGCATCTCATGAACGGTGTTTCCCACATGTTGCCGTTTGTTATCGGCGGCGGCATTCTCATTGCCCTGGCATTTCTCGTCGATATGGAACATGCCGGTACGGCCGCTTTCGGAAGTGGTACGGCAACGGCGGCTTTCCTGAAACAGACCGGCGGCCTTGCCTTCAGTATGATGCTGCCGATCTTGGCCGGGTTTATTGCCGCCAGCATCGGCGAACGGCCCGCTTTAATGCCCGGTATCGTCGGCGGTTTTTTGGCGACGAACGGCGGTTCCGGCTTTTTCGGCGCTCTCTTCGCCGGGTTTATTGCCGGGTATTTGGTGCTTGCGCTGAAACGATTATGCCGGAACATGCCGAAGGCGCTGGAAGGAACGAAGCCGATCCTTATTTATCCCGTCGGCGGGTTGATCCTTATCGGTGTCGTCATGACGTATCTGATCAATCCGCCGACGGCCGTGTTCAATCAATGGCTGGCGAACGCCTTGTTGTCGATGACGACGTCGAGCAAGGTGATCCTCGGCCTCGTTCTTGGCGGCATGATGTCGATTGATTTCGGCGGACCCATCAATAAAGCGGCTTACGTGTTCGGGACGGCGTCGCTTCTGAACGCGTCCGGAGCTGCTGTCAGTTCCGGCATTATGGCTTCCGTCATGATCGGCGGCATGGTACCGCCGATTGCCATCTCCTTGGCGATGCTCCTTTTCCGCAAAAAATTCACGGTCAAGGAAAGGCAGTCGACGGTAACCAATTTTATTATGGGCTTATCGTTTATTACGGAAGGCGCTATTCCCTTTGCCGCCGCCGATCCGGTTCATATTATTCCGTCTTGTGCTGTCGGGTCTGCCGTGGCCGGCGCATTATCGATGCTCTTCGAATGCGCCGTTCCGGCGCCGCACGGCGGTATCTTCGTTTTCGGTGTCGTTACGCATTGGCCCATGTATGCGTTGTCGCTGCTTGCCGGTGCCGCCGTCGGAGCGGTCATCATGGGAATAATCCGTGACGACGCGGCATAGATTTCGCATCTGTTAACGGTTGAAATAGATTGTTTGTCAATATTTTTCCGATTACGTGTTTCGTATAAAGGAGGTTTTTTCAATGAAAGAATTTACTTACGTTATTACCGACCCTCAAGGAGTCCACGCTCGTCCTGCCGGCATTCTCGTGAAGGAAGCGAAGAAATTTACCTCAGCCATTACCGTTGTTAAAGGCGGCAAAACCGGTGATTTGAAAAAGATATTCGCCGTCATGGCGCTGGGAATCAAGCAAGGCGAGACCATTACCGTACAAGTTGACGGTGCCGATGAAGAAGCGGCGGCTGCCGCCGTGACAGCGGCGTTGCAAGCCAATTTATAGCAAGGAGGGATGCCGATGTTAGTGATACGGGGGAAAAGCGTGTTTGCCGGCATTGCGATCGGACCGCTAGCACTGTTTCACCGGCAGTCCGCTTCTGCGGCGCAGCGGCCTGCTGCCGGCATAGAAGCGGAGCTGCAGCGTTTCCGTCAGGCCCGGCAAACGGCTGTCGCGCAGTTGCAGGCGCTGTACGAACGCGCCGTTGAAAAAGTGGGGGAAGACGAAGCCGCCGTTTTTGAGGTGCATCAGATGATGCTTGCCGACGATGACTATCTGGAAACGGTAGAAACCTTGATCGGCAGCGGCAATATGAGTGCGGAAGACGCAGTAGAACGGACAGCGCAGCAGTTTGCCCAGATGTTTCGTGCTATGGATGATACGTATATGCAAGCCCGCGCCGCCGATGTCATCGACATTTCACGCCGCGTCGAAGCGGCGCTTTGCGGCTGCCAGGATACCGATTTGAGCGCTTATGACGGTGTCATTATCGGCGCCGATGACTTGGGACCGAGTGAAACGCTGCAGCTCGATACGGATAAGATCCTCGGTTTTGTTACATCCGGCGGCAGCACCAATTCACATACCGCTATTTTGGCGCGGACGTTGGGGATAGCCGCCGTTGTCGGCACCGATACGCCGTTCCATGATGACGTTGAAGGGTTGACAGTCATTATTGACGGGTATACGGGTACGGTCTATCTCGATCCCGATCCGGAGATGTTGGCGGCGATGGAGCGCAAAGCGGAGACGGCGGCGGCTCATCAGGCCGCATTGGAGCGGCTGCGCGGACTGCCGACACAAACGAAGGACGGGAAAAGAATTGATTTGTATGCCAATATCGGCAATACGGGAGATTTGGCCCAAGTAGCGGAACATGACGCGGAAGGGATCGGCCTGTTCCGCAGTGAATTTCTGTATTTGGAAAATACGACATATCCGACGGAAGAGCAGCAGTTTGCGGCGTATAAAAAAACGGCGCAGGCACTGGGCGGTAAACGTGTCGTCATTCGCACCCTTGATATCGGCGCCGACAAGAAAGTAGACTATTTCAACTTGGAGACGGAAGAAAATCCGGCCATGGGCATGCGGGCCATCCGCATTTGCCTCAGCCGCCCCGACTTGTTCAGGATCCAACTTCGCGCGTTGTGTCGGGCTTCCGCCTTCGGCAAAGTCGCCGTCATGTTTCCGATGATTATTTCCCTTGATGAAATCAGGCGGAGCAAAGCGATGCTTCGCGATGTACAAGAAGAATTGACGGCACAAGGGATCGCTTACGACAAAGAAATGGAAGTAGGGATTATGATCGAGACGCCTGCGGCGGCGATTATCAGTGATGAACTGGCGAAAGAAGTCGATTTTTTCAGTATCGGCTCGAATGATCTGACGCAATATACGCTGGCCATCGATCGTCAGCAGACACGGCTTGACGATTTCTTCGACGCCCATCACCCGGCGATCTTGCGGTTGATTGAAATGACGGTTCGGAACGGACACGCCGCCGGTATCTGGGTCGGCATTTGCGGCGAACTCGGCGCCGATTTGTCCTTGACGGAAACGTTTCTGCGCATGGGGATTGATGAATTGTCTGTCAGTCCGGCGGCGATCTTGCCTGTACGCGAAAAAGTTCGTTCTTTGGATTTGCGGGATGTAGACGTTTGACAATATCATCTACTGGTGTTTCACGTGAAACATGGCAAAAGGGTCTGCAGCGGAAGGCATTGAATATGCCTTTCGCTGCAGACCCTTTCTGTTTAGCTATTTGACGAATTGGAGAACACCGGGGGTTCTCGCGCTTCCGTCAATGCCGTCTGCATGTGCCGCATTTTACAGGTCGTCTTCCCGGCGTGTCGGCGGCGTAATCGGCGTTTTGTCGATAACACGGACGAGAAGAAGGGTAACCGTACAGATGATCCATTCAAAATAAATGACATGAGGCAAGATGCGTATTGCCGGGAAAAGCTGCCAGAGGATCAGTCCTGCAATTCCGACGAGTGTCGTCCAGAAGGCCGTGTTCCTGCGGCATAGGGAAGGACAGAAAAGCGTGCAGAGGAAGACGAGCGTAAAGGCGGTCGTCAGACTCAGGCCGATCAGCATGATCTTGACGATGCCGACGGCGTTAAAGGCCATCCATAAGGTGCCGATGCCGATCAGGAGCGTAATCATTCGGTTGGCGCGCAAATACGTTTTTTGTGTCATTTTCGGTGAGAAGAAGCGGCGGTAAATATCTTGGGCAACGAGAGTGCTGGCGCCGAGAAGGATCGTGCAGGCCGTTGAAACGTCGGCGGCCCAGAGACCGGCCAAGGTCAGGCCCGACGAAAAGGGATCGAGACTCATAATAATTTGCGGTAATGCCAATGTCGGGTTCAAGTCGGGATATTGCGCTTTGGCGGCCAATCCCAAGATGGCGCAGAGGAAACCGATGGGAAAGATCAATATGCCGCCTAAAATGAACCCTCGTCTGGCGGCGCCTGCGTCTTTTGCGCCGCAGGCGATTTGGACCGGTCCCTGTGCGGTAATTGCCTGCGTCACCATGACGATGATCCAGCCGAGAAGCGTCGCCGCCGAAATGCCGGCAAAGGGACTGAACCAATCTACGGAGGAAACGGGAAGACTGGCAGCGATGCCGCTGATACCGCCGTCGCGGAGCAGGATGCGGACGAGAGAATAAATAATGCCCAAGTAAATGACGGTGACGCTGAGGATATTTGACAATCCTGAAGACCAGAGTCCGCCGATAGCCGTAATGCCGATGAATACAACGGCGCTTACGATCATGCCCGATTCCATCGTGAAGATATCGGGCATAAGCGTTGATAAGATGGAGCCGCCGGCAACGTATTGCAGCGACGTAATGCAGATCATAATCAGGGAAAGACCGATAACGCTGATGACACGAGCTTTCTTATCGTAGCTCCGCTCAAAGAGTTCCGGAATAGTTGTACAATTCAGCGAGCGGTAGCGGCCTGCCGCAAGAATCCCCATGACGATGGCGCCAATAGACCAGGCGCCGTTATACCAGCCGGCGGCAAGCCCGATCTTTGTGGCGCTTTCTGCGACGCCGACCGTAGAAGCGGCACCGACGGCCATGCCGGTGATACTGACGGCAACCAGTGTCGTTGAAAGCTTTCGGCCGGCAAATAAGTATTCTGTCGGATTTTGGGCTGCACGATGTTTGACATAGAGAGAGATCGCAAAAAGCAGGAAGATATATAAAATGACGATACTTAATTGAATGGACATAAATAAGACCCCTCTCCTTGTATAGCAACTTAAGTTCCCTACAATGCAACTAAAATTACGGACGTTGATGATATTATAGTATGTTGTAAAAGAAAAATCAAGGTCTTCAGGCAATACATACGGTCATCGCATGTTGAGATGCAGCGATGCTCTTTCGGTGACGGGGGTTGGGTGAAGGTGATCTTCATTATATCTTCACATTTTCTTCATAAATTCTCTATAGGGAACAGGTATACTGTAGACACTACAAAAAGGAGTGATTTATGATGATGAATATGGCAATGACACACTATATGGAACTTTTGTCGTTGCACCAACCGTGGTTTCTGATTTTATTCATGTTGGTGCCGATGACTTTGGCGGAAACAGTTTTGGCTTCCGAGATTTTCAGTTTGTATTATCAGGAAGAGGGAAAAGGTACTTGGAGCTCATTGCGACACGGGGCGTCGATTGTCTTAGCGATTTTCTTTATCGCCGTGGCGATCTTCATCGCCGTCTGGTATGTTCCGACTATTCAGTGGCGCGGTCCGCTTGATGTAATTGCTGTTTACAGTTATTTACTTGCCGTCATACCTGCTGTCGTTATTTTACTTATGGAATTCAATCTTATCAGTAAAAATAGTGATACGAGAATGAAATTGAAAAAACACGTTATTTGGGTCTTTGCTTTCGTTGCTTTAACGCATATTGCCATGGTTTTCGGCATGGCTGATCCGCAGCTTGCCGGCTGGACGGCGCCGCAGCAGAGCATGCCCGGCGGGCAGATGATGAATCATGACGGCATGTCAAACGATATGATGAATCACGGCGGTATGTCACATGATACGATGAATCATGGTGACATGCATCAACATATGATGAATCAGCAGCAATCGATGAATATGAACCAAGGCGGACAGGGCGGCATGAACGGGAATAACGCGGACTCCTGCCCGATGAATCAAGCTGATCAGGATCAGAACCAACACAAGAATAGCTAGAGATGTCAGTACGTTTTATACAAAACACGGAAACAGAGCGCTTCTGTTTCCGTGTTTTGTATAAATGGTGTACAATGTAAGCACAATACTGATGCGTAAGGAGATATGCCGTATGAGTCCGTATTCTATTCTTATTGTCGATGATGATGACAAACTGATCAAATTGCTGCGTTCCTATTTTGAGCAGAATCAATTTATTGTTTATATTGCCAAAAACGGAGAAGAAGCATTGGCCATGATGGAACGACATGAGCCGCAAATTATGCTTCTCGATATAATGATGCCCAAGCTGGACGGGTATGAGGTTTGTAATCGTGTGCGACAGATCAGCGATATTCCGATTATTTTTCTGACCGCCCGTGACAGTGAAGAGGATCGGCTGAAGGGCCTTGATATCGGTGCCGACGACTATGTCACAAAACCGTTCAATATGCAGGAACTCGTCGCTAGGGTTCATGCTCGCTTGCGGCGCAGCCTGGGTGAAGTCATTCACCGTCCGGCGTCTTACCGTGCAGCCGACCTTCTTATCGACAGAGAGCGTTTTCTCGTCTATCGCGGCAATCAAGCGTTGACTTTGACGCCGACGGAATTTAAGCTGCTGGAGATACTGTCATTATCTCCGGGACGGGTATTCAGCCGCATGCAGCTGATGGAAAAAGTACAGGGCGGGTATGCCTTTGAAGGGTTTGAGCGGACGATTGATACACATATTCGCAACTTACGGAAGAAGGTGGAAGTCGATCCGGCCAATCCCGCTTATATTTTGACTGTTTACGGGATAGGGTATAAGTTTGGCGGTGAACATCTTGGGTAAAAACGAACGACTTTCTTTTCGGTTGGCAGTTATGATCTTTTTTCTCTTTGCGGCGGTGATTGCGTTGCTTGTTATGATTGTCAACTTGCAAATGGAAGCCCATTTTTCGGAATATGTCTATACGGAGGCTGACGGGTTGACCGTTGCTGTCAAGGGGATTGATGAAGAAGCATACATTGCTTCCGTGCATAAATTCCTCTTCTGGATCGGATTCGTCATGGTTATTTTAGGCAGTACGGTCAGTTATTTTGTCATTCGTCATCTGACGCGGCCGGTATCGGAACTGACGGCGGCCGTGCGGGAATTGCAGGAAGGGCATTTGGGCAAGACCGTACCGGTGCGGCGTCATGATGAAATCGGCGTACTGGCAGCCGCTTTTAACGATATGTCCCGCCGGCTTTACGAAAACGATCAGCAAAGGCGGCGGCTCTTTGCCGGAATGGCTCATGAACTACGTACGCCCATGGCGATATTACAGGGCAATTTGGAAGGTATGCTGGACGATGTCGTACCGCTTGACAAAGAGACGGTCTTGTCGCTTGAAGATGAAGTGGTCCGCATGCGCCGCCTGGTTCAGGATTTGCGCGATTTGTCCCTGGCGGAAAATCATGAATTACTGCTGCACAAAGAAGAAACGGATATCAACAATCTGTTATCGCGGGCTGTCAATATGCTCCAGCCCATGCTTGACGAGAAGCGGCTCAGGATCGAAGTGCATTTGGCGGCCGATCTGCCTCCTGTCAACGTTGATGCGGATCGTTTCAATCAAGTTGTGTATAATTTGTTGAACAATGCCGTTCGCTATACGGAAACGGGCAAGACCATTTCCGTTACGACTGCGCTAAATAACCAGAACTATCTCGTGTTGACCATCGCCGATGAAGGGAAGGGAATTGCGGAGACTGATCTGCCCCATATATTTGAATATTTTTACCGTGGCGAAAAATCGCGGAATCGAGGCAGCGGCGGCAGCGGTATCGGGTTGGCTCTGGCGAAGCAATATGTTCTTTGCCACGACGGAACGATCGATGTTGCAAGTCGTGTAAGCGAGGGAACGACAGTTACCGTTCGCATACCGATAGGTGAATCCTAATCTTCTTATACAGTCGGGCGATGATGTGGGTACCCTTCTATAGAGGAAGCCATAGCGGTCATCGTTACCGACAACGGTATCCATCGCAGAATGGCGCGGCCTGGCCTAAGGCCATTGGCGACAATCTCGAAGCAACGCTTGTATCTAAAAAAAAGAGCCACCATGTTTCACGTGAAACATGGTGGCTCTTTCTTCATTTGACGAGTTCATATCCGGCGTCGGCAATGACTTTGGCCAATTCATCTGTCGGAATATCACGATCAGCTTTTATATCGGCCTTTTTGCCTTCCAAATCAACGGTTACGGCAGTGACGCCGTCTATTTTTGAAAGCGCGTCGTGTACGTGTTGTTGACAATGTTGGCACATCATTCCTTCAATCTTAATTGTTTTTTCCATTTCTTGTTCCTCCTTTGGAAGTTGTAATGTATATCCTGCAGCAGTAAGGGTTTCTGAGAATACTGCCGTCGGGATGGCGATTGTACTGGAGACGTCGGCTTCGCCTCTTTCTAACGATACGTTGACAGCAGTGACACCGGCTATTTCGGAAAGCGCGGCGGTGACCTGCTTTACGCAATGTTGGCACATCATTCCTCTTACGGTAAGCGTTGTGTGTACAGGGCTTGCAGGTATTTCTGAAGGAGCGGATGTGACGACGGACTGAGCCGGCAATGTTTCACGTGAAACATGATGAGGCGCTCTTTCCGCTTTAAAGAACCGGAGCCGCAAGGCATTCATGCAGACACAGAAACTGCTCAAACTCATGGCGGCGGCGCCGATAACGGGACTGAGCTTGATTCCGAAGGCCGGATAGAGCAGTCCGGCTGCCAGGGGAATTCCGATGATATTGTAAATAAAGGCCCAGAAGAGGTTTTCTTTGATGTTTTTAATAACCGCTTTACTGAGGCGAACGGCACTGACCGCATCGAGGAGATCACTGCGCATCAGCACCGCATCGGCGCTTTCGATGGCAACGTCTGTTCCGGCACCGATGGCTATGCCCAGATCGGCTTTCATCAATGCCGGGGCATCGTTAATACCGTCACCGATCATGGCCACGCAATGGCCCTGTTTTTGCAGGTCGGCAATATGCTTTTCTTTATCCTGCGGTAAGACCCCGGCAATGACCTGGGGAATATGCAGGCGTTTGCGGACCGCTTCGGCTGTCCTTTTGTTGTCTCCCGTCAGCATGACAACCTTGATGCCGAGTTCTTTGAAACGGGAAATAGCGGCTGCGCTCGTTTCTTTTTCCGTATCTGCAGCGGCAATGATTCCGATGATCTTATCGCCGGCGGCAAAGATAAGCGGTGTTTTACCCTGATCGGATAACCGATCCAGCGTCTCTTTCAGCGCCGTCGTGTCGATCTTGTGCTCGCTCATCAGCTCCCGGTTGCCGGCATAATACGTGACGCCGTTGCTGGTTCCGCAGACGCCGCGCCCGAAGATGGCGCGGAAATCGCTGATCGCCGTCGGCGTGATTCCCTGCTCACGGCTATAGGCGATGACGGCTTCTGCCAAAGGATGTTCGCTGCCTTTTTCCAAACCGGCAGCCAAAGAGAGAAGTGTTTCTTTTGTGACGCCGTAAGGCAGGATATCGGTTACAGACGGTTTCCCGATCGTAATCGTGCCGGTCTTGTCCATTACTACCGTATCAATCCGATGTGCTATTTCCAACGCTTCGCCGGATTTGATGAGGATTCCGTTTTCCGCGCCTTTGCCGGTGCCGACCATGATGGCGACGGGCGTTGCCAGTCCGAGAGCACAGGGGCAGGAAATGACGAGGACGGCGATGCCGACAGAAAAGGCAAATTCCGGATCGGTGCCGACAAAGAAATACCAGATTGCCGTCGTTACCAGGGCAATCGCGATAACGGCCGGCACAAAAATACCGGCAATCGTATCGGCCGTTTTGGCAATAGGCGCCTTGCTGGCGCTGGCTTCATCGACGAGTTTAATAATTTGGCTGATCGTCGTGTCTTCGCCGATACGCTTTGCTGTAACGTGAATATATCCCGCCTTGTTGATCGTAGCGGCTGTTACGGCGTCACCGACTTGCTTTTCAACAGGAATGCTTTCGCCGGTAATAGCCGATTCGTCAATGCTCGTCGTCCCTTGCGAGATAATCCCGTCTGCCGGAATGCTTTCGCCGGGGCGGATGACGATTTCATCGCCGATGAGAAGCTCTTCGATGGCAATGGATACTTCTTTGCCGTCACGCAGGACCGTCGCTTCTTTCGGCGCCAGGTCCATCAGCTTCTCAATGGCCGCGCTCGTTTTTCCCTTTGCTCTGGCTTCCAAATACTTGCCGACTGTAATCAAGGTCACGATCATGCCTGCCGATTCAAAGTAAAGGTTGGTGCTGTATGTTTCTACTAGTCCCAAATCACCGTAACCAAGTCCCCAGCCCATACGGAAAATGGCAAAGATACCGAAGACGGCAGAAGCTGATGAGCCGATGGCAACGAGACTGTCCATATTCGGAGCCCCTTGAAAGAGACTGTGGAAACCGTTAATATAATATTTTTTGTTCAGGTACATAATGGGCAGGAGCAGGAGAAATTGGGCGAACGCAAAGGCGATGGCATTTCTCGGCCCGTCGAATACAGCCTCGACCAGATGGGGGACAGGAAGACCGAAAAGGTGTTGGAAGAGTCCGTGGGAGGCGATATACATCGTCGGGAGCAGAAAAAGAACAGAGCCGATGAGACGGTTTTTCAGCTCCTGAATGGCGCTTGCAGCTGCCGATGCGGCGCTTTCGTCGGCAACGAAGCTTTCTTTTCCCGCGCCTGCCGGCGCGGCGCCGTAACCGGCGTTCGTGACGGCAGTAATGATATCCTGAGAGGATAACAGTGCTTCGTCATAGTCGACTTGCATACTGTTTGTCAACAAATTGACGCTTGCCTTTTTCATGCCCGGCAGACGGGCGGCCGCTTTTTCCACCCGCGCGGAGCAAGCTGAACAGCTCATGCCGCTGATTGCATACTTTTCATGTTTCACGATGATCACCTACTTCATCAGTTTTTGTAAAAGACAGACAAGTTCGTCGATTACTTCATCATTGCCATTACGGATATCGGTTACGACACAGCTTTTGATGTGCTGCGCCAACAGCTCCTTATTAAAGGCGTTCAATGCCGATTGAACGGCGCTGACCTGCGTCAGGATATCGACACAATAGCGGTCATTTTCGACCATGTTTTTTATACCGCGAACTTGTCCCTCAATTCGATTTAAGCGTGAAATAAGACATTTATATTCGGTACCGGTTTTATCACGATATTTCATTTTCAGGCAACAATCGTCGGCGCCGGAACCGTTGGTTTCTTTCATAGAATAACCTCCCTTTTTAATACCCCTATAGGGTATTTATCTACTTGTATCATATACCCTATAGGGGTATATGTCAAGGATATGATCAATAAAATTTACCGATAAGGTGTAATTTATGAAAAACACCCGTAAAAGGGGATACGACGAAATATAATAAAAATAGGTAAAAGTATATGCAGATAAAAATAACAAGGCCTTAAAATCGAAAATTTGAAACCTGATAAGGGAGGGATTAAACATATGTTTGCTTATTTTGCATAGAAAAAACGCAACCTCTTCAAGAGAAGTTGCGTTTTTTTACAGATGAATTATTTTAAAAGCTGCGCTACTGTTTGTGTTTCGTCCGTTGCATTTTCCGAACCGGCAATAATCGCGCCTTGTGCTACAATCGCGTCATATCCTTTGTTCTGGCGAACTTGTTCCACCTTGGCGACAACATCTTTTTCGATGGGAACGATCAGGCTGTTTTCCAATTTGCTGAGATTTTGCGCTAACTCTTTGCCGAGGTTCTGTTTTTCCTGATCCGTTTTCATGTCCTTTGAACGTTTTGCAAACTGTTCATTGGCATCTTTAATGGCTGATTGCATCTGAGCGCTTACTTTCGGAAAATCTTTATGAGCTTGAACTAACGTATCAAAATTTACATAGCCTACTCCCGATGCGAATGCCGACGCTGCTGCCGCAACGCTTAACATGCCTACTGCCGCAAGGGATGCCAACTGTTTTTTTAATTTCATAGGTGTACCTCCTGAAATGAACGAATTGATTTGCTCTTGTACTTGCTAATTATAGCAGACTTGTTTTGAAACTACAACTATTGTAACAGAAATGTGACTATACCTATACATTACCTACGTTATACGGTAGCGTCCGTCGACTTTGGCGCCGTCTCCGTCGCGTCTTCGTCTTTGATGTAAATGTATTTGTCCTTTTTCATTTTATCGATGATTTCCGGCGCCATTGTCAGCAGTTTTTCAAAAGCGGAGGCCTGATAGCCGCCTTTCTTGATGGAGAACAGTTCGACGCGTTCACCTTTGATTACTAAAATTGCCGTCGGTTCGAGTTTCGCGCCGCCGCCACCGCCTGCTCCCTGATGCGCCATATCGCCGCCGCCGCTGCCGCTGCCGAAACCGAAAGAGACGTCGACGAAGGGAACCAGAATGGCATCGCCGATGTGGACCGCTTCGCCGACGACTGTTTCCACTTTGATCATATTTCGGAAGTTTTCAAAAATTGTTTCCAAATTGTTTTTTACATCGTTTTTATCCATGGTGATCTTCCCTTCTCTCTTTGAACCAAGTAAAAGCCAGGGTTCGCACGGGTCTGGTAAGGACCAGTGAGACCGCATAGGCGATGAGAACTGCCGGATGGATTCGACCGGACAGCGCAGTCAGGCAATCGTACTCGGTTTCTACATAATTAAATTGCAGTCCGCCGATATTTGCCGGTATCGTACTGTATAAGAGGGCCGCGACGAGCCCTGTCCGATCCGGTGAACCGAGGCCTAAACTGCCGCATATTGTAAAACGGCGGATACGGGAGTGATGAAGCAGCTGCCGCAGGAACCGAAGGACGGCAATGAAGAAATCAAGGCGGAGCACATACGTTTTCCAAGGAAATGCATGTTTTGGGCTTTTTTCCAACTGTTCTTTTGGGGCGCGAGCCAGTTCTTCGTATGTCGTTTGCGCTTGCTCCGTTGCAAGAGACGCTGCGATATCGTCGGGATTTAAGGACTCGCTGTCGTCTGCCTTCTGCCAGGGGCGCCAACGGAAAAACATTTTTTTCTCCAGAGGACGGCCGTATTCATACTTCCATTCAACGGCAAGGGCCTTGTTGAACCATGCGGCGCGACCGTGGCAGCGGAACGGTGACGCAGTAGATATTTCGATTGTATACAGCAGCGGCAGACAAAGGATTGCGACTGCTGTCATCAACAGGAGCGCCGGGAAAATGAAGAATCCGCTCATCGCCTCTCCTCCTTTCGGGGCCGAGGGTATTACGAAACAATATATACATATAGTATAGCACGGGAAGGGAAGGAGATTACAGTTTATTTATCTTTTTCATTAAAAATACAGGCCACGTCATCGGCTCGAAAACAGCGTGAACAGGAGATGCACAACGCCGGTTCCGTGCTGCCGTCGCGCCATAGGTTCGGCAGATCGGGCTGGCGAAGCAAGGGACGGCTCATGGAAATGAAAGCGATATCCGTTTTTTGCAAGCAGTCTTCCATTTCTGCAGCCGTACGGAAGCCGCCGACAACGCCGATAGCAATACGTCCTTTCAGCGCCGCCGCCGCCGCTGCTGCGGCGCCGGCAAAGTACATTGGTTCTTTCGTGCGGCGGATGGCGCGGATAGGGCCTTGACGCGGCAATGAAGAAGTATTGCCGCCGCTGATCTCTATCGCGTTGGCGCCGGCATCGGCAAGCCAGGCCATGACTTGCATGCTTTCGTCAAGGGTCAGCCCTTCCGTTTCCATGTAGTCGGAACTGTTCAGCTTTACCCAAATCGGATAAGCAGGGCCGACGGCTTTTCGAATAGCGGCAATCGTTTCTGTGAGAAAGCGGGCTCTGTTTTTCAACGATCCGCCGTATTCGTCTGTGCGCTTGTTGAAGAATGGCGTCAGGAATTTACTGGCCAGATAGCCGTGAGCGCCGTGAAATTGAATGCCGTCATAACCGGCTTTTTGTGCGCGGAGAGCGGCGTGGACGGCATCGTCGATGAGACTTTTGATCTCGTCGACGGTCAATGCCCGTGACTCTTGGGTTTTGACAACGACCTTATCGGGAATGCCGCTGGGGCTGATAATCGCCTTGCCTGCGCCTTCAGGCAAAGCGATGGCGGAACCCATGATGACCAACTGCGCCATAATCTTGCCGCCGTGGGCGTGAACCCGGTCCGTCAATATTCGCAACGGCGCGATGAAGCGATCGTCGTCGATCCTGATTTGGCGATGCTGGTGGAATTCTTTGGGGCTGACGGCCATCATGCCTGTAATGATCAGGCCTACGCCGCCGTCGGCAAGCGTTTCATACAATTCGATCAGCTTTTCTTTCGGACAGCCGTGTCCGTCATCCATTCCTTCAAAGGTTGCCGAACGGATAATGCGGCACGATACATCGATGCCGCCGACAGTGGATTTTTCAAATAACATAACCGTCTCCTTGCTATATACAAATAGTTACTTAAGTTCTTCCATATATTTTTTCATTATATCGTAAAATCGGTTAAATTGCTAATACAAAATAGTTTTTAAACCGTATTTTGTTTTTGTATGGGAAGAATGCCGGGTGAAAGATGGAAGAAGATTCTGTTTTCTCGTTCATTAAGGATATCAATTTGCGTGTCTTTCGTGTATAATAAAAGGTGTTTGTGAATTGGACTTAATGAAGGGATGTTGAATATATGGCTACAGCAATGGTAATGGGGACGCAATGGGGCGATGAAGGTAAAGGCAAGATCGTAGATTATTTGGCGCAGAAGGCGGATGTCGTCATTCGTTCGCAAGGCGGCAATAATGCGGGGCATACTGTTGTCGTCGAAGACGCTTCCTTTGCGCTGCGTCTTTTGCCGTCCGGTATTTTATATTCTGAAAAGACGTGTATTATCGGCAGCGGCGTCGTCGTCAATCCCGGCGTTCTTTTGGAAGAACTGGACGGAATGAGGGCGCGCGGCGTTCGGATCAGCGCCTTGGAAATTTCCACACGGGCCCACGTTATCATGCCCTACCATATTCGCATCGATGAAGAAGATGAAAAGCTTAAGGGCGATGCGAAAATCGGTACGACAAAGAACGGCATCGGCCCCTGCTATGCCGATAAGATCAACCGCGTCGGTATTCGTATCGGCGATTTGATGGATGAAACCGTGTTCAGCCGCAAGCTGAAACAAAATCTGCTCTTGAAAAACCGGCTGTTTACACAATATTATAGTTGTGAAGGATTTGATTACGAAACGATTTCGAAAGAATATCTGGCTTATGCCGAACGGATTCGCCCGTTTGTCAAGGATACGAATTACTCGGCCAACCAATACATCAAGGAAGGCAGAAAGGTTCTGTTTGAAGGGGCTCAGGCCGCTATGTTGGATCTTGATCACGGCACCTATCCGTTTGTCACGAGTTCCAACCCGACTGCCGGCGGCGCGTGTGTCGGCGCCGGTGTCGGACCGCGTCGGATGGCGAATATTGTCGGCGTCGTCAAGGCGTATACGACCCGTGTCGGCGCCGGTCCGTTCCCGGCTGAACAGGATAATGAAATCGGCGACTATCTGCGCCGGACAGGACATGAATTCGGAACCGTTACCGGCCGTCCGCGCCGTTGCGGCTGGCTGGATACGGCAGTCGTTGCGTATGCGGCTATGCTGAACAGCCTGGACTACCTGGCGATTACGCGCCTCGATATCCTGGACGGACTGGATACGATCAGAATCTGTAAAGGCTATATGTACAACGGAGAAGTCTTGAAAGAATATCCTGCCAGTCTCGACGTCTTGGAAAAGGCTGAACCGATTTATGAAGAGATGGCCGGCTGGAAGGAAGACATTTCGCATTGCAAGACCTATGCGGAACTGCCGGAAAATGCGCGCTACTATGTGGAACGTATTGCCCAACTCGTCGACGTTCCCCTCGGCATCGTTTCCGTCGGTCCGAACCGATCGCAGACGATCGTCCTTCACGATATTTTTTAATCTTTGACGATTCGAACAAAAGGGAGATTTCCGCTGACGGAATCTCCCTTTTTACTGTTTCCGGTTACCAATCGTTATCTTCCTCTTCGGCGTGACAATTTCCCGCCATGGCACATGCGGCGCAACCGCCGCTGCAGGCGGCGTCTCCAGTATATCGGAGAGCGGTTATGGCCGTGATCGTTTTGCGCGGTATCAGCATGCGGCTTGCCGTTACGGTGATGCCGATCTGTGCGCCGCCGGCAGCAATGGCGAGGTCGGCTTGTTGTCCCTGCGGCCAGTCACCGCAGCCGGGACTGCTTTGCCACGCGACGGCATAGCCTTTTTTCGCGGCAAAAGAAGCGATTTCGCTGGTCAGCATGCCGAGCAGCTGATCGGCGGCGGCGCTGGCGGCGGCGTCAAGGAGCAGGCCGTCTTGAAAGTCTTTGACCAGAAAGAGCCGGTCAATGGCTTCGTCGACGGCTGGCCCGAGCGTGGCTGCCAGGAGCAAGACGATGTCTCCGGTGTGCTCCAGGCGAGTGCGGAGTTGCTGACTGCTCAGCGTAAAAGGGCTGTCACAAAGGATAGCGTGACTGGCATCGTCATAAAATACCTGCTGGTAAAGCCCTTGCGGTACGGCTGCTGCGATGACGCTGTCAGCCGCTTTTTTTAACGCATCATCGCCGGTATCCGCCAAATTGCGGAGCGCCGCATAGTGTTTGATTGCGTCTATATTGATTTCCTGTAAAGACAAGTTGGCCTTTGCCATACGTATCATCCTTTCTTCTTTCTTTGCTCATTATACCATAGTTGATATGGCGGAGAACGGGTTCGGCTGTTTTTTGCTGCAAGAAAACATGGCGTTGCAGTTACGTGTCAAAAATATGTATTTACAGAGGAATCTTCCGAAAAGCACCTATCGTTTCCGCCTGCCTTTATGCTATACTATACAATAGGCTCCGAAAGTAATCGGATAGGGTAATGGAACGGAATGAGGTGAATGTGTTGGCTCATATTATTGCTGTGACGAACCAAAAGGGAGGCGTCGGCAAGACGACGACGGCGATCAATCTCAGCGCCTGTCTCGCAGAATGCGGCAAACGAACGTTGTTGGTCGATCTTGATCCGCAGGGAAATGCCACGAGCGGTTTAGGCATTGATAAGGAGCAGCTTTCAGGCAACCTTTATGATTGTCTGATTGAACATACGCCGTTGAAAGATGTTGTGTTAAAAACGAGTATTAAAAAATTGTTCATCGTACCGACGACAATCGATCTGGCCGGTGCGGCTGTCGAATTGGTCGCTATGGAGGAACGGGAGTTTATCTTGCGCAACGTGTTGCGCGCCTTTTTGGATACGGCCAAAAAGCCGTTTGATTATGTCGTTATCGACAGTCCGCCGTCGTTGGGGTTGCTGACGATAAACGCCTTGAATGCAGCTGATTCCGTTTTGATTCCCGTACAGTGTGAATTTTATGCTCTGGAAGGGTTGACGCAGCTGATGCAGACGATCAATATGGTAACAAACGGCATGAATGAAGAACTGCGTATTCTGGGCATGCTGCTGACCATGTATGACGGCCGGACGAATCTTTCCATTCAGGTCATGGAACGGGTCAAAAAATATTTCAGCGATTACGTGTTTCGTACGATCATTCCGCGCAACGTCCGGCTCGGCGAAGCGCCTAGCCACGGAGAACCGATTACGGCGTATGATCCGCGCTCGCGCGGTGCGGAAGTATATCAGCAATTGGCAAAAGAGGTGATTCGCCGTGTCGGCTAAGAAAACGGGACTGGGCGATAGCGGCAATATGGATGAACGGCTGGCCGTGCTGGGGTTGAACCGCAAGAACAGTGACGGTAAACCTGTAAGAGGCGGTATCAGGGAAATCCCGCTTGCCGCCATTACGGCCAATCCGCAGCAGGCCAGGCGGGTCTTTCGCGAAGAGGCGCTGCAGTCGTTGGCGGCGTCGATCAAGGCGTACGGTATTGTTCAGCCCCTCGTCGTTCGCGAAAAAGGCGGCGGCCGGTATGAACTCATCGCCGGTGAGCGGCGGCTGCGGGCGGCCGCGTTGTGCGGGCTGAAGACGGTACCGGCCCTGGTTCGTACCGACGGAGACGACGTTTCGGCGATCGTTTCACTGGTAGAAAACGTGCAGCGCGAAAACCTCGACGCCATAGAAGAAGGTGCGGCTTATCGGATGCTGATCGACACCTGCGGTCTGACACAGGCCGAAGTTTCCGAAAAAGTAGGAAAGAGTCGTTCTCACGTGGCCAATCTGATGCGTCTTTTGAAACTCGCAGTGCCGGTGCAGCAACACGTTTCCGAAGGACGGCTGACGATGGGGCAAGTTCGCCCGCTGTTGCAGATCAACGATGAAGAAAAACAATGCGAAATTGCAGGACAGATCATCGCTCTCGGCCTGTCGGCGCGGCAGGCTGAAGCGTTGGTTCGAAGACTGTTAGAAAAAAAAGAGACGGTACCGGAAAAAGAGGATCCCGATCCCTATGTGGAAGCACTGCAGGACAGGCTCAAAATGCATTTGGGAACGGCAGTGGCCATCCGTTTTCCGAAGGGAAAAGGGAAAGGGAAGATTGAGATATCCTTTGCATCTGAAGACGAATTTGAACGTCTCCTCTCCGTTTTGACCGATACGGAAAAACGCCGTGAAGATGTGCAGAAAGTCTCTTTTCATATATAACATGGATGTCGTCGCTTTTTCACCTTACATCTTAATTTTGGTTATCGTCACGGTAGCAGGAGGCAGGACATGTTATACGGGTTGGACCTGACGTGGATTTATTTGGGCGCTGCCGGTATTGTCGGCGCCGTCTTAATACTTCTGCTGATATATATTTTGGTACTCAATTACCGCGTTCATAAATTGAATAAGAAATATGAATTTTTCATGCAAGATGAAGTCGGGCAAAGCATGGAGGCGAAACTGCGTGAAGATGTGCGGCAGTTGCAGGAGATCCAGCAGACGCTGAACGCCATGCATGACACGCAGAAAGATATTCTGGCGGTGCAGGATCAGGCGTTTCGCAAGATCGGCTTCGTGAAGTATAATGCCTTTGAAAACATAGGGAATAATTTAAGCTTCGCGTTTACTGTTCTTGACGGTAAAAATGACGGGTTTTGCCTGTCCAGCGTATACGGGAGAAATGAGTCCCGTATTTTTGCCAAGCCGATTATCGGCGGCAAGTGCCTTTACGGAATGAGTGCGGAAGAGACGGAAAGTCTGGAGAATGCGCTCCGTTATCAGGGCGAAGTAAATGTTGTGCAAAAAGGATAAGAAGGTAATCATTTGAATTTTCAAAGAAAATGGCAGTCTTTGCGAAAAGAAATGCAACAGTTATCTCTGCGGCAGCTGCCGTCATTTGAGGCGCTGCGCAGGGAGCCGACGGAATCTGTCGTCGTGACGCCGGAAGAATATCGGAAATATCGCCGCATGGCTCTTGTCGGCCTTGCCGTTCTCGTCGTGGCGATCCTCATAGGAATCTATCAATTCATCGCTCTGCAAGGCTTGCGCGAACAGGAAATGCTTCACGAGCAGCAACTGGAAATCATGCGTGACAAGACGGAAACGTTGCAGCAGAAAATGGATAAAATGGATGCGCTGGATCAGGAATTGCGCCAAATGGTGAAAGGAGCTGGTTCCGGCGACGCCCCAAAAGGTGAAGGCAGCGCTGTAGTACAGCAGAAGAAGTCGCCCGATCTTTCTTCTGCAGGGTACAATGATGTACTGCACGCTGCATCTCGCTTGGAAACGAAGACGAATGCCAGAATTATCAGCTTTATCACACTAAAGACCGTATTGGGCGATACGGCGGGGCAGCAGGTTATCCAGATGCAGCAGTCGGCAAGGCAATATCAGGCGTCGACATACCCGTCGATTTGGCCTGTCAGCGGGCCGATCACGTCGCCCTTCGGCTATCGCGGTAATCCGACGGGTGGCGGTACCGTCTTCCACGAAGGCGTCGATATTGCCGTTGACTACGGTACGCCCGTTCATGTTACGGCAGTCGGCAAGGTTACGATCGCCGGCTGGGTCAGCGGCTACGGCAATCTCGTCGAAGTCGATCACGGCGGCGGCTTGGTTACCAGATACGGTCATAATTCCATGCTTCTTGTCGTAGAAGGGCAGGAGGTAAAGACCGGTGATATCATTGCCCTTGCCGGCAGTACCGGTCACAGCACGGGACCGCATGTCCATTACGAAGTCCGCGTCAACGGCACGCCGACGGATCCGATGATATTTTTGCCGTAATATAAGTATAAAAGGGGAGAAACGGTTTCGGTTCTTCCCTTTTTCGTTGCCGAAATGGGGACAGACATTGCATAATTACATAAACTACGATAATATAATACAGTAGATCGGCAAAAGGAGGCGCATTGCATGTACGCAGAATTTAAAACGAATCACGGTGAATTTACAGTTGAGTTATTTGCAGAACAGGCACCGATTACAGTAGAAAACTTTAAAAAATTGGCAGAAAGCCATTTTTATGACGGGACGATTTTCCATCGTATTATTGCCGGCTTTATGATTCAAGGCGGGGATCCGACCGGAACGGGTCGGGGCGGTTCCAAAGACATGATTCCCGACGAGTTCGGCGCCGGCCTGAACTTCTTGGAACCGGGTATCCTGGCGATGGCCAATGCCGGTCCGAATACGGGCAGTTCGCAGTTCTTTGTTACTGTTGTCCCGACGCCGTGGTTGCAGAACCATCACTCTATTTTCGGCAAGGTCGTCAGAAATTACGATGTCGTTGAAGAAATCAGTAACGTGAAAACGCATCGGGCAGACCGGCCTGTCGATGATGTTGTCTTGGAAGCCGTCACGATTACCGATGCGCTTGATGAAGTGTGATGTACTATACGTATATGGTTCGCTGTGCAGATGATACGCTTTACACGGGGTGGGCGCTGGATCCGGTGAAGCGGGTCGCGGCGCATAACAGCGGTTGCGGCGCGAAGTATACGCGCTCGCGCCGGCCTGTCCGGTTGGTCTGGCGTGAAGCCTTTTCGACGCAGCACGAAGCGATGCACCGCGAATGGGAGATCAAGCAGTGGCCGCGGTTCCGCAAGGAAGAGCTGTGCCGGAAGCAGCAAGCTATGCATCGGGACGCGTGATGAACGACAAAGAGATACCGGCAAAAAGTTGAGCATATCTTTTTGCCGGTATTTTTGTCGAACCGTTTCTGCAGAAAGGAGGCGCGACGCCGTGGATAAACGTTTTTTAACCTTTTTTGCCGTTGGTATTACCCTCGGCTTCGGCGTGTTGGTGACTTCGCGGCAAGATACCGGTACCGGCACTGTCGTCCATTTGCCGATGGAAGAGGCGGGGCGGATCTGCCTTCAGCCGGACAGAGCCGATCGCATACGCCCGCAGGTGCTGCGCCATTATACGACTGCGGCGCCGGCGAACGCGCATCCGATTTTGACCTGGTCCCGAATCGACGGCGCTGTCATGTATACGTTGCAGATCTTGGAAAAGCATGAAGACCCCGAGGGCGGCGTCTATTATGAACGAATCATGCCTTTGCAGACGGCGTATACCAATGCGTATGAGTTGGCCTTGCCGGCTGATTTTTCGGAGCGCGAATTTTATTGGCGCGTGCGCGGCGCCGACTTGGAAGGCAGGCCTGTCAGCAGTTATTCGGAACCGGAAGAAACGCCGGTCGATTTGTTCGGTCCCTTTTTGGAAAAACCGCAGCCCCTATCCTTTTATAACAGCGGTAACGGCACGGTTTTGCTTTACCCCGTATATGATTGGATAGCCGTGCCTGCCGCTGTCGAATATGAAGTGGAAATTCTCGACGAAGCGCCGGAAAATCCGAACGGGATAGAACCGTCCGTGCATCGCGTCGATGCCTATTACCCGCGGGCGGCGGAACAGTACGATCAGCGGCCGCGCTTTGGGCCGAAGCCCTTTTACTGGCGCGTGCGGGCCTTGGATAAGGACGGTAATCCCTTGGGGGTTTATTCCGATGCCGTTCCGTTTGTGACCGATCCGGGAGCCCATTACGTCGTGGCGACCTTGGGAGACAGTATCAGTCACGGCGGCGGCAGCGTTTCTTATTCGCCGACGGATTGGGAATTCAGCTATCAGCATTATTTGAACTTTCCGACGTTAAACGTCTCGGAAAGCGGCGATACGAGCGCCATGACCGTGGCTCGATTTGATCGGGACGTCTTGCCTTTCGCACCGCAGTACGTACTGATCATGATGGGCTCCAACAGCTTGCGCGGCGGCGTTGCGGCAGAAACGGTTATTGCCGATATGGAAGCCGTGAAAGCGAAATGTCTGGATAACGGGATCCGTCCCGTATTTTTGACGCTGCCGCCTTTCAATCCGGTCAATATCGATAAGGCCTTTCAGCAGCCGACGGTCTCTGACTGGCAATACCAGGTTGATAAGGTAAACGACTACATACGCGGTCAGGTCCATATCGACATCACACCGGGATTGGCCGATGAAGAAGGCGTGCTGCGCGGTGATTTGGCTGTCGACGGACTCCATTTGGATCCGCCGGGAAAAAAGCTGATGGCGCAAGCGATCAACCGGCAATGGCCGGAGATTTTGGCATTACCTGCCGAAGCGTGGCAGTAAAAAGAGAAGCCTCCATGGGAGGACTTCTCTTTTTTTGTGTTCCTTGTTTTCACATGGACAATAAGGCTTCCGCCGTAAATTGATCCGTAATCAGGACATTGGCATAGCCGTATTGCAAGGCGGCGCAGATGGGATTCAGCTTGGCGCTGCCGCCGGAGAGGAGGATGCTGTATTTTTTTCGGCGAAGTTGCTCCAAATCGATGCCGACAGTTCGATCGTTCAATTCCTGACTGGTAATTTTCCCGTCCTTGCAAAAAAAACGGGAACAAATATCTCCGACGGCGTGTTGCTGCAGGAATTTCCGCTCCTTTTCGTCAGCATAGCCGAGACGGAAAAAGAGCGCGCTGTCGCGAACCGTGCCGACGCTGAAGAGGGTGATATCCGCGCTGTTTCCCAGTTCCAGGACGCGTTTAATGTGTCGGTCCTGATAGACGAGATCTTTTACTGCCGGGGAATCGAATAAGACCGGCAACGGCAGGTATTTGGCGATAGTGTCGTAATTTTTAGCGAATAAATCCAGAATTTCATTGGCATACGTATCGCCGGAAGACAGTGTGATGCCTCCTTCGAGCTGGACGATTTGCGTGCCGCGCAGCGATTTCGGCAGCAGCGAGCGGGCCAGGCTGTACATCGTCGTACCCCAGCCGACGCCGATAATATCACCATCCTTGACGATTTCATCGAGATACAGCGCGGCGCGTTGTCCGATGTATTTTTTGACTTCTTCTTCGTCGGCGAGCGGCGCGTTGGCGACGCAGGCGTCGCGTAGCGAAAACTTGCGGACCAGTTGCTGCTCCAAATTACTCTGATCGGCGACAGGATCGTAAATTTCGATGCGAACGAATCCCATTTCCCGCGCATATTGCAGCAGGCGGGATACGGAGGGGCGGGAAATTTTCATTTCGCCGGCAATGTCATGTTGACTGTAATTGCTGACATAGTAGAGCTTTGCAGCAGTGATCGCAGCTTTGTCTCTTTTATCTTTGGTCATGGAAGGTCTCCTCGGTAAGCATAAAGGCTTGTTTTTATTATCCCATAGAAAAATGAGGGAAACAAGAAATAAATTTCTCTTGCCAGTGTAAAAGCAATGAACATATGCTCGAATAGCATATGTTAAGAAATAATAAGGGTATTATTGTGTTTTTGATATAGGACACATAGCGTCTATATTATAAATGAAATTATGTAATATTTATATTGCAACTATGTTCATAAATAGGTATCATAAAGCTGTAGGGGATTTTCGTGAGACAAGGAGAGTTATTGTGTGCGAAAGGAGATCATTATGGAAAAAAGATATGTCATGGCTTTAGATGCCGGGACAACGAGCAACAGAGCGATTATTTTCGATGAAAATTCACAGATCATGGGCGTCAGCCAGAAGGAATTTACCCAGTATTTTCCACAGCCCGGCTGGGTAGAGCATGATGCCAATGAAATTTTGAAGACCATGATGGATGTCATGCAGGCCGTTTTGGAGCAGACGGGGCTGACGGCCGCCGAAATCGCGGCTATCGGCATTACGAATCAGCGCGAAACGACGGTGGTTTGGGATAAACGGACGGGATGCCCGGTCTATAACGCGATTGTGTGGCAGTCTCGGCAGACGGCGGAAATTTGCGAAGAATTGAAGGCTAATGGGCTGGTCGATGAATTCAGGGAAAAGACGGGATTGGTCATTGACGCGTATTTTTCAGGAACGAAGATCAAATGGATTCTCGATCATGTGGAAGGAGCGAGAGAACGGGCCGAACGAGGCGAGCTTCTCTTCGGTACCGTTGATTCGTGGCTGATTTGGAAGTTGTCAGGCGGGAAGGTGCATGTTACAGATTATTCCAACGCATCCCGCACGCTTCTCTATAATATTAAAGAGCTCAAATGGGATGATCAGCTCCTTTCGTATTTAGGCGTTCCTAAGAGCATGTTGCCGGAAGTGCGACCGTCAAGTGAAGTGTACGGGCACACAGATGCGGCGCTGTTGGGCGCACCTGTTAAAATTGCCGGCGCAGCAGGGGATCAGCAGGCGGCGCTTTTCGGACAGAACTGCTTTGAACCGGGTATGGCCAAAAACACCTACGGCACCGGCTGCTTCATGTTGATGAATACGGGAACAACGCCGATTATGTCGGAAAACGGCCTGGTCACAACGATCGCCTGGGGCCTTGACGGCAAAGTCGAATACGCCCTGGAAGGTTCTATCTTTGTTGCCGGATCGGCTATTCAATGGCTTCGTGACGGCCTTCGCCTTCTTGATACGGCGCCTGATTCGGAATGGGTCGCCAAACGTGTTCCGGACAGTGACGGCGTGTATGTCGTGCCGGCCTTTGTCGGTCTCGGCGCTCCCTATTGGGATATGAACGCGCGCGGACTCATCATCGGCATTACGCGCGGCACGTCGAAAGCGCATATCGTGCGGGCGACGCTGGATTCCATGGCGTACCAGACGAAAGATGTTCTCAGCGCGATGGAAGCCGATTCGGGCATTACCCTTGCGGCGCTGAAGGTTGACGGCGGCGCCGTCGCCAATAATATGCTCATGCAGTTCCAGGCGGATATTCTCCGTGTCCCCGTTGACAGACCGCAAGTTATTGAAACAACGGCTCTTGGCGCCGCGTATTTGGCCGGTCTCGCTGTCGGCGTTTGGCAGTCGAAGGAAGAATTGAAGAAGAGCTGGAAATTGCAGAACCGCTTTGAACCCCAAATGGAAGTCGCCGCTTCGGCCGCGTATTACAAAGGTTGGCGCAAGGCCGTTAAGCACGCCATGCACTGGCTTGATGAAGAGTGATAGAGTCTGTCTGTAAAAAGAAAGAGGGTATTGCGATGGAAAACTTATTGGGTGAATTTTTCGGAACGCTTGTGCTTATCGTTTTCGGTGCCGGCGTTTGCGCTTGTAATACATTGACAAAATCAAAAGGTCAGAACGGCGGTTGGATTTGCATTACCGTCGGCTGGGGTTTCGCCGTTACCTTAGGCGTCTTTACGGCGACGACGCTGGGCGCGCCGCAAGGGGATTTGAATCCTGCCGTAACGCTGGGAAAAATGATGATCGGCATTTATACGCTGCCGCAGTTTTTGGCCACATCGGCCGTTCAGATCCTGGGCGGTATTTGCGGCGCAGCCGTTGTCTGGCTCGCATACTTGCCGCATTGGCGGGAAACGGAAGACAAGGGGGCCAAGCTGGGAATCTTTTGCACGGCTCCGGCGATTCGCAACTATCCCCTTAACTTCCTGTGCGAGTTTATTGCGTCCTTTTTCCTGATGTTTATTATCTGGATGATTTTCTCCAAACAGGTGGGAGCCATTCCTGCCGGCCTCGGGCCCTATCTCGTCGGCGTATTGATTTGGGCTTTGGGCCTCAGTCTCGGCGGGCCGACGGGATATGCCATGAATCCGGCTCGTGATCTGGGTCCCCGTATCGCACATGCGATTCTTCCCATTGCCGGAAAAGGCGGGAACGGTTGGGAGTATGCCTGGATTCCCGTTCTCGCTCCCATGGCAGGCGCTTTATTTGCTTATGTAGTAGCCGCCGTTTTTTCCGTATTTTAAAAATGAGCCTGTAAAAAGAACAAGAGTTAAAAGAGAAATCTTTTGACTCTTTTCTTTTTATCCTATTTGGATACGGAATGGATATTCAAGGGGCAATGCAAAATACGAACGAATAAAAATGAAAATATGTTAATAAAAAATTGCAATTATGTTCAAATTGACGTATACTGATTTTAGTAATTTTTACATTATTTTTAGGAAAGGGTTGTAAACCATGATAAAAAAAGCAGATGTTGTCGTAATCGGCGGCGGAATCACCGGGGCAGCCGTATTGCGGGAATTATCCAAGTATGATCTTCATGCCGTGCTGCTTGAGGCGGAACCGGAATTGGCCGCAGGCACGACCAAGGCAAACAGCGCTATCCTTCATGCCGGGTTCGATGCGCCGACGGGATCGATGAAGGCGCAGATGAATGTCGACGGCAACAGGATTTATCACGAGCTGAAAGAAGAACTCGATCTCGATATTACATGGTGCGGTTCGCTAGTCGCGGCGTTGGATGAAGAGCAGGCCCGGACCGTTCGTGATCTGTATGAACGGGGAGTAGCCAACGGCGTACCCGGTCTTGAAATTTGGGACAGTGAGAAGGTGCATGCTTTCGAACCGAATTTGAGTGACGACGTGTGCTGCGCGCTCTGGGCGCCGACGGCAGGTATCTGTTGGCCTTTCGGGCTTACTGCGGCTTTTGCCGAAAACGCCGTCATCAACGGCGCCGACGTCATTCGTGAATGCAAGGTTGTCGGTTTTGAGATTATCGACGGCGCCGTCAAGGCCGTCAAAACGAACCGAGGCCGTATTGAAACCCGTTTTGTCGTCAATGCGGCCGGCGTTCATGCCGATGATATGAGCAGACTTGCCGGCGATGATTCGTTCCAAATTCATCCGCGCAAAGGAGAGTATATCCTTTTTGATAAATCTGTTCAGCAAGATTTAGTACACAGCCCCGTTTTTCCGACGCCGAGCAAGCTGGGAAAAGGGATTCTCGTTTGTGCCACGACACATGGAAACGTTTTCGTCGGCCCGAATGCGGAGGATTTGCCTGATGAAGCAAAAGACGATACCATGGTCACCCTGAAGGGGATGGATGATATTCTTGAAAAAGCGCGCAGACTGGTGCCGGCGTTGCCGTTAGGGGCCACGATTACGGAATTTGCCGGTATCCGCGCCGTATCCAGTACGGGCGATTTCGTTCTCGGCCCTTCATCCTGCACGCAGGGGTTGATTCAGGCTGCCGGTATTCAGTCGCCGGGCCTGACGTCGGCACCGGCGATTGCCGAATACTTGACAGGGTTTATCGTTGCCGAACTCGGCGCAAAGAGGAAGGCTGATTACCGGCCAGGGCGTCCGCAGCAGCCCTGTTTCCGCGAGCTTTCGACAGCCGGGAAAAAGAAGCTGATTGCCAAAGACCCTCGTTACGGACGTGTCATTTGCCGCTGCGAAACGATTACGGAAGGGGAAATCATCGACGCCATCCATCGCCCTTGCGGCGCGCGTACCGTTGACGGTGTCAAGCGCCGTACACGTGCCGGCATGGGGCGCTGCCAGGGCGGTTTCTGCGGTCCCCGCGTGACGCAGATCCTGGCGCGGGAACTCCGTATTCCCGTAACGGAAGTACGCAAGGAAATGGGCGAATCTTACCTGTTTTATGCGAAAGAGACGACGAGGGGAGGTAAGGAATAATGAACAAGATCTATGACGTTATCATTGTCGGCGGCGGTCCGGCCGGCCTTTCCGCCGCGTATAGCGCCTGGCAGAACGGCGCGGAGAGCATACTCGTTCTCGAACGGGACCGCGAGCCGGGCGGTATTTTGCAGCAATGTATTCACAACGGCTTCGGCCTCCATCATTTCAAGGAGGAATTGACAGGCCCCGGGTATGCACAGCGGTGTTATGATTTGGTAAAAGATAAGCGGGAAATAGAGATCCTGGTTGATACGATGGTGCTTGAAGTGAACAAGGACAAGACCGTAACGGCCGTCAGTCCGGCGCAGGGACTGTTCACGGTACAAGGGCAGACCTTGATTCTGACGATGGGCTGCCGCGAACGGACGCGCGGTGCCATTCGCATTCCCGGCTACCGGCCTGCCGGCGTTTTTACGGCCGGCGCGGCGCAGCGTATGGTCAATATGGAAGGGTATTTGCCGGGGAAAAAGATCGTTATCCTTGGCAGCGGCGATATTGGCCTGATCATGGCGCGCCGTATGTCCCTTGAAGGTTGCAAAGTGCAGGCCGTTCTGGAGATTTGCCCTTTTTCCAACGGGTTGACGCGTAATATGGTACAATGTCTCGACGACTATGACATTCCCCTGTATTTGTCTCATACGATTACCGCTATCCACGGCAAAGATCGCGTTACGGGAATTACAGCCGCCGCCGTTGATGAGAAGATGCGCCCCGTAGCCGGGACGGAATTCGATATTGATTGCGATACGCTGCTGTTGTCCGTTGGCCTGATACCGGAAAATGAATTATCTTTGGGCCTCGGTCTTTCCATGCACTCTCTGACCAACGGGCCGATCGTCGATCAGCACCGTGAGACGAGTATTCCCAGCATCTTTGCCGCCGGCAATGTCGTCCATGTTCATGATCTCGTCGATTTCGTTTCGGAAGAGGCAGAGATAGCCGGTAAATTTGCCGCTTTGAAAGCGCGCCGCGTTCTTGCCGCCGCCGTCGCCGACGTGACAGTCGAGGCGGCAGATGAAGTACGTACCTGTGTGCCGCAGCATCTGCGGGTCACCGAAGAGCATGAAGTGATTCGTCTCTTTATGCGTGTAAGGCGGCCGTTGAAAAAATGCCGTCTCACGATCAGGAGCGGCGAAGATACGTTGTTGACAAAAGTCTTGCCCGTTGCCAAACCGAGTGAAATGATTGCCGTCAATGTACCGGCTGACAAGGCGGCAGGCCATTATACGACATGGTCTGTTTCCGTTATGGAGGAGGAAGCATGATGAGCACGGAAATAAAAAAAATGAACTGCATCAATTGCCCCATGGGATGCGCTTTGACTGTGGAGATCAACGACGGAACGATCGGGCAGATTACGGGAAACACGTGTCCCCGCGGCATAACTTATGCGCAGCAGGAACTGACGGCGCCGAAACGGATGCTGACGGCGACTGTACGTACGCAAGACGGTGCTTTGCCGCTTTTGCCGGTTGTTTCCAAAGAAGCGCTGCCGAAGAATAAGGTTCTTGACTGTGCCGCGTTCTTGCGCGGTGTGACGGCAGTCATGCCGGTTCGGACCGGTGATGTCGTTGTCGCCGATATTCTGGGGCTCGGCGTGGATATCGTTGCCAGTCGCGATATGGCAAAAAAATAAAAAGCAGTGGTACTGCTAGGTAAAATAAACGGATTGATTGCAAATAAACAGGAGAAAAACGCCCTCCGCAGCAGGATAAGGAAACTGCGCGGAGGGCGTTTCTGCATTGAGAACGGGTTGCGGACACGAGCACCGGAGGCGGTGTTCTCTTCCGTCCTGCATACTGAAGACTGTGAAACGTTCGTTCAGTATGTCGCTTCGTTAAAAAAGCGTATTTTTTCCCGTTTAGCTATGCTTGGCGAGCTTTTATTTCGCCTTGATAAAGTCCGGTGTCGTCAAATAACGGTCGCCGTTATCGGGCAGAAGAACGACAATCGTCTTGCCGTTATTTTCCGGCAAGGCGGCGGTTCTCGTGGCGGCATAGAGCGCGGCACCGCCGGAGATCCCAATGAGGAGGCCTTCTTTTTGTGTAAACAGGCGGGCCGTATCGTAGGCTTCTTCTGTCGTTACGGTAAAAACGGAATCGTAGATCGTTGTATCCAGCGTTTTCGGCACAAAATTCGCGCCGATTCCCTGCAGTTTGTGTGAACCGGCATGTCCTTCGGAAAGGAGCGGCGAATCCTTCGGTTCTACGGCGATGATCTTGACGGCAGGCTTTTGTTCCTTTAAATATTGACCGACGCCGGAAAGCGTGCCGCCTGTGCCGACGCCGGCAAGGAAGATATCGACGGCGCCGTCTGTGTCCCGATAAATTTCCGGACCTGTCGTTTCCTTATGGATACGGGGATTGACGGGATTGGTAAATTGGCCGGGAATGTATGCGCCGTCGATTTCGCTTGCCAGTTCTTCCGCTTTGGCGACGGAGCCGGTCATTCCTTCTTTTCCCGGTGTGAGAACGATTTCGGCGCCGTAAGCGGCGATCAGGTTGCGACGTTCAACGGACATCGTTTCCGGCATGGTGAAGATTGCCCGATAGCCTTTGGCGGCGGCAACGGCGGCGAGGCCGATGCCCGTATTGCCGCTGGTCGGTTCGATGATGACGGAACCTTTTTTCAGCAGGCCCTGCTTTTCTGCGTCTTCAATCATGGCCTTGGCGATGCGGTCTTTGGCAGAACCGGCCGGATTAAAAGCTTCCAACTTGACGAATAATTTTCCCTTTATCCCTGCCGCCGCATTATAGCGTACAGGTTCCAACAAAGGGGTGTTGCCGATCAGATCCAATGCGCTGGTATAAATAGTACTCATGATATTCATAGCTCCTTTTTTGTTCATAACGAATCATAGTCCACCGTGTATTTCCGACGATTCACGACAACATCGAAAAGGTCGTCCCGTTACGAGATAGTTCAGTTGCATAAGCCATTCCCCCCCCCCCCCCGACATAGTAAAAACAGATAACCATGTGTTGATATATGTATACGCAGAGACAATAGTTGCCCGGCGTATATCGCATCAGTTACGGCCGCCGCGGATACTGTGGAGAACCGTCTCGGATCGCGTCAGATTTTCTACTGTCCGCTGCAGGAACGCCACTTGCTGCTGCAAGGCGGCGATCTGCTCTTCCAGCGGGTCCGGCAGTGTATGATGATTCAAGTCGACGTCGGCTTCGGACGGGGCCCGACGTACTTTGCGGCCCTTTTGCAGAACGACGTGGCCGGGAATGCCGACGACCGTCGAATGAGGCGGCACTTCTTTCAAGACGACGGAGCCGGCGCCGATTTTGGCGCCTTCGCCGACGGTGAAAGAACCGAGTACTTTGGCGCCGCTGGCGACGACGACGTAGTCGCCGATCGTCGGATGACGTTTGCCTTTTTCTTTTCCCGTGCCGCCCAAAGTCACGCCCTGGTAGAGCGAAACATTTTTGCCGATTATCGTCGTTTCGCCGATAACGATTCCCATGCCGTGATCGATGAAGAGACCTTCGCCGATTTCAGCGCCGGGGTGTATTTCTATACCGGTGCAGAAGCGGCTGATTGTTGAAATGATGCGCGCCGTCACGAACCATTGGCGGCGGTAGAAACAATGTGCCAGCCGGTATGCCCAGATGGCGTGAAGACCGGAATAACACGTGAGAATTTCCAAGGTGTTTTTCGCCGCCGGATCGCGGTCTTTGATAACTTGAATATCCTTGCGAAGTGTCGCGAACATGGGAAGTCCTCCTGAAAATGGCAAAAGAAAAAGGCCGTCGTCTCGACAGAGACGGCGGCCCGCGGTTCCACTCTGATTGCAGCAAAATGCTGCCACTCGATATCGGTAACGTCGACAGACGGGATATCTTACTGTAAGTTCGGATATCCGGCTCCCAAAGGCATTCCGGCGTACTTGGCGGCGGTGCAGGCTTTCAGCCGGTGGCCGGCACTCTCTGTATGGCCTTTATACGCGTACTTGTTTTGGTCATCGCTTTTTCTAATGATGCCTATGATACTATACCTTTATGGTACATTTGTCAATAGGAAGTTGAGAGCCCTTGGGGAAATAAAAAAATCGTAGGGCATACAATTTAAAGAGACCGTATATGCAGACAAAGTCTTTTATAATCAATTATAATGATAGCGTAAAGTAGTGCATGAAGGAGGAGAGGCGATGTCAATGTTGAAAAGGTCGGCATTTACGTACGCGTTGCCGCTGACGACGCCGATTTGCGCAGGTTTTTTGTTTTTAGGACTTTCTTATGGACTGTACGCTACCAGCAAGGGGTTGCCCGTGTATTATCCGACACTGATGAGCGCGCTGATTTATGCCGGCTCCATGGAATTCGTAACGGTCAGTCTTTTGTTGGCGCCGTTCAATCCTGTCGGCGTTTTTTTTCTGACCCTCATGGTCAATGCGCGCCACATTTTTTACGGACTGGCGATGTTGGCGAAATACAGACATTTAGGGTGGAAGACATATTATCTTATTTTCGGCATGTGCGACGAAACCTTTGCGATCAACGCCGCTACAGATGTGCCTCCCGATATTGATCGGTCCTGGTTCTATGTTCACGTTACCTGGCTTAATCAGGTGTATTGGGTCGGCGGCGCAACGATTGGCGGACTGGTCGGGAATTATCTCACCTTTTTGCCGACGAAGGGAATAGAATTTATTTTGACCGCCCTCTTTCTCGTCTTGCTGCTGGAATTGACGCATAAGGAAAAAGGCCTTCGCAACGGCCTTATCGGACTGGCGACGACGGCTGCCGCTCTACTGATCTTCGGCGCGGCGCAGTTTATCATTCCCGCCATGATCGGTATTACGAGTATCTTTTTCGTCCTATATAAGAAAGGGGATGTGATCCGTGACTGAGTTGGAAATGGCCCTAACCGTCGCTGTCGTCGTTGCCGGCACGATGACGACGCGATATATATCCTTTGCCGTTTTTGCGGCGCAGAAAGAACCGCCGGCTCTCGTCCGCTACTTGGGAACGGTCTTGCCCGGAGCCGTCATGGGTCTTCTCGTGGTGTACTCTCTTAAAGATACGGTCCTGGTCACGTGGTCCTATGGTCTGCCGGAGATCATTGCGTCCGTCGTCCTTGTAGCCGTTCATCTTTGGCGTCGCAACGTACTGTTGAGCATGGCTGTCGGTACGATTCTGTATATGTTGCTGGTGCAGCTTGTGTTCCATTGAAAGGCGAAGCGTATTCGCCTTTTTTTGTTGTTGCTGTGGCCGGAGAAGAAGCCCTGCTCGTTGAAAAGTACGAAAATACGGCAAGACATGATATAATATACTGATAAGGCGGCGACGGGTCATCAGTCGTCGCAGATGAAGGAGGAAATTCCATGTCTGAAATAAAGGTAACGTATTTGGACCACAGCGGCTTTGCAGCCGAAACGGCGACGAAAATACTGGTTTTCGATTATTACCGGGACCCGGCCCATGTCGTCGATGCGTATACAAAGAGCCGGAAGGATGTCTACTTTTTTGTAACCCACTCCCACGGTGATCACTTTAATAAGCATATTGCCGATTTCGCTTCCTTTACGAAGGGATACATCGTCAATGATGGCGTTCCGTTTACGAACGGGGCTGCCGATAACGTGTATTCCCTGGCTCTTTATGAAACGCTGCAGCTTCAGGATCTGCAGATTCGTCAATACGGATCGACTGATGAAGGCGGGTCTTTTTATGTTGAAACGGACGGCGTCCGCATCTTTCATGCCGGTGATCTGAATTGGTGGCACTGGCTGGGAGACACGGACGAAAATAATCAGGCCATGAAAGAATTGTTTGATAAGGAAATGGAAAGACTTGACGGGCTTACATTCGATCTCGCCTTCTTTCCTGTCGACGCCCGGCTGGAAGGCGCCCGCGAATGGGGCGTCGCTTCTTTTTTGAGTCACGTTCACGTGACGAAATGCCTGGTTCCCATGCATTACTTCGGTGTTCCCTGGGAGCCGTCGGAGGCCTTTAACAAAAACTTTCCCACCGTGCCTGTATGGATACCCCGTACCGGCGGCGATACGACGGTATTGGCGTGATGTGGTGGCGAAGACATAAGCCCTGCAGCAAGGGCGAAGGAGGCAATAATGCAACAATACAAGCGCAGTCATATTGCTGAGTATATCCTGGTGTTGGCGGCAATACTGCTCTTATTGGCATACCCTTTTACCGATTCTTTCGGCGGCTCCCTGGTGACGCATATGGCGGCGGCCGCATTGATCGGCGGCCTGGCCGACTGGTATGCCGTTACGGCACTGTTCCGAAGGCCGTTGGGGATTTCTTTTAAGACGGAACTGGTTCCGCGCAGCAAGGAACGTATTGCGGAAACGGCGCGGCATATGATTGAAAGTGAGATTTTGACGGTGCCGAACATGTACGCCGTTTTAAAGCATCATCCCGTATTGGATGCGGCGCTGACGTATTTGCATACGGAGCGGGGGTTCCAATCGGCGGAACGGATTTTGGGACAGATATTGAATACGTTTCTCTATACAGTCGATATGAAAAAGGCGGTTGCGGCTTTTTCCGACTTCGGTGAAGGAGCGCTGGCCAAACTGCAAATTGCGCCGATGGCCGGCAGAGCGATGAAAACAGGTCTGTCCGGTGAAGCGGGAGAGGACTTCCTCGATTTCATCATTCTTTCGCTGGAAACGATGGTCAGGAGCAACACGGCGAAAAATTATATTGCCGATATTTACAGCGAAGCGTTACGGCAGTACGAACACCGCAATTTTATCTATTCGCTCATCGTCAGGGCGGCTATGGCCAGCGAGCTTTTCGGCGTAGAACACGTATCGGCGAGTTTGCAGCGAAAATTATTGACTATTCTTGATGAGGCCAGAGATCCCGAATCCCAGCGCCGCAAGAAGATGTTTGCCTTTTTCTGGGAACAGGCGACGCGACTGGAAACGGATGAGGTCTGGCAGAAACGGGTGGAATCGTATAAGATGCGTACATACAGGCATCTTGTCGAGCGGCCGGATATGAAAGAAGCCTGGCAGCGCTACGTGCAGGAACCGCAGCGGCAGAACCGCGTCTGCCGCATTGCCGCCTCCTATGCCGTCACGCGGCTGGAAAGCTGGCGCGACAGTGCGACACAAGTGGAACAGATGAATCGCTATGTTCTTACGTTGGCTGCTCGTGAACTAAAACGGCTGCAAACCTGGTTCGGGGAAACGGCGGAAAAAGAAATTCTCCGCTACGATGGGCGCCGATTGGCGGAACAGCTGGAAGGCCGCGTCTGGTACGATTTACAGATGATCCGCGTCAACGGCTCTCTCGTGGGCGCCGTGTTGGGCGCCTTCATTTGCTGTGTTCGCCTGGCGTTGAAAGGAGGCTGGTAACATGACATATCGTCAGCGTGCCGATGGCATTTTGGCCTTGTCTTTCCTCTGCTTTCTTCTCGTCTTCTGGTGGTGGTATACGGCGGCGGAGTCAACAGCGGTAAACTTGGTGTTTTTTGTCGTTCAATCCGCGCTTATCGGCAGCATTGCCGACTGGTTCGCCGTGACGGCGCTTTTTGAAAAGCCCTTGGGCTTTCCCTGGCACACGGAGTTGGTACATCGTCATCGCAATCAGATCATCGACGGCATGACGACCATCGTTTCCGAGAAGCTGTTGCAGCCGCAAATGTGGCAGGATAAGCTGTATTCGATTTCTTTTATCGACCGCATCATCGCTTGGCTGGAAACGCCTTCAGGCCGTGAAAAATTCCGCGCCCTGCTGTATGAAGCGGCACAAAAAGTGTATTTGTACGCGAAAGAAGATACTTCAAAGCGCATGATGGTGGATAATATCCGGCGATATCTGAAACGGCAGCCGCTGGTCAGCCTCCTGCAGGACCGCATCATCGCCATGCTGGAGAATCCGGAGAGCGAACTGCTCGGCGATACGATCGGCTTGCTGAAAGAATGCGTGCAGTCGAAAGAGTTCGAAAATATTCTGATGCAGATGCTGAACGAATGGATCGATGAATCGAAGAGTGCGCCGCAGTTACTGGTTTCTCTTCACCGCTTTACGGGTATGATTGATACGCGGAAAATGGCGATTGACATCAAAAAAGGGCTGGTTACGTGGCTGGATCGTTGGGAACATGCAGGCAGCAAAGAACGGCAGTGGCTTTGCCGCAAATTGGAAATCCAGATGTACTCCATGAACGGCCAGCTGACTTATACGGTTGAAAAATGGCAGGACCAGTTTGTCGACTCGCTGCCCATTGAAGCATGGGTAACGGCGACGCAGCGTTCGGGACAGGCTTACTTTACGACTGGCGTAGAAGGCAAAGAGAAGCTGCAGAATGTGCTGGAAGCGCAATTTAAACATTATCTGGCATATTGCCGCGACTATCCGGAAATCAAGCAATGGCTGAATGAACAGATACGCCGCGCCTGTGAGATCATCCTGGCACATGAGCATGCGCTGATCGGGGTGGCTGTCCGTGACGTTCTTTCCGGCTTCGATAAAAAGAAATTCAATCAATTTCTGGAAAGCAAGGTCGGAGAAGACCTCGCCTGGATCCGCATTAACGGCGCGTTGGTCGGCGGCACGATCGGTCTTTTCGTGTTTCTTTTCTTTACGTTTATGTATACTCCCGTGGCGGTACCGTTATTGCGCAGTCTCTTTTTGTAGAGAAAAAGCTGTTATGGCGGCTTACGGATAAAAACTTTCCCGGAAAGGATAAAAAAGAGGAAAATGCAGTGTATCTGCATTTTCCTCTTTTGATAGAAGGCGGAGAAATAAGAACCGTAATGCGGCGGCCCTGCTGACAAATTCCGCTTTTGGCAGTTATTTTTGCCGGGGCGCGCTTTTACTGCTGATAAATGCCGCCGCTGCAGGCATTTATAAAGTCCCGGAAAAGAAGCTTGGCGAAATAATTCTGTTTCGCCATGTCTTCCGGATGAAACTGGTACGCTGCAAGGTAGGGGAAATCGATGCCTTCCAAGGCTTCAATAACGCCGTCTTTTGTTTTGGCAACGGCGCGGAGCCGGCTGCCGACGGTCTTGACTGCCTGATGATGACGAGAGTTTGTGATCCACTCCGTCTTTTTTATTATCCTGGCCAAACGGGAATCGGCTTCAATCGTGATCGTATGGAGCGGCAGCGTCGGATTTTCCTTGTCGTCCTGATCGTGCTTGAGGCAGCAGCTTTCGTCGTAACTCAGATCCTGCCACAGCGTGCCGCCGTAACAGACGTTGATTACTTGCATCCCGCGGCAAATGCCCATTATCGGCAAGGCGTGCTCTTCAGCGGTTCGCAAAAGCAATAAATCGAATTGGTCGCGTTCAGGCCAGAGTGCGCCGATTTTCGGCAGCGGCTCTTCTCCGTAGTTTAAGGGATACAGGTCGTGACCACCGGTGAGGAGCAGGCCGTCGATATGGCTCATTGCGCCGACGGCAGCTTCTCCGTTCATCGTATAGGGCAAGATGATCGGCGTGGCGCCGTTATCGGTAAGCGCTTGCAAGTAAGCTTCATCTGCATAAGAGAGGCGATTGCCGTAGGTATCGGCCCAACAGCTGCCGGAAACGCCTATTATAGGTCTGGTCATCTCAATATCGGTCCTTTCTGCAAGAAAAATAGCATGATTTTTGAAAGATTCTACCATAGACGGAAGAGGCCTGTCAAACGGCAGTGTATTTTCCGATTTACGGGACAAGCAGGATGAAATGGAGGTTAACAATGGGAACGTATCAACGCCTTACGGCGGAACATATCGAGTGTTTAACGCATATCGTCGGCGCCGGTTATGTCTATGCGACAGCGGAAAAACGGCTGCCTTACGACAGGGACGAAGGTGCGGATGACGGCTTTGCGCGTCTTCCGGACGCCGTCGTTTTGCCCGGAAGCGCCACGGAAATTGCCGCTATCATGCGATGGGCCAATCGGGAACGGATTCCTGTCGTGCCGCGCGGAGCCGGTACGGGTCTTGAAGCGGGGGCCGTTGTCAACAGATATGGTGGTATCGTCTTATCGACGGAGCGGCTGAATCATATGATCGAATTCGACGCCGAGCGGCTGTATGCCGTTGTAGAGCCTGCCGTACGGACGGCGGTGCTGCAAGCGGAAGCAAAGAAGCGCGGCCTCCTTTATGCCGGAGACCCCTGCAGCGGCGACAGCTGCTTTATCGGCGGCAACGGTGCGACTAATGCCGGCGGCAACAGAGCCGTCAAATACGGTACGACGCGCGATCAGATTTACAGCATTGAAGTTGTCACTCCGCAAGGAGACATTACGACCTTAGGCGGCCGCCTGAAAAAAGTAACGACAGGATATCCGTTGGAAAAAATCGTCATCGGTTCGGAAGGTACCTTGGGAATTATTACTAAACTGACCGTAAAGCTCTTGCCGCTGCCGCCGTACAGCGCCCATATTCTCGCCGTTTTTCCTGATGCGGCAACGGCGCTGTCTGTCGTGACCGCATTCTCGGGAGCCGGGATCGAGCCGACTTGTCTGGAGTTTATGGACAATGATTGTGTCCGTATTGTTGAAAAATTTCTTGGCGAAAAACAACCCTATTCCGATGTAGGCAATTATATGATCATGCAAGTTGACAGTAAACAGGAAATACTGTTAGATGAGACTTGTCTGGAAATTGACGCCTGCTGCAGGGAACTTGGCGCTATCGACGTCTTTGTAGCCGATGCCGACAGGATCTGGCGGGCGCGAAAAAACTTTTCCGAGGCGTCGGGCTCGGAGGGACCGGTGGCTATGGAGGATTTTGTCGTGCCGCCGGACTGTTTGGCCGCTTTGCTGACACGGTTGAAGCAAATTGCTGCCGACACGGGACTGTCTTTTCGCGGCGTCAGTCATGCCGGCGACGGCAATCTTCATTTAGACGTGCTGCGCAAAGAACTGGACGATGCGCTGTGGCGGGAACGGCTGTCCGCTTTCGAAACGCAGGCTTGCAACGTCGTATATGAGTTGGGCGGCAAGCTGTCCGGTGAACACGGTATTGGTGAATGCCGTAAGACCCTGATGAAGGCCTATACCGATCCGGTGGAACTCGAATTGATGAAGGCTCTGAAAAAAGCATGGGATCCGAATTTGATCCTCAATCCGGGGAAGATATTTGATGTCGAGTGAGCGTTCGGGGCATGAAGAGCGTGCAGCGGTTGCCGGGCCGGTTATTGAACCGTTTTGTTTCCTACTTTTTTATCACGCCGGTACCGTCAAAGGCGGGGATGAAATCGTCGCTGGCACTGTCTGCTTCTTGTACAAAGCCGTCTTCAATGCCGCTGTCAAAGAGATATTGCTCCGCTTTCCGATACTCTTCCTTCGTCAGGCGACGATTGATTTCCGGGAAAGTCGCAGCGTCGCCGCAGGGGATATATTGCCGCATCAAGCTGAACAGAACCTGTCCTTCCGAGAACGTTTTTGCTACCCAGTCAATGACGCCCTTGGTGTTTTCCAGTTGTCCCGGCAGGATAAGATGGCGAATGACGACGCCTTTTTGTAAGATGCCGTCTGCATCCAGTTCGTAGGGACCGACTTGGTCATACATTGCGCGAATGGCGGCGGTCGCTATTGCCGGATAATCTGCAGCGTTACTGTAGCGCTTTGCCGGTTCGGCGGTGCTGTATTTAAAATCGGGCAGATAGATTTGTACTTTGCCGCGCAATTTTTCAATGGCAGCCAACCTTTCGTAGCCGCCGCAGTTATAGACGACAGGAACCGGCAGCGGCTCTGCTAAACTTTCGCAGACGGCGCGGATAAAGTGGCTTGCCGTGACGAGATTGATATTGTGTGCGCCTTGTGCGATTAATTCCCCGTAGATTTCTTTCAGTCTTTCCGTGGAAACGGCAACGCCGTGACAGTTTTGACTGATCTGGGCGTTTTGACAAAAGACGCAGTGTAGATTGCAGCCCGAAAAAAAGACGGTACCGGAACCGCGGCTGCCGCTGATGCACGGTTCCTCCCAAAAGTGCAACGCCGCTCTGGCTACGACCGGTTGCAGCGGACTGCGGCAAAAGCCGGCACGCGGTGTCGTACGGCCGTCGGTATACGGCCGCGCGCTGTTGCAGCGGCGGGGGCAGTCATTGCAGGGGGTGGTTTGCTGTGACAAAAAAGTCATCTCCTTCCGATAATTCTCTTCATTATAGACGATGAACGGGTTATTGTATAGAAAAAGCCTCTCCTTTAAAGGAGAGGCTTTTTGATGAAGCGCATAGATATAAATTAATGGTTTTGAATCGTCTGTTCTTCGAAACGGCGAGCGATAGGATCTGTCGCTTCCAATTCTTTCAGTCGTTTCAATTCATCCGCTTCTACGTCAGCTGAGGTAAGATAGCTGGCGGGAACCGTTTTGGCGAGTTCAAGGCATTTGCGGAGAGAACCGATGCTGACGATGATGACAAGAATCGCCATAATGGCGGAGACACTGAAAAGGAGCCATTCGCCTTTCGGCAAGTAAATGTTGAACATGTTCAGGTAATCGGCCCAGAAAATGACGACCGTTAGGAACGCCCAGGGGAGTCCTGTAACCCAGACGAAACGGGCTTTGCCCATGCTGCAAATGACAACGGACGAAATGGCTAATGTGATGATGGCCAGAAGCTGATTGGATACACCGAAAATAGGCCAGATTGTGGACAAATTACCTTGCAGTACGATGTAACCCCAAGCGCCGGAGATGACAGCCGATGCGATCAAGGCGCCCGGTGTCCAATGCGGATCGGCGAATTTCGGCCATACGCGGCCGACCAGTTCCTGAAGCATGTACCGGCCGACACGTGTACCGGCGTCGAGAATCGTCATGATGAACAGGGCTTCAAACATGATGCAGAAATGATACCAGTAGTTCATCAGGTGATCAAGGCCGGGAATGTTGGAGAAGATGAAGGCCATGCCGACAGCTAACGATACAGCGCCACCCGGACGGTGCGCTACATTTTCACCGACCATTTGGCTCAGTGAAGGCAGATCGACAACGGGAATATTCAGGGCGGCGAAGTTCTGTGCCGTCGAGTTGATCGCAAAGTAATCGTTCGGAACCAGGCTGGTGGCGGCAATCAGGGCCATCATGCCGACGAAGGATTCCGTAATCATAGCGCCGTAACCGACAGGAAGAATGGAGCGTTCGTTCATCAGCATCTTCGGTGTCGTACCGGTGCTGATCATGGCGTGGAAACCGGAGATGGCGCCGCAGGCAATGGTGATGAAGATGTACGGCAGAACCGGACCGGTGATGACCGGGCCGCCGCCGGATACGAATTGGGTTACAGCAGGCATCTGCACCATCGGACCGACAATGATGATGCCGAGTGCCAAAGCCCCGATCGTACCGATTTTCATGTACGTCGATAAATAGTCACGCGGTGCGAGTAAAAGCCAGACCGGAATAGCCGCGGCAACGAAGCCGTAAATGATCAGAGAAATACCGATGCCCTTTGCGCTGATCGTAAAGAGCGGCGCCAAAGTCGGCGAAGCGGCAACGGAAGGACCGAGGACGACGGCAAGAAGGGTCAGGGCAACACCGATGATGGTGCCTTCCCGAATTTTGCCGGGACGAAGATACTGCATGTAGATACCGATGAAAATGGCGATAGGAATCGTCATGCCGATCGTAAACGTTCCCCAAGGGCTGTCATGCAGCGCATTGACGATAACGACGGCCATCCCCGCCATAGCGAGGATATTCAGGAACAGGACAGCGAAAGAGGTGGCCAGTCCGACACCGTCGCTGATCTGCGCCTTGGCGATTTCGGCAATGGACTTGCCGTCATAACGCATGGAACAGAAAAGGATGACCATATCATGAACCGCACCGGCGAGGACGCCGCCGATAATGATCCATAACGCGCCCGGCAAATAACCGAATTGGGCGGCAATGACAGGTCCGACGAGGGGACCTGCGCCGGCGATAGCTGCGAAGTGGTGGCCGAAAACGACGTATTTATTCGTCGGTACGTAGTCATGACCGTCTTCAAAGCGGAAGGCCGGCGTGACCTTGTATTGGTTTACCGTCAATACCTTGGCAGCGATGAATGCGCCATAGAAGCGGTATGCCAGCACGAAGATCAAGGCAGAAATAATAACAAGAAACAAACCGTTCATACAAAAACCTCCTTTGTAAATTGATAAATATTTGTTTGGTCACAATAATATAACTATTATGATACAAATATATTTATATAAGTATATTATATAACTTGGAATAAAAAATTCAAGTATATATTGCCGTCATACTGTATAAATTAAGTAAAGTGTTTTATTTAAAGGGAACGAGGTTAAAATAAAATGAAATTTAAAGAAAACTAATGAATTAACTTTATTGCCGGATTGATGATTGAATAATTGGAACAGAAAAAACTTTATGAATTTTCCAAAGGGCAACTGTGAACCCTTGTAGACCTGTATATAGCTATTAATGGTACGGCGTGCTATAATCTGACTAAGAATCAGGCGAGAGGTGTCATGACCTAGGCAACGCATAAATGCCGGACTGCCTTTCAATTCAGCCGTAACGCTGCATGCAGTTGTGGGGTAAGGTTACTGCCGGCGGCGCGGGCTGCGAGCCTGGTTTCCCCTGTCGGCGGTATTTGTGAACTCGCGACAAATGAAGTTAATCGCCTTTTGCCCTTTTTATCGGGAGCGTCCCGCCGTTTCTTTCGGAACCGGATTTTGAAGCGGCGGTGCGGAGATGTTACGGTGCCTTGACGCAGGATTCCCGGCAGGAAGGCGCGTTACTGAGAGGAGGATGTTTCCATGTTATTTACGGTGACAAAAGAAAATTTTGCAGCAAAGGTAGAACAGGCGGAAGGCCCGGTTCTCGTTGAATTTTCGGCAACCTGGTGCTCTCATTGCCAGCAGCTGCGGCCGCTTCTCGACGAGTTGGATAAGAAGTTCGACGGTCGCTTACCGCTCGCGTTAATTGATACCGATCATGATCCGGAACTGGCGCAGCGCCTTCAGGTCGAATTCATTCCGTCCCTGGTCGTCTATAAAAACGGCAACCACGGCGCATTGCTGACGGCGCCGGCTTCGTTGGAAGCGATGGAAGGATGGCTGCAGGAGCAGGGCGTAACGGAGTAACCGGTGCGGAGCCGGGGAACGGGAGTCGTTCTTTCGTTCCCCGGTTTTTCTCGTAACGGGAATAAAACTATTTGCGGAGGACCGAAATGGACAGTGAATTGGCGTATTTGATCGGGGCGATCGAACCGGCTGACGCGGCGGCAGCGGCAGTTTGCAAAAAAAAGATGCGTTCCGTTGACGGCGACAAACGACTTGCGGCGCTGGCGACGCAGTTGGCCGGCATCAGACGAACGGCGGCGCCAGCGCCGCTGCGGAAAGGGGTCGTCATTTTTGCCGCCGATCATGCCGTAGACGGCGGTGAAAATGAAACGAAAGGAAGAAACAGTAAAGCCGACGCGTTGGAGATCGCTTCCGGCAGGGGGGCCGTCAATAAGATCGCCCATCGGATCGGGGCCGGAGTTCTTTTGCTGGACGTCGGTCTGGAAGCGGATCTGCCCGAATCACCGGGATTCCAGGTATTGAAAGTGATGCATGGCAGCCGCTTTTTCGGCAGGCAAGCGGCGATGACGGAAGATGAAATGCTCGATGCTTTGTTCAGCGGCGTTCAGGTGGCGGAAAATCTCGCTGATGAAGGGTATACCGCCATTGCCTTGGGCAATCTCGGTGAGCGCGCTCTGCTTTCGGCTTTTATGGTGACGGCGCCATTTTTGTCCGCCAATCTCGATTTGCTTCGGGCCGATACGCATGCGGCGCGGCAAATGAAAAATTTACAGGGGCTGTGGGAAAAAGCCGGTGTGGACGGGCGGCAACCGTTGCGCATTCTCCAGTACTTCGGCGCTCCTGATATCGCTGCGCTGACAGGTGTTGTTTTGGCGGCGGCAAAGCGTCGTCTGGCCGTTGTTTTCGATAACGCCGTTACCGGTGCGGCTGTGCTGACGGCAGGGGCTCTTTGTCCGCACGCCCTTGACTATGTTCTGCCGTCGGCGGCATATGTGGAACCGGTTCACCGCATGCAGATGCGGAAATTGGGAATGCAGCCGTTTTTGCAGACGGCGGCCCATGCGGATTGCGCTATGGGCTCGGTGTTGGGGCTGTCTCTTTTGGACGCCGCCGTGCAGTTGCTGACGGAATAGATGAAAAAGGAGCGAAGGCGATGAAGTCATTGTATTTGGATTGTTTTTCAGGCATCAGCGGTAATATGTTTGTCGGTATGTTGCTGCAATGCGGCGTGCCTTTCGCGGCGTTTAAGGACGCCATGGCGTCTTTAGGGCTGACCGGCTACGCAATGACCTGTGAGTCCGTCGTGAAGACGGGTATCCAGGCCCTTTATTACGATGTGATTCTTGCCGCGGCGTCGGAACATCGTTCGCACGGTTGCGGCGAACACCACGAGCCGCACACTCTTCCGGATGCTGACGCCGCAGGCGGAGCGCCCCATGGACACCACAGCCATCGCGGGTTGAAAGAGATTGAAGAGATCATTCATGCCGCGCCTTTCTCCGCGACGATCAAGATGAAAAGCACGGCTGTTTTTCGGGAACTGGCCGGCGCGGAAGCCAAGGTGCACGGCACGTCTCCCTATGAAGTGCATTTTCATGAAGTCGGTGCCGTTGACTGTATTCTCGATATTGTCGGCACGATTTGGTGTCTTGATTATCTGGGGATCGAGCAGATCGGCACGTCGCCGCTTCATGTCGGCAGCGGCTTCGTTCGCTGTGCGCACGGCCTTATGCCGGTACCTGCGCCGGCAACGGCGGAACTGCTGACGGGCTTGCCCTATTACAGTACGACGATCAAAGGTGAACTGGTCACGCCGACAGGCGCGGCGCTGGTTCGGACTTTGGCCGTTTACAGCGGGCCGCGGCCGAAAGAGTTTATTCATACCGCTATTGCTTACGGAGCCGGAACGAAGAATCTGGAAATACCGAATGTGCTGCGCGGCTTTGTCGGTGAATGCGGAGCGCTGAAACCGTAGGTCGGAGAAGATGAAATCGGCTGTAAAACTGGACTTTACAGCCGATTTTTTTTATAATAATTAAATTAAGAGTAACCATGATCAGTATGGAGGAAACGATATGGATAGCGCTTTTTTCGCCGGCCTTATCGGGCACGGAGAATTGAAAAAAAGATTGGCCCATCTCCTTTCTTCCGACCGCATGCCGCATGCCGCCGTGTTTGCCGGTCCTGCAGGTTTGGGCAAGAGTGCGTTTGCCCGTGCTGTCGCGTCCGCTATGGTCGGCCGCAGCGTTTTGCAGACATGGGATGAAGCCGGCGGCGCTATGATTCGCGACGGCGCCGATGTCTTCTGTTTGGCGCCTGTCGGGAAGGGGCTGAAAGTGGAGCAGTTTCGACAGCTTCAGGAAGCGCTGATCCTTCAGGGAGACAGCGGCAGCAAGCGGGTTTGCGTCATTCGTCATGCAGAGACGATGAATGCTGAATTTTCCAATAGGATGCTGAAGACGTTGGAAGAGCCGCCGGCAGGCGTTTATTTTATCCTGTTGACGGATCAGCCGGACTTGCTTCTGGCGACGATCCGCTCGCGGTGTACGGTATTTTCGTTTCAGCCCATTGCCGCCGCCGACTTGTTGGACGGACTGGCTCGCTGTTGCGGCGGCAGCCGGGAGCAATATGCGGAAGCCGTTCGCTGGAGCGGCGGCAATTTGCAGGCCGCTCTCGATTTCTTATCAGGCAGAGGAACAAAAGGGGTGACGGCGGCGCTGCAATTTCTGCAGATATTGGCGACGCATCCCAGTCCGTATGCGAAATGGCTTACTCTTGTCGCCGCCGTTGACGAAGCGGAAATGAAGGTTTTCATCCGTGTTCTCATGGCTGTCTTGCGGGATCTGGCGGTGCTTCGCGCCGGTCTGCCGCAGTCGGCGCTGTGTTTACAGGGCTGCTTTGATGAATTAGTGCAATTATTGCCTTATTGGGACGACGCGGCGGTGTTTACACTGCTTCGCGTTCTTGAAGAAAGCTGGGAAGCGATGACGCGGAATGTCAACGGTTCCTTGATCCGGGATCATATTTGTCTCGGCTTCCTGCAGGCAAAAGGAGGAGTTTAGTTGATCGTTGTAGGGATACGGTTCAAGCCGGCCGGGAAGGTATATTATTTTGACCCCAGCGGCATAGACCTTGACATAGACGACGGTGTTATCGTAGAGACGGCGCGGGGAATGGAATTCGGCAAAGTCGCCATTGAGCCCCGTGAGGTGGCGGAGGACGATGTCGTGCAGCCGCTGAAACCGATTTTGCGGCGCGCCGTGCCGAAGGACTATAAACAGCTTGAACGAAATAAAGAGAAAGAAAAAAAAGCCTTTTCCATTTGTCTGGAAAAGATAGAAAAACATAAGTTGCCGATGAAACTGATCGATGTCGATTATACCTTCGATATGGGGAAGATTATCTTTTTCTTTACCGCCGACGGCCGTATTGATTTCCGTGAACTCGTTCGCGATCTGGCTTCTGTCTTTCGGACGCGTATCGAACTGCGGCAGATTGGCCTGCGCGATGAAGCGAAAATGATCGGCGGCATCGGTTATTGCGGCCGGCCTCTTTGCTGCGCTTCCTTTTTGGGTGATTTCAAGCCGGTTTCCATTCGGATGGCGAAAAGCCAGGGATTGTCGCTGAATCCGACGAAAATATCCGGTATCTGCGGCCGGCTCATGTGTTGTCTTCGGTATGAAAATCCCCTGTACACGTCGGGGGAATTAAAATGCCAGAATTGTCAGAAGTGCAATCAGCATCAGAAACTGCCGACTGTCGGCAAACGCGTTATTACTGACGAGGGACTGGGCACGATTCTTCGCGTGCATATGAAGGATCGTACCGTTCGGGTGCAGTTGGAGTCCGGCCGCAGTGTCAATGTTGCCTGGTCGGATATGGCGGAGCCGGAAGATGACCATTGATTTGCATGACCACGAGCGGCTTGATGATCTGCTCACCGGCGGTATGAAGATCATTCAACGCGACGATGAGTTCTGTTTTTCTCTCGATACGGTTCTGTTAGCTCATTTCGGAACGGTTCCCAAAGGGCCCGTTCTCGATCTGGGGACGGGGACGGCGGCGATTCCGCTGCTCCTGACGGCCCGCGGCGCTACGGATATTGTGGCGGCGGAATTGAATCCCGTCATGGCCGATATTGCCAGGCGCAATGTCGCGATGAACGGGAAGGCTTCGCAAATTACCGTGATCGAAGAGGATTACCGACATATCGGACAGTGGGCGGAAAGCGGTCAGTTTTCTTTTGTTTATGCCAACCCGCCGTACCGAGAATTGTTCCGCGGCGCATATAGCAAGAGCGACGGCGTTCGCCGGGCCCGCCATGAAGAGACGGCTTCTCTTACGGATGTTATGACCGCTGCAAAATATGCGTTGAAATATCACGGTCGCTTTCGCCTCGTTCATATTACGGAGCGCTTGCCGCAGATTCTGGCGGCGCTGCGCAGCGCCGCCATGGAGCCGAAATTGCTGCGCTTCGTTTACGGCACGACGATTAAAGAGAGCAAGATATTCCTGTTGGAAGCCGTTCGCGGCGGCAGTCCCGGCCTCAGTGTCGCGGCGCCGCTTATCGTGCATGAAGCGGATGGTTCGTACAGTGCGGAAGTACTGCAGCTATATGGCAGGCGTTGAGCGGAGAGGAGGCTTGTATGGCTGAAGTTTTTCAGAAGGGAGCGTTATATCTTTGCGCGACGCCTATCGGCAACTTGGAAGATATTACGTACCGCGCCGTCCGCTGTCTGCGTGAAGCGGATCTGATCGCTGCCGAGGATACGCGGCGTACGAAGCTTCTTTTGCAGGCTTACGGCATTGAAACGCCCCTTTTCAGCTACCACGAACATAATAAGGCGGAAAAAGGGCCGCAGCTTATCGAGCGACTGCGGCAGGGCGAGATGATCGCCCTTGTCAGCGATGCCGGTATGCCGGCCATCTGCGATCCCGGCAGTGATCTGGTTCGCCTGGCGTTGGCGGCGGCCGTTCCGGTTGTGCCGTTGCCGGGGGCCAATGCGGCGTTGACGGGACTGATCGCGTCCGGCATGGATACGACGCGGTTTACTTTCGTCGGCTTTTTGCCGAAGACGAAAAAGCACAGGACGCCTGTTCTGGAGGGACTGAAAGAGACGGCGGGCACGCTTATTTTTTATGAAGCGCCGCACCGTATCGCAGCCGTGCTGGCTGAAATGGCGGCGGTTTTCGGCGACCGCAGCGCCGTACTCTGTCGGGAATTGACGAAAAAATATGAAGAATATCTGCGCGGCACGCTTTTTTCTCTCCACGCCGCGCTGGCTGCAGGCGGCAGCCGCGGGGAGTTTGTTCTGCTCGTCGCCGGTGCGGCGCCGGCGACGGCGGAAGTGGACGCCGATTATCCGGCGCTGGTTCGGGAGCTGATGGACGGCGGCGCAGATAAAAAAGAGGCTATCCGTATCGTCGCCAAGCGCTGCGGCGTGTCCCGGCGCGAGGTCTACCAGGCGGTATTGACTTTATAACAGCCGGCTCATTTGCCGGTACAGGAGGGGATCATCCCATGAGTGAAAAGAAAACGTATTATATTACAACGCCTATTTATTATCCCAGCGCCAAGCTGCATATCGGGCATACCTATTGCACGACGATTGCCGATTCCTTGGCACGTTTTCACCGTCTGCGCGGCGACGACGTTTTTTTCCTGACCGGCTCCGACGAGCATGGACAGAAGATACAGCGCGCCGCCGAGGCCAAGGGGATGACGCCTATCCAATATGTCGATGAAATCGTCGCCCTTTTCCGGCAGTTGTGGCGAGAGTTGAATATCTCCAATGACGACTTCATCAGAACGACGGAAAGACGCCATGAAAAAGTGGTGCAAGCGCTGATGCAGCGTTCTTACGATAACGGCGATATCTACAAATCGCAGTATGAAGGCTGGTACTGCACGCCGTGTGAAACTTTCTGGCCTGAAAATAAGCTGCCTGACGGCAAGCACGTCTGCCCGGACTGCGGCAGAGAGCTCGAATTGGTCAAGGAAGAAAGCTATTTTCTGAAAATGAATAAATACGCCGAAAGATGGCTGCGTTTTATTGAAGAAAATCCTGATTTCATCCAGCCCGAGTCACGGCGAAACGAAATGATCGCCTTCGTTAAGAGCGGCCTTGAAGACCTCTGTGTTTCGCGCACTTCCTTCGACTGGGGAATCAAGGTTCCCTGGGATCCGAAGCATGTCGTGTACGTCTGGTTCGATGCGTTGGCCAACTATTTGACGGCTATAGGATACGGGTCGGATACGGAGCAGTTCGAAAAATTCTGGCCTGCCGATCTGCACTTGGTCGGCAAGGAGATCGTTCGTTTCCATACGATTATTTGGCCGATCATGTTGATGAGTTGCGGCTTGCCGTTGCCGAAGAAGGTTTTCGGTCACGGCTGGCTCATCGTCGACGGCACGAAAATGAGCAAATCGCTGGGGAATGTCGTTGATCCGCTGCCGCTTATCGAACGGTACGGCGCCGATGCGCTCCGGTATTATTTGCTGAAAGAGATCCGTCTCGGGCAGGACGGCAATTTCTCTCTGCCGTCCTTCATTAACCGCATTAATTCGGATCTGGCCAATGATTTGGGCAACCTTTTGCAGCGGACGCTGGCGATGGTCGAAAAATACGAAGGCGGCGTTGTGGCGGCGGCGACTGTCAGAACCGGTGTCGATGATGAATTGGCGGCAGTGGCGGCGAAGACGGCGGAACTCTTTGCGGCTCAGATGGACGAGATGAAGGTTAATGACGCCCTGAATGAGCTTTGGGCTTTCGTGCGCCGCACGAACAAATATATAGACGAAACGACGCCGTGGGTTCTCGCCAAAGAGCCGACACAGGCGGAACGGCTGCAAAGCGTACTGTATAATCTCGTTGAAGCGCTTCGCATGATTGCCGTCATGATCAGTCCGTTCATGCCGCAGAGCGCTGCCAATATGTGGCAACAACTCGGGCTGCATGATTTCGACGCGGTGCGGCTCGACGACGTACAGACCTGGGGCGCTTATCCTGCCGGTACGGCGGTGCAGAAAGGGGCGGCGCTCTTTCCCCGGTACGACTTGAAAGAAGAAATCGCCGAGGATAAGGAAGAAGCGGCGGCACCCGTCTGCCCGGCGGCGAAGGAACCGGTGAAAGCGGAAATTACGATTGATCAGTTCGGTGAGACGGACTTGCGCGTCGCCAAGGTCATTGCCTGTGAAAAAGTGCCGAAAACGGCAAAGCTGATGAAGCTGCAACTCGATTTGGCGACGGAAAAACGGCAAGTTGTCAGCGGCATTGCCAAGTATTACAAGCCGGAAGAGCTGATCGGGCGCCATGTCATTCTCGTGACGAATTTGAAGCCGACGAAGCTTTGCGGCGTCGATTCGGCCGGAATGATCCTCGCCGCGTCCGACGGCAATGACCATCTTCAAGTTGTCTTTGTCGATGGCATGGCGCCGGGAAGCCGTGTGCGCTGATGCTGTTCGATACGCATTGCCACATCAACGACGCCGCTTTTGACGGCGATCGCGAAGACATGTTGCAGCGGGCCTTTGACGGAGAGGTGTCCTATTTGCTGTGTCCCGGTACGGATCTGGAAACATCAGCTTCAGCGATTACGCTGGCCCGCGCGTATCCGCAGGTTTACGCCGCCGTCGGCATTCATCCCGAAGATGCGGCCAAAGCGACGCCGCAGTCCTTTGCGCAGCTGCGGCAATGGCTGGCAGAGGAACCGAAAGTGGTCGCTGTCGGTGAAGTCGGTCTGGATTACCATTGGCCGGAACCGTCGCGGGAAATTCAGCAGGCCGTTTTTATCGAGCAGGTGAAAATGGCGGTCGCGTTGGATATGCCTATCGATATTCATGACCGTGAAGCGCATGGCGATACGCTGGCCATTTTACGGCAATACGGCAAAGGATGTCGCGGCGTCTTTCACTGCTATTCGGGAAGTTTGGAAATGGCGGAGGAATTGATCGGAATGGGATTTTATATCGGCTTTACGGGGACGACGGTGTTTCCGAATTCGAAGAAAGCCAAGCGCCTTGCCGCCGCCTTGCCGCTGGAACGAATGTTGATCGAAACCGATTGCCCCTATTTAACGCCGCCGCCGCATCGCGGTCATCGCAATGAGCCTGCCTATGTCCGTTACGTCGCTGAAGAAATTGCCCGCCTGCGCGGCATTACCGGTGCAGAAGTTATGGCACAGACGGCGGCGAACGGCAAGAAGATATTCGGGATTCCCTGAGCGAAAAGGCGCTGATGAGAAGATCAAGCGTCAATCGGCGCCGGTTTTTGACGATCAGCCGGTTCCGTGCTATAATGTAAAAACAATGTAAGAAATGTGAAGCTATCCAAAAGTGATGATCTTTTGGATAGCTTGTTTTGTTCAGCGACGATTTGGGAGCAGGTCTTAAGAGGATCGGATATCACATAGTTATTCCAAAAGGAGTATCGATATGAAATGGGTTTACAACGGTATGATTCTGGCTTGTGCAGTGGCGGCTCTGGCTGTTTTGCCTGCCGGCGCTACGTTCCATCCCGGTGACAGGGGGCCGCAGATTCTGGAAATACAGCAGGCCCTGAATGCCGCAGGATATGCGGTCGACGCCGACGGAGATTACGGCAGCGGGACGGCGGGAGCTGTGCGCGCGTTCCAGACCAGTCACGGCTTGGATATCGACGGCATTATCGGAGCGCAGACGTATAAGGCGATTATGGGTAAAGCGTTGCCGGAGAATAAATGCAGTCATTTCGTGCAGAAAAAGACTGACGCCGCTTCGGCAGGAACAGGTCAGACGATCGCGCCCATGGCCGTTACGGCTGATAATGAGATTCAGGTCGTACAACAGGCCTTGGCGTCGCACGGATATAGCGTCGTTATCGACGGCGTTTTCGGCAGCGGTACGGAACAGGCGATCCGCGAGTTTCAGCGGCAGCGCGGTCTGGACGCCGACGGAATCGTCGGCAAGGCGACTTTCTATGCGCTGACGGGGCAAGTATTGCCGACAGGGCCGATCCGTCGTTTCGGCAACGGCGGCTACGGCGGTTCCATTGCCATCGACGGCGCCACGACGGCGATTGCGCAGCGCGTTTTGGGGATTGCCAATCAGTATATCGGCGTTCCTTACGTTTTCGGCGGTACGACGCCAGCCGGCTTCGATTGCTCTGGATTTACCCGTTACGTGTATTCTGCCGTCGGGATTGACTTGCCTCGCGAAGCCGATGCGCAGTACGGCGTCGGATATACGGTATCAGCACCGAACCTGCAACCAGGCGATCTCGTCTTTTTTTCGACGTATCTGCCCGGCGTGTCCCATTCGGGGATTTATATCGGCAACGGACAATTTATCAGCGCGACGAACGCCGGCGTCAGCGTCGATAATTTAAACAGTTCGTACTGGTCATCGCGCTATGTCGGCGCCAAACGCGTCGTAACCTGATGGCGCGCTAAGGCGGGAGGTAATTAAAAAAACGTAAAAAAGAGAACGTTTCCCTTGAAACGTTCTCTTTTTTATGCGTGTCGGCAAGCGTGATTGCGGCGTATCGTGCAAGTACCGGGTCAGTGCAGTAAATGGCGCTTCAAAGCGTAGTCGACAAGTTCCGCATTCGTTGTACAATTGAGCTTGCGCATGAGTCGCGTCTTATAGGTGGAAACGGTTTTTACCGATAAATAGAGCCGTTCGGCAATGGCGGAAAGGGAATTGCCGCGGGCAATGAGGGTCAGCACTTCCAGTTCTCGCTGCGACAACGCCGGCGGTTTTTCGGCGCTGAGGCTTTCCACGAGTGCGGCCGTCGCTTTTTCCCCGAGGTAGCGCTTGCCGCCGGCGATGCTGTGCAGGGCGGCAAAGAGCTCCGTGTCGAGCGTATCTTTGCAGAGGTAGCCGTCGGCGCCTTGCATCATGACCTCCTTGACATATTGCTGCTCGCTGTACATCGTGAGGATAATGATCTTTACGGGGTTACCGGCGCTCCGGATACGGTTCAGGCATTCCAGGCCGCCCATGCCGGGCATGGACAGATCCAGAAGGATGACATCTATTTCTTCCGTTTCCAACAAGGAGAGGACCTCTTTTCCGTCAGAAGCTTCGGCAACGACGGTAAAATCGGGCTGTGACTGTAAAAGAAGCTTTAGACCGGTGCGCAGGACGCGGTGGTCGTCGGCTAAGAGAATGCGGAGTTTATTCATGATCTGGCGATCCGAAGGTCATTTCTTCCGGCAAGGGAAGGGTAATGAGGATCGTCGTGCCTCCTTTCGGGATACTGTTAAGGGTAAACGTGCCGTTCAACAATGCTACTCGTTCACGCATGCTGACGAGGCCCAGATGGTTTTCCAGGCGGGCTTTTTCCGCGTCGTCCGGGTTGAAGCCGACGCCGTCGTCGCTGATCGTCATATTGAGCGTTCCCTCCAGGCGCTGCAGGCTGATGGATACGGCGGAGGCGTGAGCGTGGCTGACGATGTTTGTCAGCCCTTCTTGCAGCGTGCGGTAACAGAGCAGGGATACGGGGCGGGCCAGGTCGTCGAAATTTCCTGTGTGAGAAAATTCGAGCGTCAGTTCTTCATGGGCGCTGCGGAAGGTTTCCATATATTTTTCCATGGCGCTGACGAGTCCCAGGTCGTCGAGAAGGGGCGGATGGAGGTTGACGGCGAGACGTCGCAGGCTTTCCAGCGTGTCTTTGGTGACGGTACGAACATTGGCGAGGAGAGCCCGTCCCGTTTCGGTCGGAATATATTCCCTGAGAACGCGCAGATAGGCGAGAATGGAGGCCATAGATTGGCCGGCTTCATCGTGAAGTTCGCCGGAAATACGGCGCCGTTCATCTTCGCGGGCCGTGAACAGGCGGTTGATCAGTTGCAGACGCAGCGCTTCTTTCGCCTGAAGCGAAGCCAGCAGGGCCGAATTCTCCGCGTCTTTTTGCCGCAGCTTTCCGGTCATATCGTTGAAGGCGGCTGCCAGCCCGCCAATGTCTTTGTCCGCGTCGGGTTCGACTGTTACGGTATAATCGCCGCTGCCGAGACGGCGGACGGCTTCCGACATCATTTGCAGGGGCAGCAGGAACGCGTAGGCGAAGCGGGATGCGAAGAACGACGCGACGGTGCAGACGACGAAGATGAGGACGAATAATTCCAGACCGCGGCGCAGCAGGAGCTCGTACATCTCATTTTCCATCATGCCGATGCGCAGATAACCGACTAAGCCGTCGTCAATGGGGTACATGATTTCACGGATATAGCCTTCGTTGCTGTCAAAGGTGATCGTATCATATTCCGTCGTTCCTATCGGTCGTCGCTGTTGCGGCAATCCTTGCGGCAGCCCGGCGGTAAAGGTGCTGGTCAGGATGTCTCCTTGCGGCTTTGTGACGATAATATAACGGACGTGATGGTTTTTGTTCTTAATTGCCAGTAGCTGTTCCGTAATGGCGAAGCGGTCGTCGACGAGAATTTGGCTGCTAATGACGGAGCCGACGGAAACGGCGATTTCCGTGCCTGTCTGGTCAAGGTTTTCTTCCAGGGAGCGGCTGGTCGTGTAGAGGAGTACGGCGCCCATGACAAGGCCGCTGATGAAGATGGCGCCGACGAGGAGGATATTGAATTTTACATAGAGACTGTGTCCGTTTATCTCACTCACCTGGCTCTCTCTGTGTGCGGAGATAATTCCTGCGCAGCGGCTCATACAGTTCCGGCTGCGGCGGTATGAACTGATCGATGATTGCCTGGCGCAGCGCCGGTCGGAGCGACGCTTCACTGCCCAGGGCGTAAAACAGTTGCCGCAAGGCGGCCTTTTCCGCTGCCGGCAAATCACTGCGCATCACGACCGGTCCCGTCGGCGCTTTTGAAAGCGTTGCGATGATCGTCACTTTTTCACGGAGCTGCGGATTTTCTTCCAGCATGTGTTCGTAGATCTGGCTGTCGACGCTGGCGGCGTCGGCAAGGTGATTGGCAACGGCCCAGATTGATTTATCGTGATTGTATGTATAGAAGTAGTGGTGAAAATAAGCGTCTGCCGTCGTCTGTTCATCAAGCAGGCGGTAATCGACGGCAAGGCGCCCGGAATAGCTGATCGGGTCGGTGAATGCGAAAACCCGTTGCCGCGTATCTTCGAAAGAGCGGACTTGCCCGTCTTTGGCGGCAATGACGTAGGTTTCGTAGAAAATGGTTCCCTTCGTTTGCACCATTGCCAGAATTTCGATCGGCCTGCCGCCGCGATAAGCGGCATAGGCCCCTGTCGAGACGAAGGCGATATCGGCGTCGCCGTCGGCAAGAAGCCGATTCAGCTCACCGTAGGTCCGTCGCTGCAGCAATTTGGTCGGCCTGCCGCTTTTGACGGCGATATAGTCGATCATCGTCTGGTACGCCTGGCGAGTTTCCAACGGCGACATAACGGAAGCAAAGGCGATGCGCAACGGCTTTGCTTCCGCCGTTTCCGGCGTCGTTGACGCCGCTTCGTCTTGTGTGGCGGAAAAGTCGATGCGCCCTTGCGGCGATGAGCAGCCGGCAAGGAGCAGGCAAAGCACGGTGACTGAAAAAAATACGATGGGCCGCAACAATCTCATAAAACGTTTCCTCCTTAGCCGCACCTGTTTATTACTTCCATCATACCATAAACTATTTCGGCCGTCAGTATCTTGCCGGCCGGCGGAGCCTTGTCCGACAGTCGCCGCGATAATCTGCAACCGCCGGTTCAAGGCAACTAAAAAGAAGGCCATATATATGGCCTTCTTTTTAGTTAACGATTACTCATCGTCTTGCGGCTTAGCATTCCAGACAAGGAGAGCAAGGAGTGTGGAAAGGACGGCAGCGCCGACCCAGAATGCGGTAGCATAGCCGAAATCATATGTTTTTACGCCTTCGACGACGGTAATTGTCATCAGTTTACCGGTAATAAATTCCTGAATGGCCGCGCCGGCATAGCTGAGGAGGCCGATCATGCCCATTGCCGCGCCGGTAACGCGTTTCGGAACGATGTCGACGGCCATCAGACCGCCCATGTAGCAGACCAGGGCGCCCATGGTAAAGCCGTAAAAGGTCATACAGAGCAAATCTGTCGTAAATGACTGGGGAGCCCATACGAAACCGGCGATGGAAGCGGAATAAAGAATCCCGTAGATGAGAGCCGGCGCATTGCGCTTGTGATTAAAGAACTTGTCGGAGATCCAGCCGCAGAGTAACGCGCCGAAGATGCCGGCGACCTGCATGTACGCCATGACTCCGGCGGCGCCCATGATGTCGTAGCCCTTGGCGGACGTCAGGTAGACGACGCCCCAGCTTTCGACGGCGTACCGGGCAATGTATACGCAGAGCGAGGAGAGCCCGAGAATCCAGACGGCAGGGTTTTTGACGACGGCATTCCACTGCATGGCGCCGACGGATTTTTTCTTTTCCGCGTCGACCTGTTCCTGTGATTTTTCACCGTAATACACGGCGCCGTTGGGCAGGCCGATTGTTTCGGGACGGTCGTTCATGCCGAAGTAGATAAAGGCCGTGCCGATCAAGGAGATGACACCAGCGGCGACGAAGCCCATCGACCAGTTGTAGGCGGAAACGATGGCGGCAATAGCGAAGTAGGCAAAGGACGAACCGAGGTTATGGCTGGTAAACCAGACGCCGTACAGTGTACCGCGTTGTTTGTTGCTGAACCATTGATTCAGCGCGACGATCGAAGGGCCGGCGCCGTAAGACTGGAACCAACCGTTGAGGCCCCAAAGAATGGCCAACGGAACGAATGAATTCACGAGTCCCATACCTACCATTGTCAAGGAAGAGATAAAAAGACCGAAAGAAAAGAACCGTTTGTTGTTCATGCGGTCGGCAAGGAAACTGTTCGTGAATTTACCTAAACCGTAGGTAATGAAGAAAATGGAGCCGATTACCCCGACTTCCGTCGGTGTGACGATTCCGGAAGCGAGGAGCGGTTTTTTAATGACCGAATAGCTTTGACGGATAATGTAATAAAAAGCGTAACCGATCGTGATGGAAGCGAAAACACGCCAGCGAATGCTGTCAAACTTTTGCTTGACGACACGTTGGTCGGTTATCGGCTCCGCATCGGGTGACGTCTTGAAGAAACGCCAAATAAAATCTAACATGAAAAATACCACCTTTCGATGTAGTTTATGATATCTTTATTATCGTAAACTTAGGGGAATCGGAAAATCGGAAGATTTCTGATTTTTTTGTAGGAAATTTTCCGACAAAAAAATACCCTCTCCGGCGAGAAGGTATTTCGAGATAAAACGTGGCGCTTACCGACAGCTGCGGCTCGGCCGTTTGTTGAAAAATTCCTTGAAAGACTGAACCCAGGTTCGTGTCGGGTGTGACAAGTAGCCTTTGCTTTTCCAGATCATTGCCAAGGTCCAGGGAATCTGCGGATCTGTCAGCGGAATATGGATGACATCACCGTCGGGAATGCGGCGGCAGATCGTTTCCGGCAATAAGGCGATGCCCAATTTGGTGCGGACCATTTCGACGAGAAAATCCCAGTTGCTGCTCTGGCAGACGATTTTCGGATCGGTCATGAGCTCTTGATAAAAAGAGCGGATAAAGGGATTCAGGCTGAACGTTTTCGGGTAGTAGACGAGCGGTTCCTCCTTGATTTCCTGTAGGGTCAGCTGGTTTTTCTTTGCCAGCTTATGATCTTTCCACAAGACGACTTCCAGACATTCCTTGTTGAAAATAAAGAATTCATACGGCGTTTCCGTCGTGATCGGCAAGGCTACGAAGCCGGCCTGGATGACGCCGTCGTCAATGGCCGAAATGACTTCCTGTGAGCCGACTTCTTTGATTTCCAATTCGATATCGGGATAGGCTGTCGTGAAATAATGAATAAAAGGAGAGATGAAAGAAGAGCCGACCATAGGCGGAATGCCGACGGCAAGCTTGCCGGAATTCAGCAGGCTCGGCGCCTTCAGGTCCTCGTTCAGCTGACTGAACTCCTTGATCAGCGCTTCCGCCTTCGGCAACAGGTAGATTCCCATTTCCGTCAGTTCCACATTTTTTCCGTTTCTGTCAAAAAGGCGGACATTCCAATTTTCCTCCAGCGCCTTGATGCCTTTGCTGATGGAAGGTTGGCTGATGTGCAGCGATTTTGAAGCCTTTGTGAAACTTTTTTTATGGGCAACTTCAATGAAGTATGTCAGTTGGAATAAGTCCATATGCTCGCCTCCTATACGTAATTATCTTACCATACTCGCAACTTTTTTGCAGCGGTTACAGCGTGATAAAAGATGAGAAATCACCTATATTTTACTGGGAAAAACGTTGTATAATAGCAGTAATGGAAAGAGAGGCGCTGCAAAATGCCTAAACGTTGGATTATGCATGTGGATATGGATGCGTTTTATGCTTCTGTAGAGCAGCGCGACAACCCTGCTCTGCGCGGATTACCGGTTATTGTCGGCGGCCTGACGGACCGCGGCGTCGTAGCGACGGCTTCTTATGAGGCCAGAGCCTGCGGCGTTCATTCGGCGCTGAGTATGAAGGTCGCGCGGCAGCGCTGTCCGAACGGCGTATTTCTGCCTGTTCGCATGTCGCACTACCGGCGCATATCGCATCAAATACGCCTTATCTTCTCACAGTATTCGCCGTATATCGAACCCTTGTCGCTAGATGAGGCTTTTTTGGATATTTCGGGAATGGAAGGGCATTATACGGTTGTCACGGATCTCGGCAAGGCAATCAAGGCGGATATTTTGCGGGAAACGGGATTAGTGGCTTCCGTCGGCATCGGGCCCAACAAATTTTTGGCGAAGCTGGCATCGGACTTGGAAAAACCTGACGGACTGGTTCTGATCGGTTACGGTGAAGAGCAGAAACGGCTGGCGCCGTTGCCGGTGCGCAGACTTTGGGGCGTCGGCAAGGTTACGGCCGCTGCGTTGGAACGTGCCGGTTACCGTCACATCGGCGATATCGCCGCCGTCGGCCCGACTGCGCTGGAGCGTACCGTCGGCAAGCAGGCGCGGCGTATTTACGAGTTGGCTTGCGGCATTGACGACCGCCCGCTGTCGGTGCACCGCCGGCCGCAATCTGTCGGCAGCGAGCACACCTATCCGCACGATCTGCAGACGCGCCGTGAAGCGGACGAACAGTTCCGCATCTTGGCGAATGAAGTTTCCTGGCGATTGCGCCGGAATCACCTTATGGGGCGAACGATAACGATCAAGGTCCGGTTTGCGTCGTTTCGGACCGTGACGCGGTCGTTGACGCTGGATACGATGGGGACTTGCGCGGAAGCGCAGTTGTATTTTGCGGCCAAACGGCTTTTTACCAGAGATCTGGCGTTTGAGCCGATACGGCTTTTAGGGCTGACGGTCAGTCAATTGCAGCCGCTGCAAATACAGGGCGATCTTTTTTCTGACGATGCGGAAACACAGGAAAAGGTGACGGCGGCGATCGACAGACTGCAGGAACGGTTCGGCAGACAAGCGATCATGAAGGGGTTTCTTTGGGAATTATCACAAGATAGAGAGACGAGAAAATAAACAGTCAGCAACTGAAGGAGGTTTTTTACGATGGCCATATACAAAATAGCTGCGCATACGGGAACGAATGATAACGGGTATATTCAATACGATGCAGATACACGGACCGTACAGGTTCATCTTTGTAATGACGAGATCAACCGAAAGGTTTACGAGTACCTGACGACCTGCCAGACGCTTCACAACTATGTCGATCTGTCTTTTTTCGAGACGATCAAAGAACGGCCTGTCGCCAGTTGGGAAACGATGCGATTGGCGCTGGCGAAGGTCTGGATGGAACTGGGTGTGCATATTGATTGGAGCCGCAAGGTAGATTGATTTTTTCGTCATATGCCACATGTTATGCACAAATTACACACAATCTTGGCGCCTGTCTGTGTATAGGCTTTAAATGCCCTGTTTTTCGCCGCTTTTTCTCCTTCTTTTCGAGACGAGATACCGCTTAAATTGTGGATAACTCAGATATCTCCAGGCGGAAAGAGCCGTGGCTTATCTCCTGCTATTCGCATATTGGAGAGGATAAGGCGGAATCTTGACGGAAGGCGAAACGGCTGTGTACAGGTGTTGTGATTTTGTGTATAAGTTATCCTGAAAAGGGTAAATTTTGTGTGAAGAATTGTACAAATGGCGTAATTACGCCATTTTTTACAGCTGTTTTGAGCCGGTTGTCCACATTTTGGTCATGGGAAACGGCTGGTGCGAGAACGTGCACGGAAAAGGATAGGCTTGACGGGGGAGCATTTTCGGTATATAGTGAAGAAGTCTCATTACAATATGCATCTAGAGCAGCTGAGGGACTGGCCCGACGACGCTGCGGCAACCTTCCGGAAGGAAAGGTGCCAATTCCAGCGCCACGGCGATGGCGACAGATGACAATAGGGGTTTTGCAGGTGCGTCATCGTTATGATGACGCATTTTTTTGTGCAATCATTCGTTAGGGGGAATCGTCATGATTGAAACGAAAACACTTGCCGGCCGAACGGTGCGGCTACGAGACGTTTTTATTCTCGGATTTGCTTTTTTTGCGACGTACTTCGGCGCCGGCAATCTTATTTTTCCGCCGCAGTTGGGCTTGAGCAGCGGGACCGCTTTTCTTCCGGCACTGCTCGGGCTGTCCTTGTCAGGCATTCTGTTGCCTGTGTTTGCGCTTCTGGTTATTAACCGGTGCGGTGATGTGCGGCGTCTTACGGCACATGTCGGCAAGCACACGTATCATATCTTATTAACGTTGCTGATGATTATCTGTACCTTTGTTTCCATTCCGCGGACTTGCGCGACGGCCGTTCAGCTTGGCGTACAGGGGAATTTTCCCGATCTGCCTTTTACTGCCGGCGTGCTGATTTATTTTGCCGTCGCCTATTTTTTTACCTTTGATGAAGGCAGCGTTTTTGATAAGATGGGCAAATATTTGACTCCGATATTGGCGTTGATCCTCATTGTTGTCGGTGCGGCTGGCATCTTTTTTCCCTTGGGGACGCCGGCAGATCCCGTTGTGGAGAATGCTTTTGTCAATGCTTTCTTGGGCGGATATAATACCGGTGACGTTCTGGTCAGCTTCATCATGGCTTCCTTGTTTATCGGTGCCGTCGAGGCCAAGGGGTATACGACGCGGAAATCGCGCAATGAAGCGATGGTGTTGTGCGGCCTGATTACGGTTATTCTGCTTCTGGTTATTTATGGCAGTCTTCTTTATATGGGGGCCTGTGTCAGCGGAGATTACGAACAGTCCATTGGCCGTGCCGCGTTACTTGTCGCCATTATTCAGCGCGCTGTCGGCGGGAAGGGTGTCGTATCGTTTTTTCGTTATCGTGACGGCGGCGGTATCGGCGGCAACGGCGCTTTTGGGCGTTGACGGCATCGTTACGTATATCGGGTGGATCTACAGCATTTCCTATCCGCCCGTACTGGCATTAATGGTCTTGGGGACGTTTGCCAAGGTCATTCCCAATGACGGCGCGTATAGAGGGGCGACCTATTTGGTCGTTATCTATGCGTTGCTTGAAGCGTTTCCGGGCCTTAGCGGCATGGCAGCCGCTAAGGTCATTGTGGCGGTCACGCCGTTGTCGTCTTACGGCTTTGGCTGGATCACGCCCTTTCTCATCGGCTTTGTCGGCGGCGCTGTGTGGGGACACGTGCGCCGCGAAACGGCAATCGGTCCGGAAAATGAAAAAGCCATCTCATAAGAGATGGCTTTTTTTGCTTATTTACCGAAAATGCCGGTCAAATAAGCGGCTGTGTCTTCCAAATACGTTGCGCCGTATGTTTCGATTTCGCCTTTATCGCAATGGGCTGCGAAATTCGGATCGATCGGCAGTTTGGCGACGTGGGGGATATCGTATTTTGCCGCCGAAGCGTCGGCGCGGCTCGGCCCGAAAATCTCATGACGGCTGTGACAGTCGGGACATTCGAAGTAACTCATATTTTCGATCAGGCCGAGGACGGGGACTTTCATCAACTCCGACATGCGCAATGCCTTTTCCACGATCATGGAAACCAGCTCCTGCGGGGAGGTGACGACGAAAATGCCGTCAATCGGCAGGGACTGGAATACGGTCAAGGGAACATCGCCGGTACCGGGCGGCATATCGACGAACATGTAGTCGATATCACCCCAGAGAACGTCGGTCCAGAACTGCGTAACGGCGCCGGCAATGACGGGGCCGCGCCAGACGACGGGATCGCCCGTATCTTCCAGGAGAACGTTCATAGACATGACTTTGATACCGGTCTTCGTTTCTACGGGATAAATGCCGTTTTCCGCGCCTTTTGCGCGCTTATGGAGGCCGAAGGTGGTCGGAATGGACGGCCCCGTAATATCGGCGTCCAAAATGGCCGTCTTATACCCTTGCCGCTGCATTTGCGTTGCCAGCAGAGAGGTAACTAATGATTTACCGACGCCGCCTTTACCGCTGACTATGGCAATGACATGCTTGACCTGGCTGCCTTCGTGAAGCTTTGCCAATAAATCTTGCGGTTCTTTGCGACTGCTGCAGTTGCTGCTGCAGCTGGAGCAGCTTTGATTACAGTTTTCACTCATTTCTATCGTCTCCTTTTGCTCTCCCAAGGGCGGCACGGCAGCAGAGTGCGCGGCACGTGGCGGCCCGTTGACAGGTTTTGATATTGCCGCCTTCGATCAGGAGGCGTTTTCCATGGATAACGACATCGGCAAGCTTGCGGCGCGCCGTTTCATAGATACCGGTTACGGTTGTGCGGGAAACGGCGATCTGTACAGCGCATTGCGCCTGTGTCAGACCGACGAGATCAATGAGGCGAATAACCTCGTACTCATCGACGGTCATAACGACAGTAGGCCGCATTTTTTTCTCGTCTGCCGGGAGAAATTCATCGACCTGAGGCAAGGCGCAAACCTTGCGGCAACGCGACGGTCTGGCCATGGGAAGACACCTCCTTTCAGAATGCATCGTCTTTATTATAGAAATATAAATGACATATGTCAAATATCCTTAAAAAATAGCCATCACGGCGGCAAAAAGTATGATACAATTTGTATATACCCGCCGAATGAGGAGGTTTTTATATGAAAACATGGCAGATATATGCTGTAACGGCAGCCTTTTGGCTGGCAGTTCCGGGCGGTGCGACGTCCCTTGCCGCCGATACGGCGGTAACCGTCGTCACCGCGCCGTCGGCGACGGCAGCGACACAGCCAAAACGGCAGGGCGCCGTAACGGATCCGGCCGTCAACTTGCCGAAAGTTGACGACTATTATCTTACGAAAGGAACGACATACGCTAAGCTTACGGCGCGCATTGAACAGTTACCGGCAACGCTTACCGGATTGGATCAAGGGAGCGGAAAACACTATTACCGCGTGGACAAAGAACTTCGCGATAAATATTTTTATCGCGTCTGTACCTATGACGAGGCAACGCGGGAACGACTGGGCGAGTACCTGACGGCCAAAGACGGCACGAATGTCTGGCGTGTCCGCAGTGAAGGGGACACGCAGCTGATTTACGGGTCGGCGGCAACGTTATTGCAAAAAGTAAGGATACAGGCTGTTCCCGGGAAAATTCCGTTAGGTACGCAAGGCGCGTTGGCCGTAGCTGTACCCGGCAATGTACCCTGCGCGGTAGCGTTGCACAGCTTGAACGACGCCGTTGCCGCCGTTTCAAGTGACGGCGTCATCACGCCCGTTGCCTGTGGAAAAACGGCGATAGCGGCACAAATTACGGTCGGAAATCTGGTAAAAAATGATGTTGTCGATATTTTTGTCGTGCCGAAAGACTACTATACGCGTCTCCGGCAATCGCAAGCGTATTATCTTCCCGTTTTATTCGGCTGGGGATTTGGCTGGGATGACGATTGGCGTTGGCGTCATTCGCACCGCCATCGTATGAGTCCGCCGCCTCGCCGCGTGAGCCCGCCGCCGCATCATCGGGCGCCCCATCGCCGCTGACAGGACTGATGAAACTGCGGGTCGTTTGCGGATATGGGCGGGGCGCATCACTGTTGCGACAAATAGGGAGTGACGGTTTTTTGATGATATAAGGACGAAATAGTTGGACATAGCCGTTAAAAAAGGGCCGGCGCGATTGCAGCGCCGGCCTTCCCTATCTATTGACGGGCAGCTGTTGCGCCCGTAGCTTACCAGGCGGCGACGACGCCGTCGGCACGGGGTTCCGTAGCGCCTGTTAAGACGCCGTCTTCATTGCGCCAAATGATTTGTCCTCTGCCGTAAGGCAGGGGATCGGCATTGACGGAGACTTCGTGACCTCTGGCTGTGAGTCCGTCAATAAGCGCTTGCGGTATGCCCCGCTCGACTTCGATTTTCTTGCCGCCGAGCCATTGCCAACGGGGCGCGTCCAGCGCTGCCTGCGGATTAAGATGAAAGTCGATGGTGTTCATCAGCACTTGAAATTGTCCCTGCGGCTGCATGAAAGCTCCCATGACGCCGAAAGCGCCGACGGCATCGCCGTTTTTCGTGACGAATCCGGGTATGATCGTGTGGTATGACCGCTTGGAAGGTCCGACGCAATTGTCACTGGCCGTGTCGAGGCTGAAGTTGTTGCCTCTGTCGTTCAGGGAAATGCCGTAGCCGGGGACGACAATTCCGGAGCCGAAACCGGCGAAGTTGCTCTGAATGAGAGAGACCATGGTGCCGTCTTCATCGGCTGTACAGAGATAGACGGTGCCGCCGTTATCGGCATCGACTGGCTGTGGCAAAAGCGCGGCGGCGCCTATTTCACGGTAGCGTTTTTCGGCATAGGCATCGGCAAGGAGATCGGCTGTGTTCGTTTTCATGCAGTTCGGATCGGCGATATGGGTTTTCCCGTCTGTAAAAGCGAGCTTCATGGCTTCAATTTGTCGGTGCAGGGTGTCGACGGTATCGCGTTGGGCAAAGGTCATGCGGGACGCAATATTCAAAGCCATGAGGACGACGAGCCCCTGTCCGTTCGGCGGCATTTCCCAAATATCGTAACCGCGGTAGTTGGTGCAGATCGGGTCTACCCATTGCGGCTGATAAGCGGCAAGATCGCTTTGGCGCAGGAGACCGCCTGTTTGCAGAGAAAAGGCGGCGACGGCAGCTCCGATTGGACCGTCGTAAAGACTGCGGCAGCGGCTGGCGGCGAGACTGCGCAGCGTGCGGCCTAAGGCCGGCAATTTGAGCAGATCGCCGGGTTGGGCAGGCTTTCCGGTCGGATAAAAAACGGAAAAAAGGCCGGCAAAGGCGGGCTGCGCGCGAAAGTCGGAGAAGGCGTCCCATTCAGCCGCTAACATTGCCGCCAATGTCGGCATTACGGCATACCCTTCTTCGGCGTAGGCGATGGCGGCGGCAAAGAGCCGCTCGAAGGGCAGGCGGCCGAAGCGGTCATGGATTGCCGCCCACGCCGCCGGGGCGCCCGGTACCATGACCGGAAGCCAGCCCCGCAGCGGCATTGCGTCGTACCCGGCGGCTGTGACGCGGTCTCTGGTCAGCAGCGCCGGAGACGGACCGCTGCCGTTGATCCCGTGTAGCCTTCCGCCCGTCCAGATCAGCGCAAAAAGGTCGCTGCCGATACCGTTGCTCGTCGGTTCGAGAACGGTCAGGCAAATAGCCGTGGCCAGAGCGGCATCGACAGCGTTGCCGCCTTGTTTCAGCACATCGAGGCCGGCCTGTGCCGCCAAATGCTGCGACGTGCAGACCATTCCCTTGCGGCCGTAGACGACTTCGCGTCGCGACGGATACGGATACAGTCCGGCATGGTAGGAGAATGACATGATAATCCCTTCTTTCTGCGGTTTTTAGACATCTTCACTATAGCACAGGCCCTATGCATTTTACAATGTGGCTCTTCTCAAACGGGAAGGATACGGATATAATAAAATAATACGACGTCATTACCTTTGAGGAGGGGAATTTGATTGACTAAGGCCATCTTAATTGTCAATCCGACTGCCGGAAGAGAGCGGGCCAAATACCACAAAGAAAATTTATACGACCAGCTGCGAACGATGTTTGCAGAAGTGGAACTGCGGGAAACGGGCAAGGCGGGAGATGCTACGGAATGGGCCAGGGAAGCTTCTTTAGCCGGCTATGATGCCGTTTTTTGCATGGGCGGCGACGGGACGCTCAATGAAACGGTCAACGGCTTGGCGCAGGCCCGGCAGGAAATCAATTTCGGTTTTATTCCCATGGGTACGGTGAACGATTTGGCACGGGCGCTCCGCATTCCCCTTCATCCGGAAGCGGCGATCGCCATGCTGAAAAAGACGAAGACCGTAAAGGTCGATATCGGCAAAGTTAATGACCGGTATTTCGTCAATACCGTTGCTGCCGGCATTATGCCGGAAGCTGTCAGCAATGTGTCGATCGAGCAGAAAACGCGGCTTGGACCGCTGGCGTATTTTTTGACGGGACTGAAAGCGCTGCAGACGCACAGAGCGTCGCTTTTTAAGATTACGACGGAAAAGGGCGAATTTATTCATCGGTCGCCGCTGGTCATTGCCATGTTGACGAATTCGGTTGGCAGCTTCCGCAATTTGGCGCCGCAGGCTCGCGTTAACGACGGCAAGATCTGGCTGGCCGTTTTTAAGGATTTTACGTATTTGGATTTAGTCAAGACGGTGCCGGAAATCTTGGCCGGCATGCCTCTCAGTTCCGAATACATGTATTTATCGACAGTCTCCAAGGTGACCGTTTCGCTCATGGACCAGGAACCGCTGACCAGCAACGTTGACGGTGACGCCGGGCCGGCTTTTCCGTTGCGTCTCGAGATCCTGCCGTCCTTTCTCTCCGTGTATGTGCCCGCTTGAAGGACGAAATAAAAAAAGACCACCGTCAGATGGTCTTTTTTTGTCTTATTCCGCCGTATACGGGAGCAAGGCGATAGCGCGGGCCCGTTTGATGGCGATCGTAAGTTTGCGCTGATGTTTGGCGCAGACGCCGGAAACACGGCGCGGCAAGATTTTACCGCGTTCTGTCGTGAAACGGCGAAGTTTGGCAATATCTTTATAATCGATTTCATCAACATGATCGACGCAGAAGTTGCAAACTTTTCTTCTCGGTCTTCTTGAACGATCTCTTCTCATGTATAGTTTCCTCCCTCTAGAATATAAAAGGGATATTTGGCATGGTTAGAACGGGATTTCTTCGTCTGAATCACTGCCAAGGCCGTCAAACCCGCTTCCGGACGAGGCCGGACCCTGTTGCGGCGATGCCGGCTGGGCACTGAACTGACGGGAATCGCTTCCCAAGGTCTGCCCGACAAAGTCGGCGACGACTTCCGTGACGTACCGTTTTTGGCCTTCCGCTGTTTCGTAGGAACGAACGGAAATGCGGCCTTCGACGAACACACGGCTGCCTTTGGCGAGATTATTGCCACAGCTTTCTGCCAAATTACCCCAGGCAACACAAGGAATAAAATCAGTTAATTCGCGCTGTTCCTGGCTTCCTGCCGGCACGTACGTGCGTGTGCAGGCAACCGTGAATCTGGCGACAGCTTTGCCTGTTTTCGTAAAACGAATTTCAGGGTCACGGGCTAAATTGCCCATCAATTGTACTGAGTTCATGCCTTTGCGCCTCCGATTATTCGCCGATCTTAACGATTAAGTGTTTCAAAATTTCGTCACGGATTTTCATGACGCGGTCAATTTCGAAAATCGCAGACGGCTCGATTTCGAAGTTGATCAAGGTGTAATATCCGTCGTTCTGTTTTTTGACAGGATACGCGAGATGCCGTTTACCCCAGCGATCAACCTTTTCAATTGTTGCACCGTTCTTTGTCAGAAGATTGCTGACGAATTCGACGATCGGATCGACTTCAGCCTCTTCAAGCGGTTTTGCGATAAATATGACTTCGTACTTTTTCACGAAATCACCTCCTCTTTTGGACATATGGCCCTTCACGAAAAAAGGGCAGGAAGATGCCTGACCTAATCAAGCCTTTATATTTTAGCATAAGCGGAGGAAGAATACAAGGGCGGACACAAAGTCCGGGCCTGCACTGCGCTGCGGAGCAGGCAAAAAAAGCAGGTTGAGGAATCGTCCTCAGCCTGCTTCTTACAGCCCTGCCTCAGCGTTTGTTGCTGTAACGCCAGATATTCATGGCTTCCGCTTCCTTGATCAGTTCTTCGCGGAAGTCGGGGTGTGCGATGCCGATCAGTCTTTCGGCACGTTCCCAGGTCGATGCGCCCATGAGATTGACGATGCCGTATTCTGTAGCGACATAGTTTACCTGCGAGCGAGGATCCGTAACGGTCGTGCCCGGGATCAGTGTCGGACGGATACGGGATTCGGCTTTGCCCGTTTTCTTGTTCATAAAGGTTGAGCGCAAGGCGATGATACTCTTACCGCCTTTGGAACGATAAGCGCCGTCGGCAAAGTCAAGTTGACCGCCGCTGCCGCTGATATGTTTCGTACCGGATGATTCGGAAGAGATTTGCCCGAAGAGATCGAGCTCAATGCAGTTGTTGATGGAAATAAAGTTATCAATCTGCGCAATGACGCAGGGATCGTTTACATAATCGACGGGAAATGCTGCCAAGAAGGGATTGTCGTCAACCCAGTCATAGAGGTCCTGCGAGCCGACGGCAAAGGCCCAGACGGCTTTGTCTCTGTCGAGAGCTTTCAGCTTGTTCGTGAGACGGCCTTTTTTGTACATCAGATAGAAAGCGTCGACGAGCATTTCCGTATGCATGCCGAGGTCTTTTAGATCGGAATCGGCGATCATGGCGCCGACAGAATTCGGTAAACCGCCGACGCCGAGCTGCAGCGTAGCACCGTTGGGGATTTCGTTGACGACCAGTTTGGCGATGGTCTGGTCGATTTCGTCACCCGTTGTAAAGGGAATCGTCGGCATCGGGATGTTGCCGGCTTCAACGATCGCGTCGACATCGGAAATATGGATGTGTTCACCACGGCCGCCTAAGGCGCGAGGCATTGCTTCGTTGACTTCGACGATGACTTTTTTTGCTTTTTTGGTGATCTGTTCAGTGGCGGAGATGTTCAGCCCGAAGTTGAAGAATCCGTTTTTGTCCATCGGCGCTACGGTGATCATGGCAACGTCCACGTCGAGGAGATCGCGGTATATGGACGGTTCGTTGCGGTAACACATGGGAATGAAGTTATTCAGCCCTTTTGCGCATAACTTGCGGTCATACCCGCTCATGTGCCAGTTCATGAAGGTAAAGGTTTCACGAGTCGGATCGCATTCTACGATTTCACGAGGCGCAAAAGAGAAGGAACCGCGCACTTTAATGTCCTTCAGTTCGCCTTTGCGTTTGGCCAGGGCCTTATCCAGTAAAATCGGTTGCGACGTAGCCATTCCGTAGTCTACCCATTCGCCGGAACAAACGACCTTTACGGCTTCTTCCGGAGTCGTCAGCTTTTGGCGGTACATATCTGTCCATTGAGACATTTCTTTTCACCAAACCTTTCTGTGATTAATAAAACGATTAAGTTCTGTATTTCACATATTATTATAAAACTTTTGGTACATATATACAAGAAAGAAATGCCTTTTAATCATACTTTAAATGCATAAGCCAATGAAAATTCCCGGCATATTTTCGAATCATATGCCGGGAAAACGTGAGAGGAGGACTTATTCTTCTGATTCGGTAGCTGCTTTTTCAATGATTTCGTCCATCGTCTTTTTCGGTACTTCTTCATAAGCGCAGAAGGTCATGTTGAAGGTGCCTTTGCCTTGGGTCATGGAGCGCAGCACCGTGACATAGCCGCTCATTTCGGCCAGGGGAACCTGGGCTTTGACGACGATAATGCCGTTGCGGTTGCGATGATGTTCCATGCCGAGGATGCGGCCGCGACGGCCGCTGAAATCGCCCATGACGTCACCCATGAATTCTTCGGGTACGACGACATCGACATTGTAAATCGGTTCAAGAATAGCCGGTTTGGCATCGGGGACGCCTTTTTTCAACGCTTGCGCCGCAGCGACCTTAAAGGCCATTTCCGACGAGTCGACAGGATGATAGGAGCCGTCTGTCAAGGTTACTTTGACGTTGATCATGGGGTAGCCTGCCAGCAGCCCTTTGGCCAGAGTTTCTCGAACGCCTTTTTCAACGGCAGGAATATATTGGCGCGGTACGGCGCCACCGAAGATGGCGTCGACAAATTCAAATTCCTCGCCGTTCGTCAGCGGCTCGATTTGGAGGAAAACATGGCCGAATTGCCCGTGGCCGCCGCTTTGTTTCTTATGCTTGCCTTCTACTGTAACGGTACCGCGGATCGTTTCGCGATAAGGAATGTAAAGTTCCTGCTGAATTGCTTTGACGCCGTATTTCCGTTCCATTTTATTCATGATGTGGTCGAGGTGAACGTCACCCATGCAGCGCAGCAGGACTTGGTGGCCTTCCGTATCTTTCGTGACCTGGCACGTCGGATCTTCTTCGCCGATGCGGTTCAGCGCATTGGTGAGTTTTTCTTCTTCGCCTTTTTTCTCCGGTACGAGGGCTACCGTGTGGAGCGGTTGCGGGAAGCGGATGGGATCATATTCGACAGGCGCTTCTGCAGTGGCGAATGTGTCGCCCGTACGGGCGTTGGACAACTTCGGGATTACGACGATGTCGCCGGCAGTCGCTTTTTCGACGGGAACCTGTTCTTTGCCGACGAGCGTGAGAAGCTTGCCCGGTTTTTCTTCCTTATCCTGGGTGACGTTGTACAGTTTGTCGCCGTCTTTCAATTCACCGGAGAAGATGCGCAGGTAGCTCAGCTTGCCAGCGAAAGGATCGATCAGCGTTTTGAAGACAAAACCGGTAAAGGGTTTGTTCGGGTACATCATGACGGGATCGCCTGTTTTTTTATCCGTGCCCATCATGACTTTCTGTGACGCGTCGGGCATGTAGCGAATGATACGGCCCAAGAGTTCCGTCGTGCCGATATGGTAGGTGGCGCTGCCGCACATGACAGGGCAAACGCGCCCCGTGAGCATGCCTTGCCGCAGTCCTTGCCGCAATTCCTCCAAGGTCAGTTCCTGGCCGTCGAGATATTTTTCCAGCAGTTCGTCGTCGCCTTCGGCGGCGGCTTCCATGCACATTTCGCGTACTTCGCGGGCTTTGGCCATGTATTCAGGCGGCACTTTTATTTCTTCCGCCTTGCCGTTTTTCCATTCCCAGGCAATCATCTTGCAGACGTCGATAATGCCGCGGAAATCGTTGCCTTCACCGATCGGTATCTGCAAAGGCATGATTGATTTGCCGAAGACGGCGCGCATTTTTTCGAGGCAGCCGAAAAAGTCGGCGTGTTCGGCATCCATTTTGTTGACATAGACCATGCGCGGCAGCTGCAGTTCGATACCGTAATCCCAGGCCCGTTCCGTATCCATTTCAACACCCGATTCGGCGGAAACGACCAGCAGGATGCCGTCGCTGGCTCGCAGCGCGGCGCGGACTTCGCCGCAAAATTCCGAATACCCCGGCGTATCGAGGAAATTCAGCTTGTAGCCCTGCCATTCGCAGGGCGCGATGCCTAGTTGAATCGTCACGTTCCGTTTGATTTCTTCCGGTTCGAAATCCATGATGTGTTTGTTATCCTTGCCTGTACCGACACCGGATACGGCGCCGCAGGCGAGAAGCAGGGATTCAACGACTGCCGTCTTGCCGGCACCGTCATGAGAGAGTACAGCTACGTTACGGATTTTATCGCTTGCATATTCTTTCATCAATAAATCGCCTCCTATGAATCACGTTACTTATATGATTCGTTATGCTGAGGTGATTTTCCTTTTTTTGCGAAATAATATTTTTAAAAGCGAAGCCGCCTCTGCGGCGTAAAATAAAACTGCAACGCGATCGGTGTTTTACTTTTTTAAAGCCGCCAAGGCCAGAGCCGACAGCATTTCGACGCCGACGGGCAGACAGTCTTCGTCGAGACTGAAGCGCTCGTTGTGCAGCGGGTATACGACGGCGCCGGGAGCCGTCGCGCCGAGCCAGAAAAAGGCGCCGTCATACACTTCCAGATAACCGGAAAAATCTTCTGCCGTCATGGCCGGCTCGGTGATTGCCGGCAACGCTTCTTCGCCGAAGCGTTCGGCGGCGACGGCGGCGGCGAAGGCCGCCTGTTCCGCACTGTTGACGACGGCGCCGTAGCCTTTTTCGTAAGCTAGCTCGCTTTCGGTTCCGTAGATCGTGTCGAAGCCTCGGATCAGGTTCTGCAAATGTCCTTCAATCACGGCTTGTGTTTCCTTGTCATAGGTCCGGCAGGTACCTTCGATGACGACTTCGTCGGCCATGATATTGTAGCGCGTGCCGCCGGTGATTTTACCGAACGTGAGTACTGCCGGCGCCAGGGGATTGATCTTGCGGCTGATGCTGTCTTGCGCGGCGGAGACGAAGCGGCAGGCGGCGACGACGGCGTCGATTCCCTTGTGCGGCATGGCGGCATGACTGGCTTTGCCGCGGATGGTCACGGTCAGGCGGTCGGATGCGGCCATGAGAGGGCCGGCTTTGACGCCGATTTGGCCAGTCGGCAGCGTCGGCCAGACATGGAGTCCGTAGATGGCGTCGATGCCGTCGAGGACGCCGGAGGCGACGATGCTTTTGGCGCCGCCGTGCGGCGAATTTTCTTCAGCCGGCTGGCAGACGAAAATGATGTCGCCGTCAAAGGTGTCGCGCAATTCGTTGAGGACATGGGCCGCGCCCATGAGAATGCTCATGTGGCCGTCATGGCCGCAGGCGTGCATTTTGCCGGCATGGCGTGAGGCAAAGGGAAGTTCCGTCGCTTCGCTGATCGACAGGGCGTCCATATCGGCTCGCAAGGCGACCGTTCGTCCCGGTTTTCTGCCGTGCAGCGTACCGATCAGGCCGTTGCCGCCGATGCCGGTTTTGACGTCGAGGCCGAGTTCTTTCATTTCCGCCGCCAGGAGCGCCGCCGTCTGATACTCTTCATTCGATGTTTCCGGGTGAGCGTGGATCGTACGTCGCAGGACGCGAATCCGCTCTGCATATTTTTCTACTAATTCCCGTAACTTATCTTTTTTTACCGTCATGGAGATCCCCCCGAATCCTCTTCCCTTTTTGTGAGATTATACTATAATTAACTATATATAAGTACCGATATCGGATGACAGCAGGTACATTATTGAGAAATTGATTAATTATACCATGGAGGAGAAATTTTATGAAGAGCTATGATAAAAAAAATAACGTTTGGGCCCGTTTTTCTGAAACAGAGCGGGTTCAGATGGAAGAATACAGTAAAAATTACCGTCTTTTCCTGGATACGGCGCGGACGGAGCGGCTGGCCAACAGGGAGATTATCGGCCAGGCGGAAAGCGCCGGGTTCCGGCCTTTTGACCGTTTTACGGAGCTTCACGCCGGTGATAAGGTTTACTGGAACCAGAAAGACAAATCGGTCATTCTGGCCGTGATCGGCACGGAGCCCATCGAAAAGGGCATGAAGATCGTCGGTTCCCATATCGACTGCCCCAGGCTGGATCTTAAAGCGGTTCCCGTCGTCGAACAGAACCGGATCGTTTATTTCAAAACCCACTATTACGGCGGTATTTTAAAGTACCAATGGGTCTGCCGGCCGTTAAGTCTCAGCGGCGTCGTTTATACGGCCGACGGCGGCAAGATCGACATTTCCATCGGTGACGCGCCGGACGATCCCGTTTTTTATATTAACGACTTGTTACCTCACCTCGGCAAGGATCAGGCGGCCAAAAAATTGAATGAGGCTATTGAGGGCGAAATGCTGATGCCTATTGTCGGCATCAACGGCACGGAGGAAAAGACAAAGCCGGCGATTTTGGCGCTGTTGAAAGAAAAGTACGGCATTGAAGAAGAGGATTTTGCCAGTGCCGAACTGGAAATCATTCCCGCCCAGAAGAGCCGTGACGTGGGCCTTGACCGTTCGATGATCATGGCCCACGGTCATGATGACCGCGTTTGCTCTTATGCCAATCTGGCGGCCATCCTTGATGCCGGAGCCGGTGCGAGGACGCAGGTCGCCCTTTTTGCCGACAAAGAAGAAATCGGTTCCGTCGGCAATACGGGCGTTCAGTCTTCGTATTTTCTCGACTTTACGGCAGAGCTTTTGGCGCTGCAGGGGCGGCAAGAGTCTCTTTATCTGCGCCGCGCGCTGCGTCGCAGCGAAGTTCTTTCGGCTGATGTCTGCGCCGCCCTCGATCCCGTTTTTCCGGCGGCGTATGAAGAAGACAATGCGGCCAGGCTGGGCGGCGGGATCTGCCTCTGCAAATACACGGGGGCTCGCGGCAAGGCCGGCAGCAACGACGCCAACGCCGAATTTTTAGCGAAAGTCCGGCAGATTTTCAATGCCGCCGGCGTGCCTTGGCAGACCGGCGAGCTCGGCAAGGTGGACCAGGGCGGCGGCGGAACGATCGCCTATATTATGGCCGACTGGGGTTGTGACGTCGTCGACTGCGGCGTAGCGATGCTCAGCATGCATGCCCCGCTCGAACTTGTGGCCAAAGCCGATGCGTACAGCGCCTATTTGGCATATAAAGCGTTTTTTGAAAGCAAGTGAAGAGGATAGCTTTGAGGAGAGTGTGGTTCTGCCGTGGACAGCGGGACGACATTCTTTTTGCAATATGTTTACCATTTCTTTAACTTCGGTTTAGAAAAAGAAAAGGATGTTCGATTATACTGAAGAAGGACGTATCGTTGCCGGCCCGCCGTCAGTCACGCGGTCCGAGGAACGATACCGTAGGGAAAGGATGTGATTGTCGTGAACCTGCGCATAGGAGATATGCCGTTGCGCCGCCGTCTCTTTCTGGCCAATTTCCTGATGGTCGTCATACCGGTGGCGCTGCTTTTTCTGCTCGGTACGGGGATTTTTGCCGTTTTTCAGTTTTCTGGAATTGTACCGCCGCGGGCGTTGGCTATTTTGTAGCCGGAAAAAGGGCCGGAGCTGCTGGTCCAGTTTTCCGCGGCGTCGCTACGCGACAAGGCGGAGCGTAAAGACGGATTTCGCTTGAAAGATATAGCGGAGGACTGCGCCTTACTGGAAGATATGGGTGTTCGCGTGTTAATCGAGAAAGAAGGACGGCTCGTTTATGCTTCGCCGGGAGCGGCGGCTCTGCAACGCGGCGAAAACGGGACGTCGTCGCAGGCTGCCTGGCAGGATGAAGACTTTACGTTCCGCTATACCGCCAAAAATAACCCTATCCGCATAATCGCCGCCGGAACCGTCAGAGAAGGGGAATTTCTGGGTCTCACGGGAAAGCGGATCCGACAGGGCGCCGAAGTGATCTTTATCATTATTATCGGGCTGGCTATTATCCAGATCATCGCTGTCGGAATCTATTTGTCGCGCCTTTTGTCGGACCAGATTCTGAATCCGTTGGCGGCGTTGCAGGATGCGACGGTGGAAATCTGTCGCGGCAATTTGAACCAGCCTTTGCCGGCAGCCGCACAAGATGAGATCGGCGCCGTTTGCAAAGATTTTGAGCAAATGCGGCTGAAGCTTCTGGAAGCGCAGCAGCGGCAGGAGACATACGAGGAAAACCGCAAGATCATGATCGCCGGCATTTCTCATGACCTAGCGACGCCGCTGACGAGTTTGAAAGGGTATGCCAGCGGTATACTGGACGGTATTGCGAAAACGGAGGAAAAGCGCCGCCATTATGTGGAAAAAATCGTGCAAAGTGCCTGCACGTTAGAAAAATTGGTAGAAAGCTTGTCGGTCTTTTCCAAACTCGATTTGGGGCAGACGGCTTTTTGTCTCGTGCCGGTATCGCTGCGAGACTATTTTGCCGACTATGTCGGCGAGCGGCGGGAGGCGCTGGCGGAAAAGGGGCTCCTGTTATCGCTGCGAAATACGGATGAAAGCGTGACAGTACAGATTGACAGAGTACAATTCGAACGGCTTGTCGATAATATTTTATCGAACAGTTTGAAATATAAGCAGGCGGAATTCGTTCACGTAGAGATTGCCTTGACCTGCAAGGGAGAAGACGTCGTTCTGACCTTTGCCGATGACGGCGCCGGCGTCGCGGCGGAAGAATTGCCGGCGCTGTTCGACACGTTCTATCGAACCGATGCGGCGCGCAGCAACGTTGCCAAAGGCAGCGGCCTGGGACTGGCTATTGTCCGGCAGATTACGGAAGCCATGGGCGGCAGAGTCCGGGCGGAACGGTCCGTTGCAGGAGGGCTGGCGATTGTCGTTGTTCTGCCGCTGGAGAAGGGGGAAGCATAGATGAAGATTTTGATCGTAGAAGACGACAGTAATATTTTTGAATTGGAACGGGACTATCTGGAGGCCAACGGTTTTACGGTCGCTCATGCCGTTAACGGGGAAGAAGGCTTGCGGCAGGCGCTGGACAGCAGCGTTTCCCTCGTCATCCTGGACATCATGCTGCCCGGACTTGACGGGTTTCATATTTGCCGCGAATTGCGCAAAGAACGGGATATTCCCGTCATCATCGTCTCCGCCAGGCGGGAAGAGATCGATAAGGTTCGCGGCCGGGGACTGGGCGCCGATGACTATATGGTGAAGCCTTTCAGCCCCGGCGAGATGGTTGCCAGGGTCAAAGCGCACTTGGGACGGTACGAACGCCTGACAAAAGCCGTACCCGAACAGCAGGTGATCAGCGTCAGAGGGTTGGAAATACAGCCCGATGCCTATCGGGTCTTTCGGGACGGAGAGGAGATCAGATTGACGCATAAAGAGTTCGAACTCCTGCTTTTCATGGCGAAAAATGCCGGTATCGTTTTCAGCAAAGACCGCCTGTTCGAGAAGATCTGGGGCTTTGATGCCGCCGGCGACAATGCGACGGTCATGGTACATGTCAATCGCCTTCGGGAGAAGATCGAGCCGAATCCGCAGGAACCGATATACATTCAGACCGTGTGGGGCGCAGGCTATCGATTTGCCCTTTAATCGTTTGGAAAACGTAAGCAAAGCTTTTTTGTTTTGTTAACGATTGTTTAGAACTGGTCTGTATACTCTGAAGCGTAAAAACAAATCATTGTTCTCGCCAAGGAGGAATAGATCATGAAAAATATTACGGATAAGCAAAACATACAGGACGCTGCAGAACAGGTAAAAAAAGTTTGTACGAAAAAGGTAATGAAACGAATTGCCGCCGTACTTGTCGTTGTCGCTATCGCGGCAGGCGGCGGCGCCGCCTGGAAGCACCATCAGAAAGATGTGGAAAAGACGCAGGCCGTCGCGGCGCAGACGAGAATCGTCGCGCTGGAAGCGGAAAAGAAAGGCCTTGTCCTGCTGGATGAAGGAAAGATCCGATCCTTAACGGCGCAAGCGCTCGGTCTTGATGAAAATAACGTGACTTACGGCAAAATTGCGTTGCGCGATTCCGTAGGAGGAGCAAAGAAGGATACAGACAAGGAAGAAAAACATGCAAAGCATGAGGGCAAGAAGAAAGGCGGCGAACAACGCCGGGACGAACAGACGTTGCGGCAGAATCCGGTAACAGGCGACACACAGCCTGTGACGGCAGCGCCGCAGGCAGTTCCGGCAGCAGCCGTAAACAGCAAGCCCTCTTTCCGGCCGATTTATGACATTTCGTGCAAGAGCGACAGCGTGAAATACAAGATACAGATTGACGCTGTTACCGGTGAAGTATTGCATATCGATGTCGCCTGATTGATTCGGCAGAAAGAGGACACGTCATGGAAATGATTCAATTGGCAGATACGCAGATATTGTTCTGGATACAGAACCATCTCGTATATTCGCAGCTGACGCCGGTCATGATCGGCGTCAGCTACCTGGAGTACCTTTGGGTAGCGATCGGGATCGGACTGATCCTGCGTCCGGCTACGCGCCGTCTCGGCTATATTCTTTTTGCCGCGCTGATCGGCAGCGTCATTATCGGGCCGGGGGTGTTGAAGCATCTGGTCATGCGCGTCAGGCCTTGTTTCGTCTATCCTGATGTGATGACGGCGGTGCAGGTCGCGAGCGCGTCGGACTATTCGTTTCCGTCCGGTCATTCGTTGGCTTCTTTTGCCTCGGCTGCCGTCTTATACGCCGGCCTGGGGCGGCGCTATGGCATTGCGGCGTTGATAACGGCCGGCGCTGTGGCCTTTTCCCGCCTTTATCTGTTTGTGCATTATCCGACAGATGTTTTGGCCGGCGCCGTCTTGGGAGTCAGCATCGGCAGTGTCGTCTGGCAGGTTTCGAAGCGCCTCGGCAACCGTTTTCGGCAGCTGTTTACGGTACAGCAAGGGAGGATTCGTCATGAGTGAGCGATTTCAGTTCTTTAAAAAGTTTTTGCAGGCGCCGCGTAAAATCGGCAGCTTGACGCTGAGTTCCCGGTATTTGACGGAAAAGATGTTCCAAGACGTACCGTGGCAAGAATTGCGCACTGTCGTTGAACTGGGGGCGGGGACCGGTGTGTTTACGCAGTATATAGCGGCTCATAAGACCGGACAATGCCGTGTCGTCGTCATTGAGCAGGACGATGTTATGCGGCGGCAGCTGATGCGGACGTATCCGGATTTCCTTTATGGAAAGGAAGCGGCGTCGCTGCCGGAGATTCTGCGATACTACGGGCTGACAGATGCGGATTGCATCATTTCGGGACTGCCCTTTGCCGTATTCGGAGAAGAAGAGCGGGAAGCGGTGCTGCAGGCTGTAGATCATTCCCTTGCCGCCGGCGGGCTCTTTGTCGCCTATCAATATTCCACGCAGATGTATCGCCGGTTTCACCGTGTTTTTCCGTCTGTACGCCTTTCCTTTACCTTACATAATTTGCCGCCTGCCGTTATTTACACGTGTCGGTCCTTCCACCCGCTTACGGTTTGAATTTATAACCGACACCCCAGATCGTCAGGATGTGGACCGGATTGGCCGGATCCGCTTCGATGGCTTCGCGGATCCGGTTGATATGAACCGGTACGGTGGCGGTATTGCCGAGAGAGTCCATACCCCAGATGCGATCGTAAAGCGTGTCGCGGCTAAAGACGACGTCGGCGTTGAGCATTAAGAATTCCAGCAGGGAGAATTCCTTGTTCGGCAAGTTTTTTTCGATGCCGTCGACGAAGACGGCATGCGTGTCCCGGTGCAATTCCACGGCGCCGAAGCGGATGACCGTTTTGGCATGCGCCGCCGCGCCTTTCAGACGGGCGTATTGAGCCAGATGGGATTTTACCTTGGCCACGAGGACGGTCGGTGAAAACGGTTTTTCGATATAATCGTCGGCGCCGAAGCCGAGACCGCGAATTTTATCGATATCTTCCCGCTTCGCCGTGACCATGACGATGGGAATGTCGATTACATCGCGCAGAGCCCGGCAGACCTTGAAGCCGTCCGGTCCGGGCAGCATGACGTCAAGGAGAATCAAGTCGTAGGCGCCGTTTATCGCGGCGCTGATGCCGGCGTCGCCGTTAGTAACGATGGTGACGTCGTAGTTGTTCATGGCCAGATAATCTTTTTCAATATTGGCAATATCTGAATCATCTTCAATAATCAGAATTTTTTCGTTCATTTACGGACCGCCTCCTTTTGCGGAAAGGTAATTGAAACGGCGAGGCCGTGTGGCTGTACGGCGGCAAACTGCGTGTGGCCCCGCATTTTGGCGGCGGCCTTGGTGACGATGGAAAGACCGAGGCCGCTGCCTTTGGCAACGTCGCTGCGGGCCCTGTTCGTTCGGAAAAACAGGGCCGACAGCTTGGGCAGGTCTTCGACGGCGACGCCGGGGCCGTCGTCGGTGACGGAAAGCGTTGCCGCAGCGTCTGTGACCGCGGTGGTGATGACGATGTGTACCGTATCCGCCGTTTTATAGTTGATGCTGTTGGCGATCAGATTTGTGAGGATCCGTTCCAAGAGCGCGGCGTCGCCGTCAATGCGCGCAGTCGGATCGAGGACCGTTTCGATGACGGCTCCTTTTTGTCGCCATTCCGCTTCGTTTGCTTCCAGGAGCCCTGTGACGACCTGGCTTAGCGCCAGCGGCTGAAGCTCCGTTCCGAATGTAGGCAGGTCAAGCTTCGAAAACATGAAGAGTTGATCCAGCATGCGGTCCATGTCGTCGGCTTTCCGCCTGATCGTCTGCAAATACCGTTCCTGCTGTTCCGGTGTCCGGGCGACGTGGTCGAGGAGCCCTTCGACGTAAGCCTTGATGGATGTCAGCGGCGTGCGGAGATCGTGAGAGATGCTGGCGAGCAGTTCCTTCCTGGCCGACTCCGCCGCGGTCTGCGCTTCCAGAGAATGATGCAGTGCGGCGGTCATGACATTGAACATGGCGAGGGGCTTTTCGAATTCATCATGCGCCGTATGATGAAGCTGTACCTGTAAATTGCCGTTTTTGATTTCTTCGGCGCCGTCTTGTAACTTTTGCAGCGGCGGCAGGATGTGGCGCATGATAAAGTGAGACAGGAAAATAATGGTCAGCAGCAAAATCAGCACGAAGGAGATCAAAATGACCCAAAGGCCTTGCCGCGTCGCGTTCTCTATGGCGCGGTCCGTACTGTAGAGCATCTGTTTGCTGACCATACAGAGCGTATAAGGGCTGCCGGTTATCGTGCCCGTTTCATAGTAATAGCATGTCGTCGGTGTCGTTTCCGTATATACTTCTTTCTTACCCGTCGCTGCCGCCGCCTTGCCGGCAATATGCGCCGTTAAAGGGTGCAGCGTTTTGTCGCCGTACGTATAAAAGGGCCGGCCGTCTTTAGTCGCAAGGATATACGACTGCTTCGGTTCGAGAATATGCAGCAGCCACGTCATATTTTCCTCTTGCGACGGGTCGCCTTCCATTGCGCGGAGCAAGATGTGATGCACTGCCTGAGAAATATAATTGAATTGCGGCGTCGATTCCACGGCGACGTGATTATTGCTTTGCGAGAATTTCCAGAGCCCTGCGGCGATCGTTACCAGGACGACGACTGTCATCAGGATCGGTACGATGAACACCAGCAGATGGGACAAGATGAGTCGTTTTTTGATCGTCATATAACTCCCCTCCGTAAATTTATGATACACTAAATTTTAACTTTTGTTTAATATTTGTTTCAAGTATCATTATATTTTTCTGACAAAATAAAGGGGCCTTCTGTAGAGAAGGTAAGGCGATACGTTCTGCCGGTGAGGGGCGCAAAACTTCCGAACTCCCAAACTCCCGCGCCTCTTCCGGCAGAGGGTATCTGTTTTTTTGTCTGCCAGGCAGCCGCAGCGCTGCCTTTAAACGCGAATAAACGAACAAAGCCCTGCCGTGATTACACGGCAGGGCTTTGTTCGTTTATGGGGTGGAAAAATGGTGAATGCTGATTGGTACTATCTTTTATTGCTCTTCCGCCAGATTCGCTGGGCTTCGGCGGCCTTGATCAGCTCTTCGCGGAAGTCGGGATGAGCCAGAGAAATAATTTTCTCCGCCCGTTGCCACGTCGCCAGTCCGTTGAGTTCGGCAATGCCGTACTCCGTTACCATGTATGGCGCCTGGGTTCGCGGCGTCGTAATAACATCGCCTTGCGTAAAGTACGGCAAAATGTTGGAATGGCGAACGCCTTTTTTGTCGACGTACATGGACGGCATGGCCAGGAAGGCCCGACCGTGTTCCGCGGCATAGGCGCCGGTAACAAAGTCAAGCTGTCCGCCTGTACCGCTGATCTGCCGCGTGCCGGAAGATTCGGAACAGATCTGTCCGTACAGATCCATGGCGATGCAACTGTTAATGGAGATAAAGTCGTCGAGTTCGGCGATGACGGCGGGATTGTTGACGAACGCCATCGGCGCCGACAGAATCGCCTGATTGCAGTCGAGGAACGCATACAGCTCAGGCGTTCCCATACAGATGGAGAAGACGCCTTTATGGCGGTTGAGCACTTTCTTTTTGTTCGTGATCTTGCCGGCTTTGTAGAGTTCCAGATAGCCGTCGCTCATCAGTTCCGTGTGCATGCCCAGGTCTTTCAGATCCGATGCGGCAATAAGAGCGCCCAGGGCATTGGGCATGCCGCCGATGCCGAGCTGTAAAGTCATGCCGTCGTGCAAATAAGGGAAGATATGTGCGGCGATCTGCTGATCGATTTCGCTGGGCGCGCGGTTCGGCAGCGTGGCCAGCGGCACGTCGCTCTCGACGACGTAATCGACATCGCTAATATGGATGTGGTCATTGGCGATGCCGCTGATGACGGGCATGTTCCGATTGACTTCGACGATGATCGTCTGCGCCGCGTCAAGCAATTCCTGCTGGCAGCAGTTGGTCAGGCCGTAATTGAAATTGCCGTTCTTATCCATCGGCGCGACGGTGACCATGGCGACATCGACGGGAGCCGTGCCGCGCGTATAATAGGAGCCGCAGTTGCGGAAAAGCATCGGCGCGTGATAGGCCAAGCCCTTGTCCAGATAGGAGCGATCCAGGCCGGAGCAGTGCCAGAGGTTGTACGTGAAGGCCTGATGCTCACGATCGTTTTCGACGACCTGTACTTTTTTGGTCGAAATAGCGTGGCGGATCTTGACGTCCGTCAATTCATCGCGGCGCCGGGCCAGCGCGGCGTCGAGACTTTCGGGAAAGGAACAGCACTGGCTGTAATCGACCCAGTCACCGGATTTGACGGCCTTTACGGCTTCTTCGGCGGTGACCAGTTTTTGCCTGTATTCTGCATGGAAATCCATTGCATCACCTGATTTCATAAGAATGTAGCGCCTTTTTTCAACGGTAGCTGTCCATCAGCTTTTGGAATACCGGCAGCGACCGTTTGATCATTTCCGGGTCGACGCAGTAGGAAATGCGGACATAGCCGGGGCAGCCGAAGCTGTCGGCCGGAACGATCAGGAGATTCAAGGCTTTCGCCTTTGCGGAGAAGCTGTTGGCGTCGGCTTCCGGCGATTTCACGAAGAGATAAAAGGCGCCGCCGGGGTAAACGCAGTCATAGCCCATTTCCTTCAAACCGTTGTAAAGAAGACGGCGATTGCCGTCGTAAATGGAGATATCCGAGGTCCGGCCCAGGCACCGCAAGACGACATCCTGGAAGAGATGAGGCGCGCAGACGAAGCCCATCGAGCGTCCGGCGCCGCAGACTGCCGTGTAAACGGCTTTGCTGTCGGCGGCACAATCGGGAACCAGGATATAGCCGATGCGTTCGCCCGGCAGGGAGATCGATTTGCTGTAAGAATAGCAGATGATCGTGTTGCTGTAATACTTGGGCACGTAGAGGATGGGCAGGCCGTCGTAAATAATTTCTCTGTACGGTTCGTCGGCGATCACGTAAATGGGATGGCCGACTTCTTTCGATTTTTTGGTCAGCAGGACGCTCAGCGCTTCGTACGTTTCCGAAGCGTAAACGACGCCTGACGGATTGTTCGGCGAGTTGATGATAATCGCCCGCGTCTGCGGGGTAATCGCCTTTTCCAGCAAGTCGAGAGAAATCTGGAATCGGTCGGTGTCGGGCGGAATGATGACTGTCTTGGCGCCGGCGTTGGCGATGAATGCCGTATATTCCGGGAAGAACGGCGCGATGACGATGACTTCGTCGTCGGGCGATTCGACCAGGGCTTTCAGCGTAATCGTCAGCGAGGCGGCGGCGCCGCAGGTCATGTAGAAATTATCGGCTGATACGCGCGCGTCGTAGGTCTTGTTCATATAGTCTGCCAGCCCTTTGCGGACGGCTGTGTCGCCGGCTGCCGCCGTATACCCGTGAACGGCGACGGACGGACGGGAAGAGACGATGTCGATGATCGCCTGGCGAACGTCTTCCGGCGCCGGTACCGTCGGGTTGCCGATGCTGAAGTCGAAGACGTTTTCCGCGCCTACTTTGGCGGCCTGTTCCTGGCCGTAAGTGAAGAGTTCACGGATCACGGAACTTTGCGAACCGAGCCGGTACATTTCTTGTGAAGCCATATTGATCACTCCTATATCATATTTTCCCTTTTATTATACCTCAGGATGATTGTTTATGACACTGTGCTTATGACCGTAGGCCACATAGATGATCAGGCCCAGAATGGACCAAAAGACGAAGAGCGCCAGCGTGTGCCAGGAGAGCTGCGTGAAGATAAAGGCGCAGAAAATAAATCCCAAAGGCGCGATGATATGGACTGCAGGGCAGCGGAAGGCACGCGGTTTGTCGGGATAGATGCGGCGCAGGACGATGATGCCGACGCAGGAGCAGAGGAATGCGAAAATCGTGCCGGCGCTGCAGGTTTCGGCGACGATCTGGATCGGCGTGAAGCCCGTGATGCAGGCGACGAGAATGCCGACGATAATTTGGATCTTATAGGGCGTATGGAACTTCGAGTGAACCTTGTACAGCGACATCGGCATCAAACCGTCGCGGCTCATGGAATAGAGCGCGCGGCTTTGCGCGAAGAGCATCATCAGGACGACTGTCGAAAGGCCGCAAAGAGCGCCGGTGCCGACGATGGCCGAGCCGGCGTGCATGCCGATGTATTCCAATACATAAGAAGCCGGCGCCGCCGTGTTCAGCATTTGATAAGGCACGACGCCCGTCATTGTGGCGCAGACGGCGATATACAAAATCGTACAAATCGTTAAGGCAGAAATGATGCCGATCGGCATATCCCGTTTCGGATTTTTCGTTTCTTCAGCCGCCGTCGACAAGGCGTCGAAGCCCAAGTAGGCAAAGAACAGGACGGCTGTCCCTGCCGTTACGCCTTTCCAGCCGAAGGGCAGGAAGGGATCCCAGTTGACGGGATCGATATGGGGGGCTGCAAAGAAGAGGAAAATGAAGATCGTGCCGATTTTGATGAATACGAGAATCTTGTTTACTCTGGCGCTTTCCCTGACGCCGATGACCAGCAGCAGCGTAGCCAGGAGCACGACGGCGGCGGCAGGCAAATTCACGATGCCGCCGTCTGCCGGCACCATAGTCAGCGCTTTCGGCAAATCGATGCCGCAGGAGTGAAGGATGCCGACGAAGTAGGCGGACCAGCCGCCGGCAACGGCGCTGGCGCCGACGGAGTATTCCAGAATCAGGCTCCAGCCGACCCACCAGCCGAAGATTTCTCCTAAAGACGCATAGGCATACGTATACGAGCTGCCGGCGACAGGTAAAAAGGACGCCAGTTCCGAATACGCAAGACAAACAAAAGCGCAGGTCACGCCGGCAAGAACGAAGGACAACATCAGCGCCGGTCCGGCGTACTTGGCGGCGCCGATGCCGGTCAGGACGAAGATGCCCGTGCCGATGATGATGCCGAGGCCCATCAAGGTTATATCCATGGCTCCCAACGCTTTCGTCAATTTCTTTTCCTGCGTTGTTGCCATCAGTTCATCAAAAGATTTCCGTCTGAAGAACGTCATAATTGGTTCATCCCCTCTCGAAAGGACAGATAGTTCATTATACTGCGTTGAAGCCTAACGCAAAGGCTTGTAAATTGAGATCGATAAATTTCGGTTTGACCGTTTTGGCGATGATCGCCTTCCAGTCGATATCCGTCAGATCCAAGGCTTTAATCAGGGCGCCGAGGAGAACGATGTTGGCGCTCTTCGGGTTGCCAATGTCCGTTGCAATCTTTGTAGCGTCCAATTTCAGTACCGTCGCTCTCTTTTCCAGCTCTTCTATAATTGTCGTCGGATATTTCCGGGCTCCCGACAAGATCGGCATGGACGGGATGCGGTACGTGTTGACGACGATCTTTCCGTCGGGCTTCATGAACTTCGCATAACGGGCGGCTTCCATTTCCTCAAAAGACACGAGCAGGTCTGCCGCGCCTTCGCCGATAATCGGCGAATGGACCTTGCTGCCGAAGCGGACTTGGGTGCTGACGCTGCCGCCGCGCTGGCTCATGCCGTGAACTTCCGACATTTTTACATCATAGCCGTTTTCGATCAGGCCGATCGTCAGGATCTTACTGGCTAAAATCGTTCCTTGGCCGCCTACGCCGACAAACAATACGCTTTTTACGTCATTCATCTTAAAGGACCTCCTTCCGGGAAATAGCACTCACAGGGCAGACTTGCGCGCAGACGCTGCAGCCGACGCAGTCGGCGGCGGAGATGGACGACTTCTTCTTTTCGTCATCAAAACGCAGTGCCGGACAGCCGGTGGAAAGACATTTCTTACAGCCGATGCATTTCTCTTGATCGACGACGAAAATACGATTGTCAATGGCAAATTCTTCCAGGTCTTCTTTCGAGAATTTTTTCAAGACGCAAGGCCATCTGGTAATGATGACCGACGGGGCGTCTGTAATGGCGTAAGCCCAGTCCAGCGTTTCTTTCATCGCTTTCAGGTCCAAGGGATTGACGGTGCGTATGTTTTTGATTCCCAAGGCGCTGACGACGGCTTCCAGATCAATCAGCGTCGTCGGATCGCCTTTGATGTTGTAGCCGGTGCCGGGATTTTCCTGATGGCCGGTCATGCCGGTAATGCGGTTGTCCAAGATGACGCAGATCGTATTGGACCCGTTATACGCAACTTCCGTCAGCGAATTGATGCCTGTATGGAAGAACGTCGAATCGCCCATGACGGCGACGACGCGCTTATCCTGATGGCTCCGTTCAAAACTGTGTACCATGCCGTGGCCGACGGAAAAGGCGCTGCCCATACAAAGGGCGATGTCCTTGGCGTTCAGCGGTTCGGCTCCGCCCAAGGCATAACAGCCGATATCGCCGATCATGACGGTGTTTTTACGTTTGCTCAGTTCATAAAAGAAACCGCGGTGAGGACAGCCGGCGCATAAAGTTGGCGGCCGCGGTACGAGCAGGTCGTCCGGTACGTCGACGCCCTTACTTTCTTCGTGCAGAATGCCCTTGGCGATGATATTCGGATTCAGCTCGTCAATCTTGGGGATGACGTCTTTTCCGTGGCAGGCGATGCTGGCCTGGCGGATCTGTTCTTCCATATACGGATCGAGTTCTTCAATGACGTACAACTCGTCAACGGCTTCGCTGAATTCTTTGATCTTTTTCAGCGGCATCGGGTAGGTCAGGCCGACTTTGAAATACGAAGCATTTTCGCCGAAGACCTCTTTCGCGTACGTGTATGCGGCGCCGGCAGCGACGATGCCGATTTTTGTGGAGTTCATTTCCGTGCTGTTCCACGGACAGATTTCCGTGTACTCTTTCAGCTTTTCTTCCCGTTCTTCAACGACGTAACGGCGGACCTTGGAAACGGCAGGAACGGCATCCATCCGTTCGCGGTGTTTTTCATACAGGACCGGGGAGACTTCTTGGCGAACGCCTTCTTCGACGAGGCTCTTCGAGTGACAGACGCGTGTCGTCATACGCAGCATGACGGGAACGCCGAATTTTTCACTCAAGTCATAGGCGCCTTTCGTCATGTCGAGACATTCCTGCGAGTCCGACGGTTCCAACATCGCGATCTTGGCAAATTTGGCGTAATTGCGGTTGTCCTGTTCGTTTTGGGAAGAATGCATGCCGGGATCGTCGGCGGAAACGAACATGAAGCCGCCGTTTACAGCGAGATAGGAGAAGGTGAAAAGCGGATCGGCGGCCACGTTGACGCCGACCATCTTCATTGACGCAAAGGAGCGGACGCCGGCCATGGAAGCGCCGATAGCGGCTTCCATGGCTACCTTTTCGTTGGGAGCCCATTCGGCATAAACTTCATCGTAAGCGGAAATGTTTTCCAGTATTTCCGTACTCGGCGTACCGGGATAAGCGGAAGCGAAAGAAACGCCTGCTTCGTATAAACCTCTGGCGACGGCTTCATCTCCTGTCATTAGTTTTTTCATCATAAACAGCCTCCTTGCTTTAAATATAAATATAAATACCATAAAAACATAAAAAGAAAACGAAAAAATCATTCAGGCAATGATATATAAGAAATTTTCGGGCCAATTATAGAAATACAGGTTTTACCTTATGTTTACCAAAAAGCATAACAGAAATAACTGCAACTTATGTAAAAAAAGTAGACAATATTTTACTGACAGGGTTTACTTTGCTACAATAGAAGCATACGAGAACTGGTACGGGTAGGGGATGATAATCATGGAAAAAATATCATTTTTGTTAGCCGATGAAATATTAAAAAAAGAAGTTGAGCAGATTCTCTGGATTTACCGGTCGGAGCAGGAGAAGATCGACATCCGGACGGAAATCGGGATTATCGACTTGGAGCATATTGAAAAACAGGCGCAGGACATGATTGCCGGCGGTGCGCAGGTTATTATTACGAACAGCGGTTCCCACTCGATTCTCAGCCGCACGATTACGGAAGTGCCGATCCTTTGTCTGTACAGCTCGACAAGCGATACGCTTTACACGCTTCATCAAGTGGCGTCGTATAATACGATTCATCTGCTGCTGAATAAAAATTTTATTTTTAATGCCGAGCTCTGTTCCGACGATATCAAGAAGAAGCTGAAGATCCACAGCTCTTACAGTGTCGATACGACATATCATGAATTGCGGACCATTGTCAACCGAATTCCCGTCACTTCCGACGCCGTCCTTGTCGGCTGCACGCTGTTGCCGCAGATCGCCAATACGCCGCTGCCGATTATGCCGATCAGGCCCAGTGAATCAGCTATCCTTTCTGTGTACCAATACGCCTGCGAATTGATATCCTTCAAGCGACAAGGGCAAAACTGGGGCGCCATGATCAGCGCCGTCCTGGAAAACTTCAACGACGGCATCATCATTTGTGACGCCGCCGGAAAAATATACCATATCAATAAGATGGCCAAACGCTTTTTAAAGACGGCAGGCAATCCGGGTTACCTGCGCGACGTCTTGCCGGGCATCCTGGAAGAGGGGGCGGGGCCGCAGCAACTGAAGGAAAAGATCGTGACCTTGGCCCCGTACACGCTGGTCATTACGACGTCGACTTTTCGCGTCGATCGGGACCAACATTATGCGCTGAATATCCGCGACGTTACGGAACTGCAACATCTGGAAAAACATATTCGGTACAAGTTGTCCAAAACGGGTCTCCAGGCGCAGCATCACTTTTCCGATATCAAGACGATCAACGACGGCATGAAAAATATCATTCACACTGCCGCGACGATGGCGACTTACGATGCGCCGGTGTTGATCCAAGGTGAAAGCGGCACGGGTAAGGAACTGTTTGCGCAGAGCATTCATAACCACAGCCCGCGGCGTAACGGCCCTTTCGTCGTCGTCAATTGTGCGGCGCTGCCGTCCGATTTGTTGGAAAGTGAACTTTTCGGCTACGTCGGCGGCGCCTTTACAGGCGCCCGCAAAGAAGGCAAGGCGGGGCTTTTCGAGCTGGCCCATAACGGGACGATTTTTCTCGATGAGATCAACAGCATGTCGCCCAATATTCAGTCCAAACTGCTGCGCGTTCTGGAAACGAAAGAAGTCATGCGCATCGGCTCGGACTATATCATTCCCTTGGATATCCGCGTTATTTCCGCCAGCAATGCCGATATTATGCAGGCCGTTTTATCCGGGGCGTTTCGCCGTGACCTGTTTTTTCGTTTGAATACGCTGACGCTGAATCTGCCGTCTCTAAATGAGCGAAAAGAAGATATCGTTTATTTATTCGCCTTTTTTATGGAAAAAATTTCCGGAAAGAAGGGGCGGGGAAAAGCCGTTCCGCCGCAGCTGCAAAACGCCCTGGAACGGCATCGTTGGTGGGGAAATATCCGCGAACTGCACAGTGTAGCCATGCGGTATCATATATTCAGCGACAGTTGCAGCGACGATTACGGCGAGCTCTTTGACGATGTGAAACAGCCGGCGTCGGTGACCGGGACGCTGCGCCATGACGAGATGGTCCCCGATTTGGACATGAAAAAACTACAGGCTTCTTTCCAGCAATTAGTCATTCAGGATCTGTTGGATCAAGGCTATACCAAGGTTCAAGTTGCTAAGATTCTGCATCTGAGCCGTCAGACTCTGTTTAACAGGCTGAAACAATGAGTGCGCCGTCACTTTAGTTATGTCCTAATACTTTACGCAATGATTTTTTGGGAATTCCCGCTTGGAGGCGCAGCTTGGCGACGGTGCGGCGGGCAATCGTAATGCCGTCGCGGCAGAGCGTGTCCGTCAACTCCTGATCGGACCAGGGATGTCGCGGGTCCTCGTTGGCGATCAAGTCGGCAATGCGCCGTTTGATGGCGTCGTCGGAAATGCTGTGTCTGCCGCAGGCGTAGGGCTGGGCGAGGAACTGATGAAAGCTGTACAGTCGGTTATTGAAAAGCAGATAACGATCACGGCAAACGCGGCAGATCGTGGCTTCGCTCAAGCCGGCTGCGGCGGCAATGTCCTTTTGCAGGAGCGGTTTGAGCGGGGCGGCGGCGACAAACGCCGCGTGCTGTACTTGGAGGATAATTTCCAGCGTGCGACTGATGGATTGCCGCCTGTAACGCAGCGCCGTTTCGAGATCGATAAAAGAGCGGCGCGCTTTGTGCAGGTACGTTTTTGTTTTCCTGTCGGCGTCCTTGCCGTATACCGCATACAGATCGTCCCGGAAGGAAACCGTCGGCAGCTCTTGCAAAAAGCGGAAAGACAGCGTCTGTTCCGCTGTCAGGAAAACTTCGACTTCGGGCCGGACGTATGCTGTCTCTTCACTGATCCGGGAGAGCGGCTGCAATGATAAGGTCTTCAAAAAAGCGATGATGGACTGCAGGTCGTCCGACGATAGGCGCAGGGACTCTTTCAAACGCTGCCAATGGCCGTTCAAAAAGTCACCGTAAAAGTCGCGGAGAAGTCGTTCCGTTTGGGGCGGCGCGTTTTCACTGCGGCGCGTCTGGATCAGCAGCGCTTCCTGCAGTGACGCGGCGCCGATACCGGGCGGGTCAAGATGCTGGACCGCCGCCAGTCCACAAGCCATTTCCTGCGCTGTGAAGCCCTTGGTCGCGCCGAGTGAGACGGCATCGTCCGGGAAAAATCCCTTGTCGTCCAGGGAGCCGATGATCAGCGCCGCCGCCGCAAATATCCGTTGCGATAAAGACTGCAGCCGCAGCTGAGCCAAAAGCGATGCTCGCGCCGATGCCGGCCGGCTCGGCGTATCGAGCGGCGTCGTTCCGGCAGCGGCCACGTCATGGTAGTGCAGCTCAAGGAGCGGGTTTTCCGTCGCTGCATCCTGCAACAGCTGCGTCAAGTCATGGGTCTGCAGGGGAAGAATTTTTATGGAGAGCTGTTGAAATTGGGACAGCTTCGGTTTTAACTGTAAGGATAGGGAAATATCGGGCATTACGGACACCTGCTCAGCGAATACTAACTGTACGTATATTTGTTAGTATACCATGAAAAAAGAGACTTGGCAGATGAACGGACAATAAAAAGCTGTCGCAGCTAGATACTGCGACAGCTTTTTTATACATGTAAATATGGACAGCGATGCTATATTACTTAATGTTCTGGCATCAACAAAATGAGTATTTATTTAATTCCCAATAGTGTTAACATTAGCCATGGTGATGCATAATATACCATGTATTGCACGCCCGTATGCACGCCGAAGAAACGATTCAGAATACCGCCGAAAATGGCAATCGTTACGGCGATGGCAATGCCGACGATCCCGGCTTCAAAGTAAGAAATAACTACAATTAAGCCGGAAAACATACTGATAATCGCTTCTTGACTGACGTGCTTTAATACCCATGCGCTTGCCGTTCGGGCATAGTTCATAGAGAACGGATAAGCAACAAAAAAGGCAACAATCAGTCCAATATAACCAAAAATCAGAAAGTCCGCTGCAGTCATATAGTTGTGCAAGTTATGAACAGGCTGGGCAGTAAATACGGGAGGCGCATTAAATAGTGGGGCCGCTGGACCCAGTCCAACGGGACTGAGAGGAATTCCGAACGCCAACAGGGGAATAATCGTTTCGGCAATGTATGTCGCTTCCGTTGTGCCATTCATTACTGCTAACGTAGAAGTCATTCGCTGATATAGGCCTTTGATGCGAGTCCCGACAAACTCACCCATCATGACAGTCATTCCGACAGGACTGAACGTAAAGGTAAGAGCGGCGACTCCGGCAGTCATTGCATTATATAAAAGTTGGTGTTTTGAAAGTATCTTAACGGGATTAGGAAAATAGCCCTTCCACGTTTTTAATTCCGGAGCGAGCCAAAATTCACGGGCAGACTCCCTTTTTAATAAATGGCGTGATCCAGGTGAAAGAACCGTTATCAGATCGGCAAACATTGGACCGATTGCGATTCCCAAGAACATACTGATAAATACACCGTGACCAATGCTGGCAATAGCCATTTTATTCAGGCCTTGGACGAAAAAAGCGAAGGGCAGCAATACAAACAGGCTGGCCCATTTACCGCCGGAGGTGTAGGCAATAATGATTGAGGCAATTGTAAATACAACTGGAGCCCAACTTTTGACGATGTCAGCAAATGGTGCAAGTAGAGAAGCAAATCCTACACTGACCGGTAATGCAAGAAATGCTGCAATAATACCACCGGAAATCATTTTACGCAAAGCCATGTGCGGGACACCGAGCTTTCTCAATACTGCGGCATCTTCCAGCATCGGAACTGCCATCGTGTCGCCAGGTACTCCCATGAGGGCCGTTGGAATCGCATGAATCATGTGTTTGGAGATGGCAGCTCCCATAAACCACGAGAAAACAGCAACAGGAGGGACTCCTAAAAGGACAATCAAAAGAGTTAAAGGAGCAATTGTAGAAGTTTCGTCTGTTCCGGAAATCAAGCCGACTCCGGAAAAAATAATGCCTCCGGCCAATGCCATGAAAACTGCCCAGATCAAATCATTAAAGACAATCCCATCCATTACTTTCCACCTCCCTCAACGATTTGATTACTGGCTTCATTCGTTGCGCTTTGTCCTGCGAATAATTCATATAACTTTAGATCTTTCATTTCTTGTAAAACTTTTTTATCTACGTATTTTAATTCGTCCTTTTCTTTTGCAGGGTCTATTTGTAATTCTTGCAAAACACGATCACGATCTTCTGCGGAAAACTCTTCTTCGTTTAATGATCGTTTAGGCTTAAACAAATTGGCACAAACGACGGCTGACAATACACACCCGCCGATCCCGAAAAGTAATGAATAGGCCGAAATCAATTTGTTGTCCAAGTTAGGAAACTGCATGCCTATGAGATAACTTGCGCCCAAGTAGCAACTCAAGCTAATGGCAATTCCAATTAGGATCCCTTTACTTAAATCGTGCAGAGTTACAGTGTCTCCCCATATATCTGCTAATGGTTCCTGTCTCATAGCGGGATAACCTCCTTAGGTCATTTGTGTAATCAGCTCTTTCGCATACTCAACGTTTATATTTTTTTCTGCAATCATCCGGGCTACTACTTTTTCAAGAACGTCTCCCTTTGCTCCTGCTACGGTAGCGACGTTTCGGGCATGAAGTTTCATGTGCCCCTTTTGAATTCCGTCTGTAGCCAAAGCTCGCATGGCTGCGAAATTTTGGGCCAATCCGACAGCAGCGATAATGCGGGCAAGTTCTTCCGCTGTTTTTACCCCCAGTATTTTAATAGCAACTTGTGCCCCGGGATGGATTTTGGTGGCGCCGCCGACTAATCCTACCATCATCGGTAGCTCAATAGAACCTGTCAAGTTGCCGTTTATATCTTTTTCCCAACGGGTCATGGAGGTGTATTTTCCGTATTTATAATACATGTACGAGTGTGCGGCCGCTTCCATTCCTCTCCAGTCATTTCCTGTAGCAACGACAACCGGATCCATTCCATTCATTATCCCTTTATTACTCGTTGCTGCACGAAATGGATCTGCCTCGGCGAATGCATATGCGGCTATTATACCGTTGACAACGTCTTCTCCGCCGATAACTTCTTTATCGAATGTTGCCGTTGCTCGTGCCAGTCGATAGATCGCCAGGTTTGAAAGAATTCTGAGTTTTACAGTGCCTCCGGTTATCTGTTCAATAAGCGGTGCTACGGCTTCGGCCATCGTGTTTACCGCGTTAGCTCCCATTGCATCTCCGGTATCGACAATCAAATGAACGACAACCATTGGGCCAATAATTGAATCAACGACACGGACGTTGATATCTTTAGCACCTCCGGTAATTTTGACGAGTACAGGATCTTTTTTATTTGCAATAGAAAGGATTTCTTCTTTATGGTGTAATATTTCCTGGCAGGCGAAATAGGGATTAGAGATATCCACGACCTGGACCTGTGCAATCATAATATTACCTGTATAACTGGTATGGAAACCGCCTCTGCTTCGTGCCATTTTTGCGGCATTGGATGCGGCGGCAACAATAGAGGCTTCTTCTACAACCATGGGAATAACTTTTTCCTGCCCGTCAATAACAAAATTCATAGCGATACCCATCGGTAATTGGTAAGTGCCAATTACATTTTCGATACAATGATCGGCAACTTCATTCGGTAATGCGCCCGGTTTTACAATACGGTCGAGTTCTTCTGAAGATAAGCTTGCAAATTCAGCAACTTCTTGTGCTCTTTTTTCTAATGTAAGTTTATGGAATCCGGAATATTGATTTGTTTTCATGATAAATTCATCCTTTCTGTGGGCTGTAATGTTCGTAGTTTAATTAGGTATCAAGTTCAATTTCCATGCGAAGCAATGCGGCTTCCATACACTTGCCCAACGTGTCGAGACGCAGTGAGCGAGTGGCGCCGCCGTCCAGGGCATGGTGCATGACGAAGTTAAAGCCGTCGAGTTGGGGCAATTCGTATCGCGTGACATCGCCGAATACCAGTCCTTCAAAATGGCGGCGGACGCGATCGGCCGTCAATTGTTGTTCCATTGCTGCATAATATTCCGGTTTGCGGGCGTAGATGCAGATGTTTGACGTATCGCTTTTATCTCCGCAGCGTCCATGGGCAATATCTTTTAATTGTACGTTCATTATCTTAAACCTCCTCAACATAAGTGGTTAATGTAATCGCGTCACGAGGAATCAATGTGGGCCAGAGAGCAAATACTTCGCTCGGGCGAGTACGGCCGCCGAAGAAGCAACCTTGTGCAGGGCCGTTTAAATTGCTGACGGCGGCAACTTCCGGCGTCAATTTTAATCCTTCCGCTTTGGTTTCCGTCATAATGGCATACCGGAGAACGACTTCGTTCAGGTCTGCGTTGAGTTCCGGCGCGAGCGGGCCGTGTAAGGCGTTGACGCCAAGGTAGCTGATGTTTTTACGGACGATCTGGGCGTTTTTCATGGCCAACCGTTTGTCAAGGATATCTGCGGCCAGTTTCGCTTTGTCGAGTGCGCGGGGCCAGGAATACGGCAGGTAGGCCACATTACGGTATCCTTCCAGATAGCCGACGCACAGCTTCAAGGTGTCGGGAGCCGGGGTGCCGGTTACGCCTTTGACGGCAACGTGGTCTTTTTCGATTTCTTCCAGGGTAATGCGACTGAAATCGGCGATGACGTCGGGCGTAATATATTGAGACGGGTCGTGAATTTCATACATGAGTTGTTCTTTTACCGACTGCGGAGTAACGAGACCGCCCGTGTTTTTTGTTTTTGTCAGGACGAGGCTGCCCTTTTCGCTGACTTCTGCAATGGGATAGCCCAGATTTTCCGGACTCGGTACGTGTTCCCAGTCGTAATCGTAATTGCCGCCTGTGGCCTGGGCTCCGCATTCGCACAGATGGCCCGCCAGAATGCCGGTGGCTTTGGCTGTCCAGTCGTCGAGGTTCCAGCCGAATTCATGGATGAGCGGCGCTTCAAACATGGCGGTGTCCGTCGATCTGCCGAGAATGATGATGTCGGCGCCGTCTTGCAGGCATTTGACGATTGGTTCTACGCCGTAATATACGTTGGCGTTTACCATGTTCGGGAGAATGCGGTCAATATCTTCGCCCGTATCCATATGCTTCATCGTAATCCCCTTGGCCCGCAGTTCGGGGATAAGTTCGCGGACATCGTCGCCGAGAACGTAGCCGACTTTTAAGTGGTAATTTCCGTTGTTAATGACTTCTTTTACTTTTTCGACACAGGCTTTTACATTCATACCGCCGGCATTGGTGATGACTTTCGTTCCTTTTTCGGCAATATACGGAAGCATGCCTTCGAGCGCTTTGATGAAGTCGCGGGCATAACCGGCTTCAGGCCGTTTTTCTTGTTGGCGCCGCATAATGGATAATGTCAATTCTGCCAGGTAATCACAGCAGATGTAGTCCAGGTTGTCCTGCTTAGCCATGGCGATAGGAGCGTCGCTCAAGTCGCCCCAGAACCCTTGGCCGCCGCCTATTCGGATTGTTTTCATACGTATTGACCTCTTTTCTGAATACAATTTGTGAATACGATCATTTACTTGTTTTACAAGCAATGTGATACAACAGAGTATAAGAAATTATCGTACCAATATTGATGTAAAAGATAAAAACGGCTTAATGAAGCGATTTTAATACAGTTAAAGAGAATGAAAACAATAAATAAAAAACACTGTTGTATACTTTAAAGGTGTATACAACAGTGGAAATAATATACAAAGTAAACAGCTTTGTTTACTTTGTATATTATCATTGTGAAATTCCGTACATTTTTATTTTTTTATAAAAGGTTCTGCGGCTGATGCCGAGTAAGGCCATGGCTTTCGTTTTATTTCCCTTTGTTTGTTGCAATGCCTGAAGAATTTTTTCTTTTTCCACGTCTCTGATTTCGTCTTTCAGCTGGCCCTGCAGGCGAACGGGAGACCGCTTTTTTTCGGAAGTAGCGGCGCCGCTTACCGTATCTATACGATGAAGCTCTTCCGGCAAATGGCGGGGCTGTATTTCCGTTTCCGTGCATACGATAACGGCATATTCAATGCAGCTTTCCAATTGACGGACGTTGCCGAACCAGGAACCGCTTCGCAAGACCTGGCAGGTATCTGACGAAAGGGAGAGTTTTTTATGATATTTATCGGCGAATTTTTTCAGAAAGAAATTCGCTAAAAGCAGGATATCGTTGCCGCGCTTTCGCAGCGGAGGAATGACGATTTTAAATGTGTTCAGTCGGAAATACAAATCTTCCCGGAACGTTCCGGCTTCAACCATTTTTTGCAGGTTGCGGTTGGTGGCGGCAATGACGCGGACGTCGACCTTTTGAATCTTATCGGAACCGATTTTTTGGATTTCTCCGGACTGGAGTACTCTTAGGAGTTTGGATTGCATAAATAAAGGCATTTCTCCGATTTCATCGAGGAAGATGGTACCGCCGTTTGCCAGTTCAAATTTTCCTGCTTTACCGCCCTTAATAGCGCCGGTGAACGAGCCGGATGTATAACCGAACAGCTCGCTCTCAATGAGCGTGTCGGGAATGGCGGAGCAGTTCATGCTGATGAACGGCTGTTTGCGACCGCCACTGCAAACGCGGACGGCATTTACAAAAACTTCCTTTCCGGCGCCGCTTTCGCCTTCAATTAATACCGTTGCATCCGTGGGGGCCACGATTTCAGCCATTTTCAAGCAGCGTATGAACTGCGGGTCCTGTCCGATAATATAGGAATAGGCCGCCGGCAGCTTACTGTTTTCGCCGGCAGCCGATTTGAAAATGGACTGGCTGAGATTACGCGTCGTAATCAATTCCTGACGGGCGAGAGAAATATCGGTAATATCTTTAAATACGGAAACGGCGCCGATAAATTTGTTTTCCTGAAAAACAGGCGTAATATTGACGGTTACTTTTTTTCCGCGTGATTTTATTTCGACGCATTGGTGCAGCCGCGGCTGATAGTCTTTCAGCGTATGTAAAATGAGGGCGTCCGGTTCTATCTCCGCCATTCGTTTGCATTGGACCTGTTCTTTTTTTACGCGAAGAATCTTGGTATAGGCGTCGTTCACGTAGATAATGCGGGAATCCGTATCAATGATCACGACGCCTTCCGTGACGGTATCCATGGCTGCAAAAAACATTGCAGACGGTATAGGAGGATTGGCAGCTGTTTCGATCATCATCATCACCTCTTTTCCTATATTGTACATGTTTTTTATCGGAAAGGTAGTCTTTGTATTAAAAATATGGCGGTTTTGTGCAGCTGCGATTGTGCGCCCTTTTCGACGCGGCGCAGTCCGGCCGGCGGCGATTCGCCCGCTTTTTCCATCAAAAAAAATCGATTCCGGTCATCCGGAATCGATTTTAAAAAGCTGTTTCGATAGGCTCGTTTCGTTGTAAGGTTATAAAATGACGTTCTGCTGCTTACCGGCCAGGAAGGTATGAATATTATCGAAGACGATTACGGCGCGTTTTTCCATGGATTCCTTTGTGGCGAAAGCGACGTGCGGCGTGACGATCGTATTTTTGGCGTGGAGCAGCGGATGGTTTGTATCCAAGGGCGGTTCCGTTTCAAAAACGTCGATGCCGGCGCCGGCGATTTTGCCGCTGTTCAAGGCGTCCGCTAAAGCTTGGGAATCGACGACGGGACCGCGGGCTTCATTGACGAGAAACGCCGTCGGTTTCATGCAGCCGATCGTTTCGGCGTTGATCAGGCCGCGGGATTTATCCGTTACGGGGCAGTGGAGAGAAACGATGTCGGACTGGGAGAGCATGTCTTTCAGCGGCATGTATTTGATCAGATCCGTGTCCGCCTTGTTGGAGAAACCGTTATAGGCGATAACCTTGGCGCCGAAGGCGTGCACGAGCTCGGCGACTTTTGTGCCGATGGCGCCGGTACCGATGATGCCGACTGTCTTGCCTTCCAGCTCACTGCCGATGAAGCCGGCTTTGGTGCCGCCGGCGCGGCAGGCCGCTTCGACTTGCGGCACATAACGGAGCAGATCAAGGATCATGGCCAGCGTCAGCTCGGCAACGGCGACGGTAGAATAACCGGAAGCGTTGCTGACCTTGATGCCTCTGGCTTTGGCGGCGTCAAGCGCCACGTGGTCGACGCCGGTGAAAGCGACGTTGATGTATTTCAGATTCGGGCAGGCGTTGATGACATCCGCTTTTAACGGCATGTTGGCGATCATCAGGATGTCGGCGTCCTTAGCTTCCTCGATTTGCACGGCTATGTCGTCAGTTCGTTCATAAGCGGTAAACTCATGACCGCCCGCCGTCAACGCCTGGACATACGAATCGAGTAATTCTTGCGTGATTCCGAGAGATTCGAGCAATACAATTTTCATGGATATCGTCTCCTTTTCGTAATGTATATGTATTATTATACGTATCTTTGTTGCGGAAGTAAATGAAAATCAGCGGGCGAAAAAGGCTTTCGTAAAAGCGCCGTCCTGACTGTTGCCGATGAGATACAGGTCGCTGTTCATTTGCCGCAGCGCAGTCATTTCTTCGTCAGTTAAAGAAATGTCGAAAAGGTCTTTGTTTGCCAACAGCCGCTCACGGCGCATTGACTTGGGGACGACGGAAATCCCGTCTTGCGTGAAGAACCGGAGCGCGATCTGCTGCGGCGTCTTGCCGTACTTTTCACTTATAGCCGTGATCGCGGGAGCCGTGAACATCGTCGGGTCCTTAAATCGGCCGAAGGGTGAATAGGCCTGGTGCGCAATGCCGCGTTCCCGCAGCAGCGCGTGGAGCGACGGATATTGGCAGCGCAGATGCGTCTCCACCTGATCCACTGCCGGAGCGACATCGTTGAATTCCAACAGATCCAGCAGCTGGCTCTCCATGAAATTTGACACGCCGATGGCGCGGACCGTGCCTGCCCGATAAAGTTTTTCCAGCGTGCGCCATGCATTGTATATATTGCCGTAAGGCCAATGGAGCAAGAGCAGATCGAGGTAATCGGTGCCGAGCTTTCGCAGAGAAGCTTCGACACTTTTTTCGCAGTCCGGCGATTCAAAAGAACGGTACCAGATTTTTGTCGTCAAAAACAACTCATGCCGATCGACGCCGCTGCGCTTGACGGCTTTGCCGACGATTTCTTCGTTGCCGTAAGCCTGCGCCGTGTCGAGCAGGCGGTAACCGCAGTGAATGGCGTCGATAATATTCGCTTCGCCTGCTGCCGCGTCGTCGATCTTAAACGTTCCCAAGCCGACAAGGGGCATGACGACGCCATTATATAACGTAATTGTTTCCATATGGAATCCCTCCTTAACAATTATTGTACTGCAAAGTCCGGGCGGCGGGAAGGAGAAACGGTGACGGGGACAGGCGGACAGGTGAAGCGGCGCCGCGCTATTCCCTTTCCTCGCGCCGGCACTATCTGGTATAGTATAGTAAAGATGATTTATCAGATTCCCGCCGCGTCGGCGGGAACGGTAAGGCATTGACGTATTGGAAACGACAGGAGGGTTATACGATGATTTGTAAACATTGCGGCGCGGAAATGCGCGATGACAGCCGCTTTTGTCCTCAATGCGGTGAAACCGTTTCCAGCGCGGCGCCGGACGTTCCGGCCGGACCGGAGTCGACATTTACCGGCACCTATCTGGCCTGCGCCGGGTATATGCTGCTGCTGACAGTTGCCGGCGCCGTCACCTTCGGTATCGCCACGCCGTGGGTCTGGGCCGCGTATCTACGTTGGCGAAACCGCCACACCTTTATTCAGGGACGACAGCTTTTCTTTGATGGTACAGGGTGGGAACTTTTTTGGCGCAGTCTGCTGTGGATTGTTCTGACCTGCGTCACGTTCGGACTCTTCCTGCTCATCGTCTATGTGTCCTATGAACGCTGGCGAGTCAGCCATACGTATTTTGCTTCCCGGGAAGGAGAGAAGACGATCTAGTATACATAAAAATGACAGCGTTGACAGTAAAATGTCAACGCTGTCATTTTTTTATAAATTACGGCACTTGTTGTCGGAAGTTTGTGTATATTAATCAATGCTTTTCCATTTTACAATCAAAATACATTGAGGATCGAAATATCTAAAGAAAGGAAGTGTTTTTATGGAAGTTATTGGTGTTATTTTAAGTTTAGTTTTATTAGTTACGATTGCTTACCGGGGGTTTTCTGTTATTTTATTTGCACCGGTATGTGCTTTAGTAGCGGCGAGTATGTCTGATTTGCAGTTATTACCTGGGTATACCGAGTTGTTCATGGGAAAGGCCGTTATCTATATTAAGTCTTTCTTTCCCATATTTCTCTTAGGGGCAGTATTTGGGAAAGTGATGGAAGAAACCGGGATGGCGGCAAGCATTGCAAAAGAAGTTATCCATGTTATTGGAAAAGAGAAAGCAATTGCAGCTGTGGCAATTGCCTGTATGATTCTTACCTACGGTGGGGTCAGTATGTTTGTTTGTGTTTTTGCCATATACCCGTTTGCCTCTGCTTTATTTAAGGAAGCCGATATTCCTAAGCGATTGATTCCCGCTGTGCTGGTTATGGGGGTTTTTACCCTGACAATGGATTGTGCTCCAGGGGCTCCACAAATTCAAAATATTATTCCCACTGTGTATTTAGGAACAACTACGTATGCAGCTCCTAAATTGGGGTTGATTTGTGGCATTATTTTGGTTGTTTTGAGTTATCTGTATTTAGAATGGAAACGGAAATTGGCTGTCAGGTGTGGGGAGGGTTATGGAAATCATGTGTTAAATGAATCGATAGCTGATGAAAATAGGAAATTACCTCCATGGTATATCTCCATTATTCCGCTTGTGACTGTATTAGGAATCAATTTTTTCTTTTCAGTAACATATCAGTGGAGTCCTGACTTAGTTAAACCCTTTCAACAGATGAACTTGCCTCTAGTAGCTAAGTCTGTACAAAGTGTAATTTCTCTCTGGTCGTTAATTTTAGGATTGTTAGCATCTATCATTTTAGCCGCTGCTTTTGGATATAAGTTTATTGCTCCGAGTAGCAGCTTGAAAATAGCGCTTAATGCGGGAGCCTTAGGATCCTTGCTGGCAATTATGAATACGGCATCAGAAGTTGGTTATGGTAATGTGATTGCCATATTACCCGGATTTACGGAGATTGCTAATGTCTTGTTAAATGTTGGTGCTGGGTATCCTTTATTTAATGCGGCGTTGATGGTAAATGTGCTAGCCGGTATTACGGGATCAGCTTCGGGTGGCATGAGTATCGCTTTGGAAATTTTTGGGCAGCATTGGTTGGCAGAAACGGCTGCAGCCGGTATTCCGGCGGAAGTTCTTCATCGTGTGGTGGCAATGGCTTCAGGGGGACTGGACAGTTTGCCGCATAATGGCGGCGTTATTACGATCCTGGCAGTTTGTGGATTAACACATAAAGAATCATACAAAGATATATTTGCGATTACTGTATTTAAAATTGTTGTTGCCTTTTTTGCGGTGTTTTTATATGCCATAACGGGTATTGTTTAAAAACATAAGGGAGGTATAATTTTATTATGAAAAAAATAATTTCTGCTAAAGAAGCGACTGAGTTGGTACCGGATTCAGCAACAATATGTATTTGCGGATTTGTTGGCAGCAATATTCCGGAAGAACTGCTGGAATCAGTAGAAAAACGGTATTTGAGTGAAGGTCACCCTAACAATCTAACTATTATTCATAGCGCAGCCATCGGGGACGGGGATTATCGAGGTGTGAATCGCTTAGCTCATGAAGGTCTGGTTAAACGCATTGTCGGCGGACATTTCAATTTGGCTCCTAAGATGGGACGGATGATTGCAGATAATAAGGTGGAAGCTTATAATTGGCCGCAAGGAACGCTTACTCAATGGATACGAGATATATCGGCCCGCAAGCCTGGGATTATTACTCGCGTAGGGTTGAATACGTTTGTGGATCCCAGAGTGGAAGGCGGCAAACTAAATGATGTTACAACGGATGAGTTAATTGAAGTTGTTCATATGAACGGTGAAGAATTTTTGTGGTATAAACCGTTTCCCGTTAATGTTACCTTTTTGCGGGGAACAACTGCGGATATGAACGGTAATATTTCGACAGAGCATGAAGCTGTAAAATTGGAATTGGTATCGGCGGCCTTAGCAGCAAAGGCTTCCGGCGGTATCGTTGTCGTCCAAGTGGAGCGTTTGGCCGAATCCGGAACGATTTCTCCTAAAGACGTTGTTGTACCGGGAATTGACGTAGATTATGTTGTCGTTGCATCGGCTCCCGAATATTCGGAACAATCGTATGGAACGGCATATAATCCTTCCTATGCAGGTGAAACGCGGATTCCTTTGTCACAGATTCCGCCGATGCCGATGAGCGCAAGAAAGATTATTGCCCGCAGAGCTGCTATGGAATTAGTTCCCCATGCTGTGGTCAACTTAGGTATCGGTATCCCCGAAGGGGTGTCGTCCGTAGCCAATGAAGAACAGGTGGGAGATCAATTGATCTTGACTGTCGAAGCGGGACCGATTGGCGGTGTACCGGCCGGCGGCGGAGAATTTGGCGCTTCGGCTAATGCGGAAGCTATCATGGAGCATCCGTATCAGTTTGATTTTTATGATGGCGGCGGTTTGGATATCGCCTATCTGGGTTTAGCAGAGACGAACAGCAATGGTGATTTAAATGTCAGCAAATTTAAAGGGAGAATTGCCGGTTGCGGTGGGTTTATCAACATTACGCAAAACACTCCTAAAGTTGTTTTTTGTGGTACCTTTACGGCTAAAGGCCTGCAGGAAGAAGTACAGGATGGTAAACTTATTATCAACCAGGAAGGCGCGGTGCATAAGTTTTTAAAGAATATTGATCAGATTACTTTCAGTGGTACGTTTGCCAGAGAACATCAGCAAACGGTACTTTACATTACGGAACGATGTGTATTTCAGTTAGGTGATGAAGGATTGGTTTTAACCGAGATTGCACCTGGAATTGACTTACAAAAAGATGTGTTGGCTCAAATGGATTTCGAACCGATTGTTTCGCCGGATCTAAAGATGATGGACACAAGAATTTTTAAAGATGAATGCATGGGAATGCAGCTTTCTGACTAAGACAGCAATGAGGAGGAAAAATTATGATTTTAACATCGGAACAGCAGGATATTCGTCATATTGCAGCAGAAATTTCTGAAAAGATACTTGCCCCGCAGGCAGCTTATTATGATGAAACAGAAGAATTCCCTTGGGAAAATATCCGCCAATTAAGTCAAGCCGGCTTTATGGGCATGCTTGTACCAGAGATTTATGGCGGTTCCGAACTTAACACGGTAGCCAGTATGGTCGCTTTAGAAGAAATTTCTAAGGCGTGTGCGGCAACTGGGGCGATTGTAGCTGTACATAATGCTGCAGGTATTCTGCCTATTCTAAATTTTGGAACGGACGAACAAAGAAAGAAATATTTGCCAAAGTTGGCAAGGGGTGAAATGATAGGGGCTTTTGCCTTGACCGAACCGGGAGCCGGCTCTGATGCGGCTAAGGTCATGACTACGGCAACAAACGATGGAGATGAATATATTTTAAACGGAAATAAATGCTTTATCAGCAATGGTGGTGTGGCTGGGACATTTGTCATTTTTGCCTCTAAGGATAAATCCAAAGGAGTTAAGGGATTGTCCGCATTTATTGTAGAAAAAGGGACTCCTGGATTTAGTATTGGTAAGCATGAAAAGAAAATGGGTATCAGAGCTTCATCTACAGTTGAATTAGTTTTTGATAATTGTCGGATTCCAAAAGGCAACCAATTAGGGAAAGACGGAGAAGGGTTTAAAATTGCTATGGCTACTTTAGATACTGCTCGCATTGGTATTGCAGCGCAGGCAGTCGGTATTGCGGAAGCTGCTTATGAAATGGCGAAGGACTATTCGAAAGTGCGCGAACAGTTTGGAAAACCCATATGTGCCAATCAAGTAATTGCATTTACCTTAGCAGATATGGCTATTCAGATTGAAGCGGCCAGACAATTGACCTACCATGCGGCAGCACTAAAAGACAGCGGTCAATCCTATGGAAAAGAAGCGGCCATGGCTAAAACGTTTGCATCAGATAGGGCTGTACAAATTGCTTTAGATGCTATTCAAATTATGGGAGGATACGGGTATTCCAGAGAATATTCGGCTGAACGACTCCTGCGTGATGCTAAAATTACGCAGATTTATGAAGGAACGAACCAAATCCAACGGTTAGTTATCAGCAGACAAATATTGAAATAAGGTGGGATAATGATGAGTAAGGTTAATCTGGGAGAAATATTAATTGGAAAAAAAATGGAACCGAGATATTTGGAATACAATTGGCGTGATATTGTGTTATATGCGTTGGCAGTCGGAGCAAAACGGGAAGATCTGTCATATACGTATGAAAAAAATTTGAAAGCCTTGCCGACATACGGAACGATACCGTATTGGGGGACGGTCAATGTTCGGCCGTATCAGTGGATGCCGCTGCCGGGATCGATGATTGCCAATGATATTATCAAACCGACTATTTCCTTTTTAAATATGGATCACGAAATTATTATGCATCGTCCTATTGATGCGATTAAAGGAACTTTTCAATGGCAAGATGAAATTACCGATGTTTATGATCGTGGAGAAGGAAAAGGTGCTGTCGTTAAGACCAAAGTGGTTGTACGAGATGAAGCTGGTAACGATGTGTGCACAAATTATTCGACCACATTTTTCCATGAGGCCGGCGGGTTTGGCGGCAAGCCAATGCCGAAGAGCGCTGTTGTTATTCCTGATAGAGAACCGGATATTGAAGTTGATGATTATATCAGCCCTGTGCAGAATTTACTCTATCGGTTAACCGGAGACACGAATTTGGTCCATGTTGATCCTGACTATGCGCAGAAGATGGGGTTTGAAACTTCGTTCATGCAGGGGCTTTGTTCGTTTGGTTTTTCTTGTCGCAATTTGATAGCACAACTTATCCCGGGGCAGCCGGAAAGGATGAGTCGTATGGCAGCGCAAATGACAAGTGTCCTTTTTCCTGACACTCCGGTAGCTGTCCGTATTTGGCGAATAGAAGAAGGGAAAGTGTATTTTCGATTTATCAACAAGATGACAGGAAGAGCTGTTTTAGATCGTGGCGTTTTTGAATATACGGAATAAATATATTTACAAATTGTCGGTTAAACAATAATAAGTACAGGGAGAGGTATCTTGCTGCTTCCTGTACTTATTATTGTTTGGATTTCAGCGATAAATTTGAATCGTGTACGTGTAATTGAACAATGATATAATTGTACTATAAACATGAAGAGGGGAGCATTGTTGTATGAACGATACTGTCTATGCGAAAACCTTAAAAAGAATTGTTCTTTTTGCACAAATCAAATATGGACTATTGGCAGAAACCATTGGCTATGATGTTTCTTATATAAGTAAGTGGATTACGGGTGCTCGTCTGCCTGCAGCAAAAAATATGGATGTAATACACCAGGATATAGGGAAATTTTTGGCGGAAATCTTTATTAAGGAACACAGAGAAAAAGAGTTTTGCCATACATTTGGCCTTCCGGAAATTTCTTTTTCTGAAGAACTATCTTTTCAAATTGCGCAGATACTGTGCCGGGCATATAGAGTATCCGTGCGCGTTAAACAACCATTGGGAAATAATGCTGCAGCTATTTCTGAATTTATTTTTGGAAAATCAGATTGCCAGAAAGTGTTGCATAATTTATTAGTCTCCCTAGAAGATAATCTTGCTCCCTTGTCAATGGTAATTACTGGGGAGCTTTGCAATTTGGGAAAAAATCATTTTTGGCAACAGATCCGTAATCTGAATATAAAAAAGCAGCGTTGCACTATTCATGTGGGTTTGGATTTGCAATTGTTGGAACAGAGGACAGCAACGCAGGTAGAAGTCCTGTATACATGCTTAGATAGTTTATTAAACTGCAATTTTTATATTCATGAAGGCACCTTTAAAGCGTATCAAAATATTATTGTCGTAGAAGATAGATTTGCTTTGGCATATTGGCTTGATGGCGATGGTTATATAGACGTCTGTATGGAGATTACCGATGCCGTACAAGTGCGTGCCTTTTATAATAAATGTAAGGCATATTTAATGACTTGTCCTGTTCTTATCCTGCCAAAAGATACCTTGGGTATGGAACGGTTTGGGTATAGAGATACGTTTTTTACATCACAGCGGTTTTTCTATTTTTTGACAAACGGATTCGAATTTCTTTTACCGGATGAGGTTTTTATATCTCTATCTGAAAAAGTGAGAAGCGGAGAAGTGCCTGCGGTAACGGAAGAGTGGGTACGGCGTATTTTTATTACATGGAAGAAGCTAATGGATAAAGCGGAGTTAAAGTTTATACTACCGACTAATACTATTATCAGATATTTAGAAACAGGATATATTCATCTTACCGATTTGTCATATAAGCTGTCAAAAGAGGAACGGCGTCTTCATTTAGAACAGATACTTAAAGTGATGCAGGAGAATCCGAAAATCTCTCTTGGTTTTATTGTTCCGACAAGTGGTCTCAGTTATACGGAGAATATATGCAACCTTTCTTTTTATTCAAACTATTCAACCGCTTTTTTTAAGAAAAATCTTCAAGCTATTGTAAGTGGCGTTGCGCCGATTTATTTAATAGAAAATCCGATCTTGATTCAATGTTTTCATAAATTTTTTGAAGGATTGAAACAACTTCCCTGTTACAAAGAATATTCAGCAGAAGAACTTCAACGATTATATGACAGATATCAATATTTATTAGATTTTTTAAACTGAAATCGTATGCAACTATATTACTGACAATATAAACAGCGTCCGTGCCGTTGCTCTTGACTCAAGGATATAGCGATAAAACTTTAACTGCACCCAAATCGCCGGATAACCTTTAGGTTCAAACGATAATAGACAAATCTACCTGAGAAAAGACAGATATAAACAAGAAAAATTATGATCGACCGTGTTCAATGGAGCAAGAGGAAATAATCTTGCTGTTAAACGCAAACTACACAGCAATTAAAACTCATTAAAATAATTTGGCAGGGAGAATGATCGGATCCGCAGATCACGGAACGGATCATCGCCTTCTTGCAGAAGCATCTGGGCAGTTTTGCTCTTCGCGGTCAATGAGCACGCATGGTATAATGATGGAAAAACGACGGAGAGGAAACGAGTCGGTATGAAGGGAATACGGATTGGGCTGTTCATGGCGGCGCTGGCGTGTCTTGCCGCCGGTATCGGCCGCGGCGAGATGACGGCGGTATGGCAGAAGGCCGCCACTGTCTGTCTGGAGTGTATCGGCCTTGGATAAGCGAACTGCCGTGCAGGGCCTCTGGTCCGCCGTGACGAACGGAAATTGGGACGGTTTCCTGCAGGGAAGCGTTTATCACGGCTCCTTGAAATCGTTCTGCCTGCCCGGCCTGAATTGCTATTCCTGCCCCGGTGCTTTGGGCGCCTGTCCTGTCGGCGCCCTGCAAAGCGCTTGCAGCGGCGTGGTCCTGCGTATTCCGTTCTACGTCGTCGGCACGCTGCTTCTCGCTGCGCTGCTTTGCGGCCGCTTTATCTGCGGCTGGTTTTGCCCGTTCGGGTTTGTGCAGGAGCTTTTGTATCGGTTGCCGGGCAAAAAGCTGCGTAAATCGCCGCGTCTGCGACGGCTGACGTACGGAAAATACGGAATGGCGGCTTTCGTGGCAGCCGTACCGCTCTTGCTGTTTGGCCTTACCGGCATTGGCGAACCGGCTTTTTGCAAATATCTTTGCCCGGCCGGGACGCTGGAGGCGGCGGTGCCTCTTTTGGCCGTCAGTGAACGGCTGCGTGCCGCCGCCGGCTGGTTGACGGCAGGGAAGTTTTTGCTATTGGCGCTGTTATTGTTGGCGGCAGTGCCGGTTTACCGTCCGTTTTGCCGTTTTTTCTGCCCCCTTGGCGCCTTTTACGGCTTTTTCAACAAGACGGCGTTGTTCGGTATTGCCGTCAAGGAGACGGCATGTACGCACTGCGGCGCTTGTGCGCGCCGTTGTCCGATGGATGTGCGCCGCGCCGGCGACAGGGAGTGTATTTCCTGCGGCGCCTGCCGCCGCGTTTGTCCGTCCGGAGCGATTGCCTTTAAACGACCCTTTCCATTCTCTCTGAAGGAGGATTGTTCTCTATGTTCAAAAAAGGATTCTTGATCGGCCTGCTGCTTTGCTGCGCCCTTGTCTTTGCCGGTTGCGGCGGTGCGGAAACGGCGGCGCGGTCTGACGGAAACACCGTCGAACAGCAGTTGTCGCTGAAGGCGGGAATGACGGCGCCGGATCTCGCGCTGACGTCTTTCGGCGGACAGGCTGTGCAGCTGGCGACGCTTTATCAGGATAAGCCTGTGTACCTGAACTTTTGGGCCTCGTGGTGCCCGCCTTGCGTGCGGGAGCTGCCGGATATCGAAAGGGCTTATGAAACATACGGCAAGGACGTTCATTTTGCCGCCGTTGCCATTGATGCGAAGTCGGACGATGCCGCCGCTTTTCTGGAACGGAAGAATTTTACGATGCCCGCTTATTACGCCGCCGGAGAACAGTTGAATCGGGACTATCACGTTGACGCCGTTCCCCTGTCCCTTTTGATTGCCAAAGGCGGTCGCATCGTGGCTGTCCGCATTGGCGCCATGACGGGCAAGGAACTGGCCGAATTCCTGGCGCCGGCGCTGGACAAGTAAAGGCATGCGAAGATGATAGGAGCTGTTTTATATGTATGTACGTTCACAAAAAACGGATATGCTTCACGGCAGCATTTGGGATAAGCTGATCCTCTTTGCGCTGCCGCTGGCGTTGACGGCATTGTTGGAACAGCTCTTTAACGTTGCCGATGTGGCTGTGTTGGGGCAGTTCGTCGGAAAAGAGGCCGTTGCCGCTGTCGGCAATAACTTGGCGCTCATCGCCCTGCTCGTCAATCTCTTTATCGGCTTGGCTCTCGGCAGCAACGTCGTGATCGCCCGTCATCTCGGCGGCCGGCGACCGGACCTCGTCCGTCAGGCCGTGCATACGTCGTGGCTTCTGGCTGTTGCCGCCGGTTTTGTCCTCATGCTCATCGGCCAGCTGATCACGACGCCCGTGCTGACGCTCTTGGCCGTTCCCGGTGAGGTCCGGCCTATGGCGGAAACGTATTTGCGCATTTATCTACTGTCCCTGCCGTTTATCAGCCTTTACAATTTTGAAGCGGCCATCTTTCGCAGCCGCGGTAATACGCAGTCGCCGCTGGCGGCTTTGCTGGTTTCCGTTGCCGTCAACGGCGTGCTGAATTTCCTTTTCGTCACGATCTTTGCCGACGGCGTTGCCGGCGTGGCCTGGGCGACGGTTTTGGCGATGGCCCTGTCGGCAGGCATCCTGTTTATTTGTCTGCTTCGAGATGACAGCAGTATCCGATTGGAGTGGAAAAAACTGGGCATACAAAAAGCGCTGCTGCAGGACATCGTCCAGATCGGCTGGCCCGCAGCGCTGCAGGGTATGGTCTTTTGCCTTTCCAATATTCTGATTCAGGAGGCCGTAAACAGTCTGGGGCCGGATGTCATGGCGGCATGCAGCATCGGTATTACGATCGAGATGGCCGTATACTGTATCATCGTTTCCTTCGCGCAGGCGAGTACGACGTTTATCAGTCAGAATTTCGGCGCCGGAAAACTGCGCCGCTGCATGGATATCATGACCTGGGCGCTGGCCCTGGATATTTTGTTTACGCTGGCCGTTTGCGGCACGGTGTATTTCTTTTCCCGGCCTCTCGTCGGCCTGTTCAACTCCGATCCGCAGGTGGCAGAGCTGACGATCATGCGGATCAAATGGGTTCTCACCTTGGAATTTATTCAGATCTTCATCGACGTCTTTGCCGGGATTATGCGCGGCTACGGCTATTCTCTGCCGCCGGCCGTGCTGACGATGATCGGCGTCTGCGGCGTCCGCATCACCTGGATTTATACGATTTTCGCTTGGGAACCGACCTATTTTACCTTGATTCTCGCATATCCTGTCAGTTGGACCGTTACGGGGGTGCTGATGACGATTGAATACGGTCGTTTCCGAAAACACCTGATCCGCCGCCGGCATGTGCAGCGGCTGACGTGACCTGACGATACCGCCTTTGGGCATCGGGGACTTTGTCCCCGGTGCTTTTTTTGCGGCAGTGCGCTTTTTCCTCTATCAGGCAGGCTACGAGCCCATTGCATCTTCGGAACGGTTCCGTTGTGAGGCGGCGGTATACTGCCGCTGCCGTTGATATTATTTTGTCATATACCTTGCTTTTTGCAGAGCAGGAAGATATATTTATGACGGAATGTGTCTACAATTAGGCGCGTGAGACGGGATGAAAGGGGAAAGAGCATGTTGAATCGGATATTTAAGGTAATTTGGAGTAAGCTCAAAAACAGGTACGTCGTCGTTTCCGAAATGGCGGGGCGTGATGGCAGACAAGGAGCCGGACGGCGCTTATCCGGCAGGCGGCGAGCGGGCCGGATAGCTGCTGTCGCGGCACTGAGCAGTGTGGCGTTTGGCGGAACTGGTCTGGCGATAGATGCTGTTTTTGATAATGTAACCATCAATGGGTGGCTGGTTCTACGGGATAATATCGCAGCGGGCGGCTTACCTGTCACCAAGATTGACATGGGACACGTTACGGCAGAGGTGGGCTTGCGAAGCCATGGCTATTTGGTTGTAGGGGCTGATGATACGCCTACGGGCACGACGTTGGTGGCAGACCGCTCGGCTTCCATCGGCACGAATAATCAGATAGATGGACAGAATTCGCTGGCCGTGGGTGTACTCAATAGGGTGAACGGGTATTCGGCCCTTACGTCTGGCTATCAGAATACGGTGTGGTCCTATGGCGGGAGCGCTATGGGCCGCAATAACGTATCGGCCGCGTCATATTCCTTTGCCGGCGGGTATATGTCACAGGCCGGAGATCTCAGTGCCTTTGACGTCACGACGCCGGAAGGAAAGGCGGCAATACAAAACAGTACGAAGGGATGGCTCTCCTTTGCCTACGGGTATATGGCTAAAGCCTTAGGTACGGCGTCGACTGCGCTCGGATATAAAACGACTTCTTCCGGGAAATTTGCTTTTTCCGCCGGCGCGATGTCCACGGCGTCCGGTGTAAGCAGTGTCGCATTAGGCGGCGGCAGTCAGGCGGCGGCCGATAATTCCATGGCCGCCTTAGGCGGCACGGTGTCACGGGGGGGAGGGATCGGCTGCAATCGGTAAAGGCGCCCTTGTCAATACGACGGATACTGTTGCCTTAGGCGCGGCGTCTGTCGCGGATCGGTCTTCCGGCGCGACCGGCTGGGCCCCGGCCGTGGCAGGCGACGGCAGCGCCTGGCATTCGACGGCCAACGCCATTGCCGTCGGCAGTGCGAGCACCGATACAACCCGTCAGATTATCGGCGTGGCAGCCGGCAGCGAGGCTACGGATGCTGTCAATGTGGCGCAGCTGCAAGCGCTGGATACGAAGTACGATGCCCAATTGGCGCAAGGCTTTAACGTGAAGAGCGGCGGCGCGACGGCCAACTTGGCTCTCAACGGCACGGCGGCGCCGACGTTGGAGTTTGCCGGCGACGATAATATCAAGGCGTCTCTGAACGGGACGAAGGTTTCGTATTCTTTAAATAAGGCGGGAATTACGAACACGTTGAGTGATACCTTTGCCAAGGTGGACGCAAGCAATCTGACCGATGATAATGTGGCTTCGTGGAAAACCAAACTGGGGGTGACGGAAAGCCAGATCAATAATGCCAGCGCCTGGGATATTTTTCGGTAACGGCGCGGACAAAGTGACGACGGTCGCCAAAGGCGGACAGGTAAAATTTGTCGATGGAGAAAACACGACGGCAACAGTCACAAAAGATGCAGAGGGAAAAGCGACGGTAATCTTTGATCTGAAAAACACCATATCCTTAGGCAAAGACGGCGCTGAAGGGCACATCGGCCTGAACGGTAAAGACGGACTGACGGATATCCGGACGGGATCAGGCGTTGCCGGCGTAAACGGCAAGGTCGGCGAAAAGGCGACCCGCATTCTTTACAAAGACCCGAAAGGCGCTGAACAGCAGGTAGCGACGCTCGCCGACGGCTTACGGTTTAAGGGCGATAGCGGTGAAGCGGCGAAATCGTTGAACAGTGTCATGACGATAAAAGGGGCTGACGTGAACATATCCACGGCCGTAAATGATGGCGGCGATATGCTGATCAGTCTCGGCAAGAACCTGAAGGTAGACAGTTTGGCTGCAGGCGGCACGGTGATCGGGAAAGAAGGGATCTCCGTCAAAGGCAGCGACGGGAACGCTGTCGCCATTACGAAGAACGGTATTGATGCAGGCGGCAAGGCGATCAGCAATGTCGGAAGAGGCGTGAATGCAGATGATGCGGTGACCAAAGCGCAGCTTGATGAGGTGGCAAATCATGCAGGCGCCAATTTACTGCCGGCGGTTCATGAACTCGGGAGCCGGGTGAATCGTGTCGGCGCCGGAGCGGCAGCGTTGGCGGCGTTGCATCCGCAGAATTTCGATCCCGACGATAAATGGGATTTTTCTGCCGGCTACGGCAATTATCGGGGCGCCAACGCACTGGCGGTCGGCGCTTTCTATCGGCCGAACGGTACGACGATGATTTCTGTCGGCGGCAGTTTCGGCGGCGGTGAAAATATGCTCAATGCCGGCGTCAGTCTTAAGTTCGGCAGCCACAATCCTTATGCCGGTTATTCCGGCGCGGCACTGCACGGCGTCATTGCGGACCAGGACAGGCAGATTGCGGAACTGAAGCAAGTCGTCGCTTCGCAGCGTGAAGAAATGCAGACCATGAAGGCGCAAATGCAGACCATTTTGCAACGGCTGGATACATTGAAAAACTAACGGTCATAAACAGGCCATCATCGTTGAAAAGAAAAAGCCTCGACGGCAACAACCATTCAGTTGTTGCCGTCGAGGCTTTTTCTTTTCGTGTTTCTGCAGCATGGAGAAGAATGGGAATAAAAATGGCCATATCCCCTGTAATGTAAAAATATCGATTTACGTTTTTTACTCTTTGAGTATTGAAAACAGTTCTCATGTAAAAAGTTTTGACGAAAATTTTCTGTCAGGGGATTTTTTGACAATATTCATATGGGATATTTTAAATTTTGAAATCTTTCAGATACTCTGATAAAAGATCTAGTGCTCGTTTTGTGCTGGGGCGAGGGGACTTATGAGTAATTATATAGGCTGTCAGATTTTTAGGGGGCTCATCTAGTAAGGCATAGGTGAAGTTGCCTGATTTTATGGCGCGTTGGGCAAGCCATAAGGGCGCAATTGCCCAGCGGTCCGTATCCTGCAAGAGTTGCAAGAGTAAAGGTGATCCTGTCAGCATTGTCGGAGATGTAAAAATGTCAGAAGGCCAATGGTCATCATGCCATGCCTTGAATTCGGGTGTCCAAGGAACATATATTTCTGATTTTGTGTTTAAACGATTGTTTTTTACTAAAATACGACCGGCTGTTTTGGGAGACCCGGATTTCAATAAAACCATAGGTGTTTGTTTCCACGGAATACACTTTATATTGGGATATTTCATATTGCGCCAAACGACAGCAATATCTATCATGCGTTGGTCTACGCGAGGATACAATTCTGTAGTGTGTTCGGTATGAATTTCCAGGTGAATAGTCGGTTCATGCAAGAAAAGCTGGTGGAATAATGTAGGGAAAATAAAATCATTAAGTAATTGTACTGATCCAAAGGATAGGTGGAGACTTTCACCGGCTTTCTTAAAATGAGCCATTTCTATTGTGAGAGATTCCCAACGTCTTGCAATAGGCATGAAATCCTCTCCCGAAGGTGTTAGGGTAATTTCTTTTATGCCTCTGCCTCGCTCAAACAGTGTTAGTCCCAATTCATTTTCCAAATTTTGGAGTCTATGAGTTATTGCTGTTTGGGTAATAAATAGGTTTTCTGCAGCACGGCTCATATTGCGGGTTTGTGCAATAGCTAAGAAAGCTTGGATGTCGTGTATGTGCATGTATTCACCTTCTAAATATGAAAAATATTGATAATAAAATAATTATATATTCATTTTACCGCACAAACAAGGTGATGTAGAATAACAACAAGTAATTAATAACATGATGAATGCGCAATCACTATTGTTATATTACCTGTTGTTTTATATTAAATATTTATGGGAGGGGTTAAAATGAATAATGTTGGGTGTAAAATTGTTGAAAATTTTGAAAGACCGTCGAAGGAACTGGTAAATTTATTTCAAGGAATGCCGGTTGCCAATATTGATGATTGTATGAATCGTACGGCTGCTGTGCGCTCTGATATATCCCCGTTAAACCATGCACCGTTATTAGGGACTGCTTTTACCGTTAAAGTTCCAGAAGGAGATAATTTGATGTTCCACGCTGCGATGGATATGGCAAAACCGGGGGATGTCATCGTTATTGATGCCGGAGGAGATGCTAATCGGGCTATTTTTGGCGAATTAATGATCACCTATTGCAAAAAAAGAGGACTGGCCGGCGTTATTGTGGATGGCGCTATTCGTGATGCAGGCGAAATAGCAGAAATGGACTTTCCTGTATATGCCAAAGGGGTAACGCCTAACGGCCCATATAAAAATGGCCCCGGTGAAATTAACACAGTGATTTCCTTTGGAGGGAAGGTAGTTTGTCCCGGCGATATTATTGTAGGAGATGCAGACGGCATCATTGTAATTAAGCCGGAAGAAGCAGAAGAAGTTGCTGCGGCTACTAGAAAAGTCATGGAAAAAGAAGCGGGGATTATGAAACATATTACTGAAGATGGTACGTATATCCGTCCTTGGGTAGCCGATAAGTTAAAAGAAATAGGTGCTGAGATCGTAAAATAGATTTAAGAGATAAGGAGTAGGTTGTCATGAAATTAGGATTTATTGGTTTCGGTGAAGTTGGATATGAAATTAGTAAAGGGCTCACTGATGAGGGATTAAAAGAAATATATGCATATGATGTGATGCAGAATGATGCTGAGAAAGGCCATTTTGTTTTTGAGCGGGCCCATGCTGTCGGTGTTCAGCTTCTTAATTCGGGAACAGATGTAGTAGATATGTGCGATATTATTATGATGGTAGTTCCCGGAACATTTGCTCTAAAGACGACGGAAGGATTGTTGCCATCAGTAACGAGGGAAAAAATCCTTGTCGATTTATCGACTAGCTTGCCAAGCGTTAAAAAAAGAGAAAGCCAATTAGTTAGTAAACGTGGCGGTAATTTTATTGATGGGGCATTGATGGCCAGTCTTAGTCAGGCTCACTATAAAGTTCCTGTTTTAGTTTCCGGTGCGAAGTGCAATCCTTTTATTGATGCACTGGTGCCTTATGGAATGAATATTAAAGCAATTACCGATAAACCGGGTGATGCCATTGCCATCAAATTTGTTCGTAGTATTTATATGAAAGGGATTGCTGCATTAGGTGCGGAAATGCTTGAAGCAGCGCATGTATTAGGCGTTGAAAAGTCCGTTATCGAATCCATCGGTACGACTTTAGATGGTAAGAGTTTTGATTTTAATAATGATTATCTTGTTGTGGCCAGTGCTTGGCACGGAGCAAGGCAAGCCCATGAAATGAGCGATGTCAAAAAAATGCTCGAAGATATCGGCGTAGATCCCATTATGACGAATGCTACGGAAAAACGTTTGGAATGGTTTCGTGATTTGGGGGCGCATGAGTATTTCCACGAAGAAAGACCGGATCATTGGCACGATATAGCTGTTTTGTGGGATAAAGCGCGAAGCAATGATTAAAATACTACTAAAGGGAGGATTATAATTATGAAAGCATCTAAATTTAGATATTGGATCATATTTATGGTTCTGTTAATAATGACGATTAATTATATTGATAGAGGTGCATTGGCCTATGCTCAACAAGATATTATTAGGGAATTTGGATTAAATTCATCTCAATGGGGAAGCATACAGGGATTCTTTGGATATGGATATATTTTTGGTGGTCTCTTTGGGGGGATTCTTGCTGATAAAAAGGGCCCTCGTTTCGTCTGGATTGTATTTGTAACAATTTGGTCAGTATTCGTTGCTATGACTGCCTATGCAGGTGAATTAGGGATGAGTCTTTTTGGCGGTTCAGCTATGGCGGGCTTCTTTGTTGTTAGAACTATGTTCGGTTTTTCAGAAGGGCCGTCCTTTGTCTCTATGAGTCGTACTTTAGCTAATTGGGTAGCGCCAGGAGAAAGAACATTTACTTCTTCAATTACGTTGATAGGAACTCCTTTAGGATCTGTTATTACTGCTCCGGTAGCAGTGTTTTTGATTTCCTTCTTCAATTGGAGAACTGCATTTCTGATTTTAGGGGGCTTGGGAGTGATTTGGGTTTTATTGTTCTCGAGGATTTTCACAAACTTACCAGAAGAAAATATTCGAGTCAATAAAGAAGAAATAAAACTGATACGGTCCGGAGTGGATAATGATGTAGTTGCATCAGAAAAGGAAAAACAGCAATCTCATTGGTATGATTTCTTTAAAAATCCAGCGTATTTATTCAATACTGTCGGCTTTTTCGCAATAAGTTATATTATTTTTATGTTGCTCACATGGACGCCGAAGTATTTGCAAGATGTATATGGAATGAGTCTTAAATCATTGTGGTATTTAGGGATGATACCTTGGATTGGACCTATTTTTTCTACACCATTAGGCGGAAGAATTGCTGATTTCATTTTTAAAAAGACTGGAAATCTCAGAATAGCAAGAAATAGCGTTGCGATGGCTTCATTGCTTCTTTCGGGAGCTTCCTTTATTTGTATTCCTTTTGCGGGAAGTATGACCGCAGTTCTAACTTTGATGGCATTGGGAAATACAGCTGCGCTTGCCTCCAATTCTATTTATTGGAGTAATTTGATTGATATTGACCCAACTAGGACGGGCGCTTTTGGTGGAATTATGCATTTTTTGGGACAAACAGCAGCTATGTTAGCGCCTACTATTACAGGGATAATGGTCACAACTTATGGATATAATGCCGGATTTGTATTAGCGGGGACAATTTGTTTGTTAGGAGTCATTAGTGCATATTTTGTAACATTCCATCATAAACATGCATCTATATAAGGGGGGAAGCATATGTATGACTTGGTAATTAAAGATGCCATTATTATTGATCCGGAAAATGAGCAAATTACCCAAGGCTCAATGGCCATTAAAGGTAATGAAATAGTTCCTTATGAAGATAATGAGCCTTCTAAGAATATAATTAATGCTGCCGGAAAATATGTATCGCCAGGATTTATAGATTTTCATACGCATGTATATAGTGGGAGTATGTATGGGATAAATCCAGATTTATTATTCCCTTATGGCGTAACTACCGTAGTTGATCAAGGTACGGTAGGGTATATTAATTTTGATAGTTTCTATAATGAGACATTCTCTAGATTGATGAAAACTTATATGTTTATTAATGTGTTTCCTATGGGGCAGCCTGGGGGAAACATGCCAGAAATATTAAATCCATCTCTATTGCATTTAGAGAAAATTAGCCATTTGTTACATAACCACAAAGAACTTATTAAGGGAATAAAGATTAAATACATCCATAATACTATAGGAGAATTTGGGGCAATTCCCTTGAAAATGGCACTGGATTTTGGTCATGAAGTGGGGGTTCCGGTGTGTGTGCATACGACAGATTCGCCGGCAAGTGCCAGTGATATTTTGGCATTATTGCGCGCTGATGATATATATTGTCATTGCTTCCAGGGGCATGGAAATACTATATTGAACCAGAACGGGAGTGTGCCTGAGGAAATATTTGATGCTCAACAAAGAGGCGTAATATTGGATGCGGCGAATGGATGTATTAATTTTGATTATACGGTAGCAATGAAAGCATTTGAATGCGGATTTGAACCCGATGTTATTAGTACGGATTTAACAAGTAAAGGGTTTAATGTTCCGGGAGCAGCTATGGCAAGAAATTTAGCGTTCATTATGTCGAAATACTTGAATATTGGTATGAGTATAGAAAAAATAATTAAGGCAGTTACGTTTACACCTGCAAGAATTATGGGATTAGAGGATTATATTGGGACGATAAAGATAGGAAGTAATGCTGATCTTTGTTTGTTTGAAATATGTAACTTACCACATTCATTTTTGGATGCGAATAATATTGAAAGAATCGGCTATCAATACATTAAGGCTGAAGCAACAATTGTAGATGGGGAAATCGTTTATCTAGGAGCTGAGTTATAAGGAATAATAAATTAAAATTAAGGATTTATTATTAAATTGTTTAAATTTTGACTGAGGGTTAGTACATTACAGCCCTCAGTCTTTTATCTTAACAACATAAGTGATATAAAAAATTATATATTGCTATTGCGATATAAGTAAGGGTGATTTAGTTTGTTCGCCGAATATTTTACTCATGGAATTCTAGATTAAAGCTACTTAGAAGAACTTATGTTTAAACTCAAAATATTAGATATAGGCAAGTTTATATCTATAAAGAATATCAAAATAAAAAAATACATATAAAATAAAAAGACTGAGTCTAGTGGATTGCTATACTCAGTCTAAAGATGTTTTAAATAATTTATCTAGTCCATTGGGATGAATTGAGCATTCGCCTTCTGTTCTATACAATATCGATATGGCACGCTGCCATTGATTGCAGGGCCCGTTCATGGTCTTCCGGCGAGGAACCGGCGCAGCAGGAGCTGTCGACGCTGATTTTCTTTTCCGGATAGAAGGCTTTGAGCAGGAGCGCGTTGGAAATAACGCAGATGTCGGTACAGACGCCCATTACGGTAATTTCGTCATAGGGGGCCGCTTCGCCGACCAGATCGGTGCAGCCGAAGGTCGGTTTTTGCAGGATCGTGGCAAAGAGCGAGTAAGGCAGCAGTTCCCGGCAAATGTTCCAGCCCGGCGTGTTGCGGATACAGTGCGGTACCGGCAGTTTCCGGCCTTCCTGGGTGAACAGGTAATCTTCATCGTGCGTGTCTTTGGTAAAGAGGATATCGTAATCACTGGCGCCGCTTCGTTTCAGGTCTTGAATCTTGGCGGCGATTTTCGGGGCGACAGCTTTGGCTTCCGCCGTGCCGAGGGGACCGGTGACGAAATCATTTTGCATATCGATGATGACATAGAGTATGCTCATGGGGATGCCTCATTTCTTCAATTCGGCGACGTAGGCATTGGCGTCGTCACACTGCATGAGACCGGACATGACGACGATGCCGGCAGTAGGGACGTCTTCCAGTTCGTGTACCGTCTGCGGCGTGATTCCGCCCAGTGCGTAGACGGGAAGAGAGACGGCGCCGCAAATGTCCCGCAATGTGGAAACGCCGATCGGCGGATCATCGGGCTTGCAGCTCGTCGGGAACACGTGGCTGGCAACGATGTACGTCGCGCCGAGAAGCTCGGCTTTGCGCGCTTCTGCCGCCGTGTGTACCGATACTCCCAGCGTGGACATGTAGTAGCGGATGGAGGAGTGGGTCTCCAAGTATTCCAAGGAACACTGAAAACGGGGAACGTGGAGACGGACCGCCGCTTTTCCGAAGGTATGGAGAATACATTGCGTTTGGTGAACGTTACAGATCTGCAGCGTTTTTTTTGCGTAATCAAAATAGTCTTCTTCGGACAGTGTCTTTTCCCGCAGTACGATGGCGTCGACCGGGGAAGCGGCGATCAGTTCGATCTGATCCCAAAAATCACGGCGTGAAAGAAGGCGATTGGTTATTGCAATAATTTTACCCATGGAATCACCTGATAGTATCTAGGAATAAACAAAAGAGATTAAACTCGACGAATACATTACTAACAGTAATATACATTATTATTGGTAAATCGTCAATGAAAAGCGCCTTTCAGCGTCCTATATGCAGCCCTTATCTTCTATGATGTACGCTTGAAAACAAATGCCATATTCTACCTGTTCTGCTGCAATAGAACAGATAGAATATGGCGGGAGGAGAAAGCTAACGTAAGTCGACGAGAATTTTCAGGATCATGTTGGCCTCGTGGGCCGCACAGATCGCGACGCGCGGCGCCATCAGACCGCGGCCGGGCCGGGCGGCATGGCTGCCGTCGCCGCAGACGTAGAGTCTGTCCGTGACTTTTCTCGTCTTGATGGCATTGCTGTCACCGTAGCCGGCCATGCCGGAAGCGGCGACGATGTATTTGTCGGGGCACTCGGTCAGCATCGTATTGACGAGCATGGCCTTGGCCTCGGCGCCGTCAAAGGCTTCGCAGATCAGGGGGTCACCGGCAAAGAGAGAAACGGCGTTTTCCGCCGTAACTTTCACGTTATCCGTGCGGATCTTTAGAAAGGGGTTGATTTCTCTTAATTGCCGGGCCAGCGCGAAGGTCTTTTTTTCTCCCAGATCACGGATGAAATAGGATTGGCGGTTCAGATTGCTGACGTCGACAGTATCAAAGTCGACGAGATGCAGTCCGCCGATGCCGCATCGGGCCAGATAGACGGCGACGTTGGAGCCGAGACCGCCGAGGCCGGCAATGGCGACGGTCGCGGCTTTGACCTTTTCATAGACCTGCGGCGTGTGACGGGCGCAAAGCATTCGTTCCAGCGCGTCCTGCGGCGGCAATTCGTCTTTGGAAATGATGTATACTTCATCGCCGTCGGCGAGGGGCGCGTCTGCCGACATGCCGTAACCGTTCAGGATGATGACGGCGTGAGCGGGATGCGGCAGTCCGTAGAGATGGCCGGCCGCCGTTACCGTTTCTTTTCCGTTCAGTTTGATTTTCATGGCTTATACATAGATATATTCACTTGTGACAGGCTGCATGCCGGCCGCTTTTACGGCTGCGTACATTTCGTCGAAGGAGCGGTTGTCGCTGATTTCAAATTGTTCGTCGCCCTTTTCTTGGCCCGACTCTTCCAGATGGCCGCCAATGCCGACACAAACGCCGGCAGAGACCTTATTGGCGGCAATTTTGATGATATTGTTGCGGAAATGGGCGTTCTCGCGGCTCGATACGGTAATCGAAGCGAAGGGCAGGAAGAGTCGGTAGGCGCAGATGATCTGGACGAGACGCCGTTCGTCGACATCTTTCGGATTGATCTTATCGTTGTTGATGATCGGCCGCAGACGCGGGCAGGAGAGGGAGATTTCGGCGTGCGGATATTTGCGCTGCATGAGCCAGGCGTGCATGCCCGTCGCTACGGCGTCTTTTTGGTAATCGTCGAGACCGAGGAGAGCGGCGAAGCCGACGCCGCGCATGCCGCCGAGAATGGCTCGCTCCTGCGCGTAGAAGCGGTAAGGGAAGATCCGTTTGTGTCCCGCCAGATGCAGTGTTTCATACTTATCGGCGTTGTACGTTTCCTGGAAAACGGTGACGTAATCTGCGCCGCATTCATGGAGAAACCGGTATTCATCGACGTTTACGGGATAGATTTCGACGCCGACGACGCGGAAATACTGACGGGCGATCCGGATGGCATTGCCGATATAGGCGACGTCCGACATATGACGGCTTTCGCCGGTGAGCATGAGGACTTCTTCCAGTCCCGAGACGGCGATGTTCCGACATTCCCTGTGCAGTTCGTCGTCCGTCAGGCGGGCGCGCTGGATCTTATTATGAGAATTGAAACCGCAGTAAATGCAGTAATTTTCGCAATAATTGGCGAAATAGATCGGCGTGAAGAGATTGACGGAATTGCCGAAGTGGCGGCGTGTGACGGCCCGGGCTTTGCAGGCCATTTCCTCCAAATGGGGCAGCGCCGCTTTCGATAAGAGGGCCATGAAGTCGCGCGGTTCCAGGTGGGGGTTGGCGAGGGCGGCCGTCACATCGGCGCTGTCGTAATCTTCGTCGCGGAAGGCGGCGTGGTGCGTTAAAACCTGTTCGAGCATATCCGAATCGAGGATATCCATGTCCGGTAAGTAATGCATGTGGTCAATTCGTTTTTCTGCCATAGTTCAGCCTCCTCAATCGCCTAAAAAACCGGTAAGCGGATCGGATGCGACGGCTTTGTCCCGAACGCGTCCCAATCCGGAAAGGTATGCGGCACGGCCGGCTTCGACCGCCAGTTTGAACGCGTGGGCCATGCGCGGCAAGTCGCCGGCTGTGGCGATGGCCGTGTTGGCCATGATGGCGGCCGCCCCCATTTCCATGGCTTCACAGGCCTGTGACGGCCGGCCGATACCGGCATCGACGATGACCGGCAGGCTGATCTCGTTGATCAGGATCTGCAGGAATTCCCGTGCCGCCAGGCCTTTGTTCGTGCCGATCGGGGCGGCCAGGGGCATAACGGCGGCGGCGCCGGCAGTTACCAGCGCGCGGGCGGCGTAGAGATCGGGATACATATAAGGCAAGACAATGAAGCCTTCTTTGGCGAGAATTTCCGTTGCCTTAACAGTTTCTCCGTTATCGGGCAAGAGATATTTGGAATCGGTCATGATTTCTATCTTGACGAAGTCGCCGCAGCCGATTTCCCGGGACAGGCGGGCAATGCGTACGGCTTCATCGGCCGTACGGGCGCCGGACGTGTTCGGCAGGAGCGTAATGCTTTTGGGAATGAAATCCATGATGTTGTCTTTTTGGCCGGCTTCGACACGGCGCAGCGCCATCGTGATGATTTCGGCGCCGCCTGCTTCGACGGCGCTTTGAATCAAGTCGACGCTGTATTTGCCGGAACCGAGAATGAAGCGGGACGAAAATTCGTGACCGCCGAGAATGAGTTTATCATCTGTCATCGTAAACACCTCGCTGAAAATGTAGTGAAATTGCAGTGATCCGGTCCTGTTCGTATTTCAGCCGCCGCCGACGAAGTGGACGATCTCCGCCGTATCGCCGTCTTTCAGCAGCGTTGCGGCATAATCGCCGCGCTTGACAATGGCGCCGTTCAGTTCGACGGCAATGCGGTCGGTCCGAAAGCCGCGTTCCTGCAAATACGTCAGCAACGGCAAGGTTGCAGCGGCAATTTCGCTGCCATTGATGCGAATCATCCTGTACGCATCTCCTTTCTCACAAAAATAGGCCGCACGAAGAAATACACCGACGGTGGTGTACCCCTTCGTGCGGCCTTTACGGTCTCACTCTGTTATGAATTATAAACGCTTGCGGAAAAAATTTCAATGATAAGTTGCGGAATTTTCGTTAAGGTGATACAGATTTTCTTGGTTTATGGTAAAATAAAGTAGTATTGTTTGGGCAGAGGAGGTGTCGCATGGCGACGATACGTAAAGATGACCGAAGCGCTTGGGCCGAGCGGTTTTACTGGACCGACGACAGGCTGAAAACGTTTTCTGCGGCGTTTCAGCACGAGCTGGAACGGGCACTGAACGGCGTGGAGGCGGCGTTTTCGGTGCAGCCGTCGTACTTGCCGCTGCCTGCAGGTACGGAACAGGGACTCTACTTGGCGCTGACCTTCGCCGGCACCAAGGTCAGCGTTGGCCGCGTCCGTCTTTTCGGCAAAGGATACTATATCTTGGAAAAGACGGTGCAGCGTCCCGTGCGGACGGCGTGTTACGATGACGCTGACGACGGTACGACGGCAGCGGCGTTTTTTGATTTTCTCGCCGCCGCCGTTGCCGAATGCGTCGGCACAACGCCGCCTTGCGCGCTCGGACTGACCGTGCCGTTTGCCGTAGCGCCGCGTTCGCCGCGAGAAGCGCAGCTGCTTCGGCTGTTGACGGGAAAGGCCGCCGGCGAACTGCTGCAGCAGGCGCTGGAACGGCGCGGCCTGGCGCGGTGCCGCGTGAAGGCTGTCGTCAACGATGCGGCAGCATCGTTATTGGCTGCCGCGTACCGGTATGGCGATGTCGCTGTCGGCGTCGTTTGCGACGCCGGCTTTACGGTCTGCTGGTATGAACCGCGGCGGCAGATGCTCGTCCATGCGGCGGCAGCGTCGTTCAGCGAGCTGACGGGGACGGTCTGGGACCGGCGCGTTGATGAGGCTTCGCCGCAGCCGGGGCGTCAGGTGTTGGGGAAGATGATCGGCGGCGCGTATCTTGCCGAAATCTACCGACACGTCTTGTGTGATTATTTCGACTGCGCCGATATTCCGTTCTTTACGACGGCAGAGATGAACGGACTGCTGCAAACGTCTTGTCTGCGAGAGACGCGGCATTGTATGGGGCGCTTGTGGAATCGTCTCGTGCCGCCGGCGGATGTGGAGCATCTTTGCAAGATAGGGGCCTCTATTTTTGTCCGTTCCGCGCAGCTCGCCGGAGCGTCCGTTTCCGCTGTCTTGCGGCATGTGTACGGCAACGCTGTTATACCGCGACAGAAAATAGCCGTCGCCGGCGGCGTATTGACGGAAGTGCGCGGCAGTCTGGCGGTCATGGCTGACGGCATGCAGGCCTGTCTGGCGGCCGAGCCGAGCCGGACGCAGGTGCTCCCGGCGTACCCCGCCATCAGCCGGAATGGAGAGCTTGTCGGTGCCGCCGTCGCTGCGGCAATGGTCGGCGGCGAAGATCAGCATTGCGGCTGAACGGGTTTCCGTTTCAAGTCGGCCAGCATCTGCGCATCGACGGAAACGGCATTGCCGGAAGTCGTCAAATAGCCGCCGATCATCAGTCCGTTCAGGCCGCTTGTGAGGGCATAAGCCTGGAGGGAGCGCAGATTGGCTTCTCTGCCGCCGGCAGTGCGGATCTGCGCCTGCGGTAAGAGAAAGCGGAAGACGGCGAAGGTCCGCAAAATTTCCCAGGGTTCCAGATGAGGCGCCGCTGCCAGCGGTGTGCCGGCGATGGGGTTGAGGATATTCAGCGGAATCGAATCAACGCCGAGATCACGCAGCGTACAGGCCATTTCAATCCGCTGTTCCGGCGTTTCGCCCAGTCCGATGATGCCGCCGGAGCAGACGCGCAGGCCGGCTTCTCCGGCCATGCGGATCAGCGCGGCTTTGTCGGCGAAGCCGTGTGTCGAACAGATCGACGGGAAGTAGGACGGCGCCGTTTCGATGTTGGCGTGGTAGCGGCCGACGCCGGCAGCTTTCAATTCGTGCAGCTGTTTGTTCGTGATCAGGCCGAGAGAACAGCACGTTTCGATGCCGACTTCGCTGCGGATGCGGCGCAAAGCGGTCAGGACGGCTGTGAATTCAGGGCCTTCGGTGACGGAGCGGCCGCCGGTAACGATGGAAAAGCGGGTGGCGCCGGCCGCTTTGGCCTTGGCCGCCGCCTGTAGAAGCGCAGTTTCGCTCAGCAGCGGATATTCGCTGACACCGGTGTCATAATGGGCCGATTGCGCGCAGAAACGGCAGTTTTCCGGACATTTGCCGGAACGGCCGTTGACGATGGCGCAGCAATCGACGGCGTCACCGTGAAAGTGCTGTCTGATCTTATCGGCGAAGGCCAGCAGCAGCGGCGTGTCGTTGTCGGGCAGAGAGAGCAGCTCCAGGGCTTCCTCCTTAGTGAGCTCGCCGCCGCCGTTGACGCGTTCCGTATACGTTATCAGTTTTTGAAGTTCCATGTCAGATTCCCCCTCCAGGCAAGTAGATATGGTTAGTATACGGAAGAGAAATCATAATGTCAAATTAACAAATGCAATAACGGGTTAACAATAAAGAGAGAACGCAACGAATATAACGAGTATACTGGCAGGAAATACTATTGCCAGGGAGTTGGGGAGTCGGAGATGCTGCAAATTGATCGGACACGGAAAAAACCGTATTATGTACAAATTTATGAATACTACCGCAAGGAAATCGAGCAGCAGCACATGGCCGGCGGCACGAAGCTGGAATCGGTTCGTGAATTGGCGCAGGCTGTGGGCGTGAGTAAAATGATCGTGGAAAAGGCGTATTACCAGCTGGCCAGCGAAGGGTATATTCTGCGGCGCCACAAGGCGCGGTATGAAGTGGCTCTGCTGGATAAACGGGGACAGGCGGCGCTGCCGCCGCAGCAGCCGGCAAGGCGACTGCAGGCGGAGTGGCAATATGATTTCGGCAGCGGTGCAATGGATCTGAATTGCTTTCCTCTCGATACGTGGCGAAAGCATATGAATCGCGTCCTGTCTTCACCGGAGCTGCTGTCGTCCTGCCAAGACGAGCAGGGCGTCTGGACCTTGCGCGACGTACTCAGCCATTATGCGTATGCCGAACGGGGCGTCCGCGCTTCGGCCGAAAACATCATCGTCGGCGCCGGGACGGCGCCGCTGTTGGCTATTTTGACGCAGCTCCTGCGGGACGACCACGCTTCCGTCGCCGTTGAAGATCCCGGCTTTCGGCTGGGCCGCGAGATTTTTCGCAGCAGCGGCTACGGTATCGTGCCGCTGACCTTGCATCAAGGGGATTTCGATCTTTCGCCGTTGCAGGCAAGTAAGGCCCGGCTGGCTTATATCAGTCCGTCCCATCAATTTCCGACGGGATCGGTCATGCCCGTCGGTTTGCGCTATCAATTGCTCCGCTGGGCTGAAGCCAGGTCGGGACTGATCATTGAAGATGATTATGATAGCGAGCTGCGGTATTACGGCCGTCCCGTACCGGCCTTGCAGAGCCTTGACAGCGGCGGTCATGTCATCTATATGGGAGCGCTTTCCAAGGTGTTGCCTTTTTTTCTTCGCCTCAGCTATATGGTCTTGCCGCCGCAGCTCATGGCCAAATATAATGAACGGCGCTCCCTTTTTCGACAGAGCGCGTCTGTTGCCGAGCAATGCGCGCTGGCAGCGTATATCCGCAAAGGCGATTTGACGCGGCAAATCAGGCGGTTGCGGAAGGAGTATCAAGATAAGGGCGGTCTCATGCGGCGCCTGCTGCAAGCCGCTTTCGGCTCTTCGCTGCATGTGGGCAAGATCGTTTCCGGCGTATACTGCCATGTTTCGCTGCGCAGCGACTGTACGGAAGAGGAACTGCTGCGGCGGGCGGCGGCAAAGGGATGCCGTGTTTTGGCGCTGGCGCCGTTTTATGAAACGAAAGAAGAAGGAGAGAAATGTCAGTTTCTCCTTTCGTTTTCAAAGATACCGGGCGCCGACTTGCCGGCTGCCGTGGCGGCGCTTAAAGCCGCCTGGTTGGGAGAAGGAGATTGATGATGGAAAAATCGTTGCGTTTTATTCAATGCGGTGATCTGCATCTGGGAAGCCCGTTCCGGCGTCTTCCCGAACTTAGCGACCGCTGGCGTCAGATCGTCGGCAACGCGCCGCTCAAGGCTTTTCAGAAAATTGTACAGATCGCTGTCGAAAAGGATGTGCACGCCCTTTTCGTGTGCGGCGATATTTATACCGGCGCCGAGCACAATCTGGCGGCTCAGCTCGATTACGTGCGCCAGCTTCACACGTTGGCGCAGCATAAGATTGCCGTCTTTATGGTTGCGGGCAATCACGACCCCCTCAATTTGTGGAAAGCGGAAATTCCGTTTCCGCCCAATGTGCATGTTTTTTCCGCCGCTGCGCCGGAACGGGTGCCGCTGCTCGTAGACGGAGTGGAAGCGGCAGCCGTATACGGACAGAGTTACGGACAGCGGGAAGTCAGGGAAAATCTGGCGCGACGCTTCAAACGCGGCGCCGACGACAGGTATGCCATCGCGCTGCTCCATACGCAGGTTGACGGCGGTGATTCGCCGTATGCGCCGTCTTCGCTGGCTGATCTGACGGCGACGGGGATGGATTATTGGGCCTTGGGCCATGTGCATAAAGAAGCGGTGCTGCAACAGGATCCGTATGTAGTCTACGCCGGCAATCCGCAGGGGCTCGACCGGACGGAAACGGGGCCGCGAGGGTGTTATTACGTCGAAGTCGGGCCGTACGGTTCGGCGAAGCTGCAATTTATCGATACCAGCGTCGTTCGTTGGCAGGAAGCGGAGATCGCCATCGACGAGTTGTATTCTACGGCTCAGCTGCGCGAGGCCGTTCGGCATTTGAAAGAAGACTTGCGGCGGTCTTTCGGCAAACCTGTGTTCCTGAATCTGACCTTTACCGGAGTGGGACAATTGTACTCCGTCCTCAATGACGGCGACGCCGTCCGTTATTGGCTGGACGCCTGGCAAGAGGAAGAAAAGGGGAAATATGCTTTCGTCATGATCGACAGGCTTCACAATCGGACGCGGCCGCCGCTGAACAGTTCCGAACGGAGCCGGCTGCCGGATATGCTCGGTGATTATCTGCGCGCCGCCGATACGCTGTCACAATTGCCGGACGGAGAACGACTCGACAAGCTGCGGGAAATTTTAGCGCAGCGTCCGGAATTCGACAGGCTCGGCGAATATGGAAGAAATCTCGGCGATGCCCGTATTCTGGGGGCCTTTGAACGGGCGAAATGGTTGGGAATGGAACGGCTCATGGCAGGCAAGAAGGGGACGGGGCAATGAAAATAGTGCAGATGAACCTTGATGATTTCGGTATTTATCATCAAGTAGAATGGAATCCGCCGCAGCGCGGTCTGATCGTCCTCCACGGTCAGAATGAGAGCGGCAAGACGACATTGATGAAATACGTGCGGTCCATGCTTTTCGGCTATTTGCGCGGCAATTGGCGCGGTTATTTCGGACATATGGATATCTGCCGTGAAGACGGGTCGTCTTATCGAATTTACCGCAATGAAAAGGAATCTTATATTACAGACGGTGCGACTGTTTTTCACGAAGAGCCGTCCGTGTTGTGGTGGCACGGTCTCGACCGCAACGCCTATGACCAGATATTTGCCATCGGCCTTGAAGATCTGCAGGGATTCGGCATTCTCGCCAATGAAACGGTACGCAGTCATTTTTTCAGCATGGAAGGCGGTATTCGCATGAGCGTGATCCGTCGTGACCTGCTGCGTCGTATGAATGATCTTTTTGTCGCTTCACCGCAGGGAAAAAAGCCGATCAATCTCTTGCTGGCGGCGCAACAGGACATCGATAAAAAGATTGAGGCGTTGGCTTATGATGAAGAAGAATTTGCCAGGTTGCAGGCGGAAGAACGCAAGACGCACGTCGACGCCAGAACCGTTCGCGTTGCCGTAGAGGAAGCGCGGCAGCAGCTGGAGCGGATCGCGATGCCGTTGGCGGCGTGGGAAGTCTATCAGCGCGGCTGCGATGCCTGGGAGCACATGCAGTCCCTCGCCGATGTGGCGCAGTTCCCCGCCGACGGCGCACAGCGCTGGAGAGAGCTGGAAGATAAGGTGAACGAATTCGATCTGGAGATCACGGGGCTGAAACAGGGACTGCGCACGAAATCGGCGTTTCGGGAGGAATGGCACCGCTGGCTCAGCGGCAGTGAACAGATAGAAGAGCTGCACCGTCAGGCGGCGGCGTGGAGAGAAACGGCGCAGCGCGTGAACGACAGTGAGGATGCCGCCGTCGACCGCGCCTTTGCCAGCAATCGCCTGGCCGAAACGCTGCATCTCTGGTCCGGCTCGGCGACGATTCCGAAAGCGGTTGACTGGCAGCAGGCCGAGACGCTGGCACGGAAGCTGCATTCCGTCGCGCAGGAGCAGGAGAAGTGGCGGGCCGCCGAGCCGAAACCGATGGGATCGGCTCAGCCGGCAAGCAATGCGGCGGAACGGACGGCGGACGGCTGGCAGGAAACGGGACGCCATATGGAAAAGATCCGCCAGTTGCTGACCGTACGGCAGCAGACGGCGGAAAAGCTTGCGTGGTTGCAAGAGGGAATGGCCGGAACGTCGCATACGTACCTCGCCTTATCGGTTCTCTTCGTACTCGTTGCCGCCGTTTTCGGTCTTCTCATCGCGCTGGCCGCCATTGATATGCGGCTCGGCGGCTGCGGCGTTGCTGCCAGTTTGCTGTTGGCCGGTATTGCCGCCGTCTATCAGGGCAAGCGCCGAGGCCGCGTACCGCAGGAAGAACAGCGGCTGTCAGCGGCGCTCGCCGCCTGTGATCGGGAATTGAGCGGGCTGGCCGCGGCTGAAGGCATTGCCTTGCAGCCTACGGCAGCGGCCGCAGCGTGGGATGAAGCGCTGGACGATCTGCGGCGCCGGTACCTCGATTGGCATACACGGGAAAGCCGCGTTTCCTGGGAACGGGAGCAGCATGTCATGTATACGGCCTTGCAGCAGGAATGGCAAGAGCGCGGCCGGCATTGGCGCGAAGAAGCGGCCCGTCTGGATCGGGAATGGCGGGAATGGCAGCAGGGGAGCGGCTTCATTCACTTGAAACCGGCCGATTTGACTGCTGCTGCGGCGAACTGGCGGCAGTGGCAGGCATTGGCCGATGAAGAACGCCATTGGCAGGAGACGAAGGGGGCGCTGAATCAGGAACTCGTCTATTATCGCGATAACGGGGAACAACTTTTTCAACTTCTCGGCATCCGCAAGGAGTGTACGCCGGAAACGACGGAAGAACTATATCGCCAATGGCAGCAAATCCGCGTGCAGGCGGAAGTGGCCAAAGAGCAGGACCGGCAGCAGGAAGAGCGACAGGAACAAATCGACCGCTTGGAGAAGGAGAAAGAGATTCGGCGGCAGCAGATGGGGTACCTGATGGAACAAACCGGCGCCGCTACAGCAGGGGAGTTCCGCAGCAAGGTGCTGCGTTACAAGCAATTCCGTCAATACGCCGAAATTCACGAACAGTCGGAGGCCCATTTGCGGCTGATTGCCAAAAATCCGGCAGAACTGGCCGAATTGCGCCGCGAATTGAAGGTGCACGAACCGAAATTCTGGAACGAAGAATGTGCTTTTTATGAACGGAAGGCGGCGGAAGGAGAACAGAAACTGGCGGCCATTGCCGAACGGCGCGGCGTCATTGTTGAACGTCTCAGCCGCATGGCCAGGAATGACAGCGCCGCGAGATTGCTGCAGGACAAGGAAAACGGCGCCGCCGAATTGGAACGGCTTGTCGACGATTGGCTGACCGACGTATTTGCCGCCCATATACTTGAAGCGGCACAGGCTTACTACGAACGGGTCCGCCAGCCGCTGATCATCAGCCGGGCCGGCGAATACCTGGAACGGATGACACAGGGACGCTATACGCTGCAGGCGAGCTTTGACGGACATCAGCTCTTTGCCGTCGACAATACGCAGCGCCGGGTCCCGGAAAAACAATGGAGCAGCGGTCTGGGAGATCAGATCTACCTGGCTATCCGCATCAGCTTGGCAGAAGCGTTTGCCAAACAGATCGAACCGCTGCCGCTGATTCTTGACGACGTTTTTGTCCGCTTTGATGAAGTGCGTCAAAAGGAGGCCCTCTCTTTTCTGGCCGATTTGGCGGCGGAAAAACAGCTGTTTCTCTTTACCTGCTCCGCCGAAACGCAACGATTGGCACGGGATATTGCTGCCGAGCGGGCCGGCGCCGTGCATTTATTTGAAATAGAAAAGGGTACAATTAAGATAGGATCATGAGAAAGAAGGAATACTGATGACGGCATTGCTATTTGCTTTCGCTTCCGCTGTTTTCGCGGCGCTGACTGCTATTTTGGCGAAAATCGGCATGGATGGCGTCGATTCCACGACGGCCACTGCCGTTCGCACCGTAGTGGTTCTTGTCATGTCGTGGGCCATGGTGTTTATTGCCGGACACGGCAGTTCGCTGCAATCCTTTACGAGTCGGAACTGGTGGTTTCTGCTTCTTTCCGGTTTGGCGACGGGGGCTTCGTGGCTCTGCTATTTCAAAGCGTTGCAGACAGGCAGCGTAGCGCAGATTGTGGCTATCGACAAATGCAGCATCGTTTTTACGGTACTGCTGGCGGCGGTGCTCTTGGGAGAAGGTATTTCTCTGAAAACGGCGGCCGGCACGGCGCTTATCGTTCTCGGCACGTTCGTCATGATCCTGTGAGACGGGGATAAAAAAAGACCGATGAATCGAAACGGATTCATCGGTCCTTTTTCATTGGTCGGCAGGGAAATTACGGACAGAGTTTTACCAGCTCTTTCAGGCAAGGCTCTACCTGAACGCCTTCTCTGTAATCCGATTTTGCTTTGTACGTGTAACTGATGGCATGGCTGAGGAAGGTCGTAGCCGTTTTTACAGCATCGTGGAGCGTTTTGCCGCGAAGCAGCGCGCCAGTGAGGACACTGGTGAAAATATCGCCGGTACCGCAGGTGCTGAAGGGGATGCGATAAGTCTTTTCTTCATTGAAAGAAGCGGAGAGACTGTCGTAGCTGATGTTGCGAATCTCGTCGTTGGCGCCGGGAACGCTGGTGATGACGACCTGCTTCGGTCCGAGCTGCGTCAGCTGACGGCAGACGTCGGTCACTTCTTTTGTGGTCAAGACGTCGGCGGAATACGGACGGTCCAGAAGCAGACAGGCTTCGGTATAGTTCGGAGTGATAACCGTCGCCTTGCCGATCAGCTTGCGCATTTCGCCGACAAAGGCTGTGCTGAAGACGGGATACAACGCGCCGTCGTCAGCCATTGCCGGGTCGACGACAATCAACGTGTCTGTTGTGCCGAAACGCGCCGCCGCTTCGGCGACAATGGCCGTCTGGCCGCCATCAGCCAAAAAGCCGCTGTAGATGGCGTCGTACGTATAGCCGAGTTCCTGCCATTTATCCATGAACTCTTGCATATGCGGCGTGAAATCAGTAAAGGTGAAGGTGCCGTACGTCAGATTGTTGCTGAACAGCGCTGTCGGGAACGGGCAGACTTGAATACCCATGGATGAAATGACCGGCAGCGCGGCCGTCAGAGAGCAGCGGCCGAAAGAACACATATCATGTATTGCAAGGACTCGTTTTGTTGTCATGATGCAACCCTCCATTTTTTTATCTGTACTATATTTTACAGAAATTTTCCTGTCTACATTTAGGACAATAGAGAGGAAAGTTCTTCAATTCAGTATCTTCCCTTATTTTCAAACGTGTTTTATTTCCACAGATGGGACACAGTACCCACTCACAGTTTATAATAATTATCTCCTCCTTTACATTTAATTTAAATCTGTATTAAAGAATATTTCATCTCGTTTAACAAGAAGCCACATTTATATAACAATATAAAATGTGTTAAGTTATTTTATTGAACATATATCGTACTTTATCTATCCGACTATTTGGACGACGGGGCTGACAAACAGATTCACCAGTAGTAACATAGTACCCTTTTAACTCTGTTAAACAAACGCTACGTCCATTTGTAAAGAAAGTTAAATCATTACGATATTCTTGAGTACACCGAGCAGGGATTTCTCCACTAAGAATGACCTCATTATTTTTCAGTTGAGTGTCTACGATGTTCGCACAATATTTAGGAGCATCGTTATATGCTCGTGAAAGATATTCTTGTGGTGCATAAATTTTAAAACTAAGATATGGTTCTAACAATTCTGTTCCAGCTTTTTTAAAAACTTGTTCCAATACAATAGGAGCAAGCATCCGAAAATCTGCTGGGGTACTAACAGGGCTATAGTATAAGCCATACTTAAAACAGATTTTACAGTCCGTCACATTCCAACCATACAATCCTTGTTCACAGCCATAGCGTATCCCTTCCATAACTGCATTTTGAAACGATTGATTTAAGTATCCAAGAGAAACCGAGCTCTCATACTGTACTCCGCTCCCTAATGGAAGCGGTTCTACAGAAAGACCAATGGAAGCCCAGAAAGGATTCGGTGGCACTTCGATGTGAATGGTATACTCTGCTTTTTTTAACGGCCTTTCCATATAAATGACTGTAGGCTCTTTTATTTTTATCTCCACATGATACTTTTCTTGCAATAGAGCACAAGTCACTTCCATTTGTACTTTCCCTAAGAAAGAAAGTATGATTTCATGTGTCGTAGAATCCACATAATATCGTAGAAGCGGGTCACTGTCGGAGATTTCTAAAAGTGCATCAAGTAACATTTCCCTTTGTTGAGGTTTGCTCGGTTCAACAGTTGTTTGCAGCAGAGGGAGCGGATTTTCAATTCTCTCTCTCTGTGGCAATAGCTTTGTATCTCCAAGAACACTATTTAACTTCAAAAACTTATTTTGCAAAATAACAATTTCCCCGGAATAAGCCTTATCAATTTTACATAATTCACCATTTATTGAAGTATACATTTCTGTAATTTTTATTTTTTCCTTTTCCGATATTCTAACCGAATCCCGCAAATGCAGGACACCGCCATAAAGGCGTACATATGCAAGACGTTGTCTTTCTTCCGAATATTCAATTTTGAAGACATTTCCGCAAAGTTCAGACTTCTTTCTGTATGTTGATGAATAAAATTTATTTGTTATCACTTCTATAAGCTGCTCAATCCCTATATTGCTTTTTGCACTTCCGTGATAAACAGGGTACAAGGAGCAATTCTGAAATCTTCTGATTTCCTCTTGTTCGAGTTCTAATATCTCCAATGATTTCCCAAGTATATATTTCTCCAAAAGGTAATCATTTCCTTCTATTACCGTATCCCATTGTTCAGATTCCGTACAGCTCATCACACAAATATTAGGGTGCAGTTCTACTTTCTGTTTGATTATAATTTCCATAGAAAGTTTCTCTTTAATATCTTGATAAACCGTTGATAAATCAATCCCATTTTGGTCAATCTTATTGATAAAAAAGATTGTGGGAATACCCATTTTATTTAGTGCATGAAATAATATCCGAGTTTGTGCTTGTACTCCATCTCTCGCAGAAATTAGTAGGATTGCCCCATCTAAAACTGATAACGAGCGATATACTTCTGCTAAAAAATCCATATGTCCTGGAGTATCTATGATGTTTACCTTAATATCTTTCCACTGAAAAGAGGTTACTGCTGTCTGAATTGTAATTCCTCGCTGACGTTCTAAAAATGTAGTATCCGTTCTTGTTGTGCCTCTATCCACGCTTCCTGACTCCGCAATCGCTCCACTAGTATATAGTAAGCTTTCTGTCAAAGTAGTTTTTCCTGCGTCAACATGAGCTAAAACACCTATATTAATAATTTTCATGTGATTTTCCTCCATTCAAAAGCCAAAAAGGCATAAAAAATCCCAGTGACAGATACTCTTATCACTGGGAAATAAATGCACAATCATAAGCATACAGATATTTTCTGTATACTTCATAATCACATGATAAAAGTATTCTTAAACTGGGCACAAAAAACTAACCCCTCCTAAAAAGGGACATCTAATTATTTGTTCCCACTATCAAATTGACAGTTTATTTAAGAATACCTTGCCGCATATTTATTAACTCCTTTTATATACTTACATTAACATTAGCACATAAGAGTACATTTGTAAAGATATATCCGATTTTTTGTCAAAGGAGAACGTGGTTACAAAATAGCAGTTACAAATAGCTATAACCATGTACTAAAAGTTATTTTATAATCTTCCAGTTATTTCCTACCTTTTCTAGCACCAAATCAAATTGAGATACTTGCGTTGCTTTGGTCTGCTGGTCGAGATACTTTACTGCCAGTGATACCGTGACTTGATTATCCTTGCGATTATAAATAGGATTTACCAATTCTTGAAAGACATAATCTTTTCTGATCGGCTTCAAAATCCCATCATTCACGTAGTAAGAAAGTTCTTTTACGGTTGCGGTCGGGTAGAATTTAAAGAACGTTGTTAGAAACTCATTGATTTCATTGGTTGTGGTGGAATCAACCATGCCATCACTTTCTTTTATCTTTGGTGTATAATCTGATTTTTCTGGAACGCTGGTAATCGTCGGATTTTTAATAAGAACCATATTTCCATCACTGTCAACATAGACTGTCAATTCATAAGCAGAATGGACGGTCTTTATATTTTCCCCCTCTGTAATCAACTGGTCTACACTATAAGTCACATCAAACTGGTTTTCGCCATCCGCTTTTACCGTCCATATCTGAACCCCTCTTACAGAAGACGATACAGGAATATCTTTACGAACCGTATCGATATTGAGAGCTTGAAGTTCCTCTGTCAGATAGGCTTTGAGGTTTTCCATTCGATTATCAATAGATTTGTCGTTTAATTCCCATGAGTAGTAAACTTTCGCAAAGTTCTCTACAAAATTTTCTACATGATGAGTATCAACGTATTCCTTTTCTATGATAGTTGTTTCGTGAACGGTATGGGTATCAATAGCTGTAAAGTGCTTAAATATCGCAAAGCTAAAACTAAGCCCTAAAAGCACCCATAAGGCAATTACAACCTTTTTACGAGGATTGACTTTGTAGATACGAGGTTTCTTTTCCTTTGGTATCTGTTTTTCTTTATTCTGATTTTTTCTGAATTTCATCATTGAATCTTCCTTTCTCATTGTTTGATTCGTCCTGCTCTTACTAAATGCTGTTGCCAGTAGGAGCTTGTTAAGTAGGCATAGCCGATAGGGTCTCCTGCGTGAAACATTCGATTATCGCCAAGGTATATGCCAACATGAGTAATATAAGAACCAGCGTTATAGGTAGAATGAAAGAAAACTAAATCGCCGGCTTTTGCTTCGGATAGTGGGATATGTTGGGTCACATCATATTGTTGTTGTGCGGTTCGTGGTAATTTAATCCCAGCTTTGCCATACGTCCATTGTGTCAGTCCGCTACAATCAAATGAAGTAGTCGGGGAAGCTCCGCCATAGACATACTTCCAACCCTCATATTTCAGTGCTTCGTTCATGATGGCTTGTACCGTATTATCATTAAATTGAGTTGTGACAAGATACTGCGTAACAAGCTGAACATAAAACATATTGCCATAGTTATATCGCCAGCCCCCATTGATGGGTATGGCTATTGGATTGGGATAGGACACTTTTTCGCCATCTGAATATTCCTTAGAGAAACTTTGAGCCAGTTCAAAGGTATATTTGTTTCCACGATTAGCCACATACCCTAAGAAGCCACCGCCATAATTGTAGGACTGGATAACCGATTCCAAATCCACACCGAGCCTATCTCTACTGGCTAATAATTCACTGAAATACTTCACACCTTGCTTGATGGATTCTTCTGTACTCAATGAATTGGGTGGTAGACCAAGGGATTCCGAGGACTGCATAACATCTTCGGCAGTACCGCCCGATTCCACCTGTATAATAGCAAGCAGTACATTGACGTATTCTTCAATGCCATATTCTCTAGCGTATTTTTCTACCATAGGCTTATGAGCCAGCACTTCTGCGGAAACATTCACACCGCCATAGTGAATGTTTGAAAAACCGCCATCTTGTTCATCTGAAAATAAAATGGCAACAAACAGAAGTAGTGAGAAGACCATCAAGAATAGCCCAGAACCACCAATCACTAAAGCTTTCAGTTTCATGGTTTCTTACTGCCTTTCTTGATAGTGGCGGATTTTATTGGTGGTCTATTTCTAAGGTTTTGACTTTGAACTCTTTGAACAGTAGACGGACGCTCTTTTGTGACTGGACGTTGTGAAGCTCTGTCTGCTGGTGTAGTTGAAGTTGCTGGCTTTTGAACTGTTCTTTCTTGTGTAGTACGGTTTTGACGTTCCGCTTTTAAACTTGAAGAATCGGACTTAACTGCTGGACGCTCCTGTTTGGCTTGTTGAGATTCCATGCGTAAAGCCTGAACAGAAGATTGTTTTGCGGTCTGTCCATCATGAGATTGTTCTTGCTTAGTAGCTGGTCTTTCATGAACGGAAGAAGCTGGCTGTTTTTTCTGTTTGACCTGTTCCATTTCAGAGCGACGCTCTGCAATGGTTTTGCGTCTTTGTTCCTGCTGTTCCTTGCGTCCGCTGGCTCTGTCTGCTCTGGTTTGAGAAATACTGGAAGTTAGGTCACGAACATTTTCTTTTGCTTTGGATTTTCCTTGATACACTGCATATCTTGCATTGGTCGGAATATCCTTAACCTGTTCTTTGAGATTACCAGCAGAATCAACGATTTTATCTTTGGTATCAGCAACTGCTCCGATTGTTTGTCCGATACGTTTTCCAAGTGTTGATTTTTCCTGTCCGTCTGGACGGGTGTGATCTGCTTGTGTCCTACCAGAACTACCCGACTGTCCTTGTTTTCCTGTAGCACTGGCAATGGCAGAGCCAGCACCTAAAGCTGTCATGGAGCGTCCAAGTTTACGCTGTAGGCGGTGCATATGAGCGTGCATAAGCATACGAGGTTTTCTCATCACACGACTTCCCACACTTTGAGAATCGTTGCTTTGAAGCGAAAACATACTCATTAAATCGCCCAGTTTGAAGTAGATTCCTGCAAAGGTCACAATCTGTAGAAAGGCAATCAAAAAGAACGGATAACCAGCCGATAAGGTATAGAGCATGGTTGAAATACTAAAGGCTGTCGTAATAATCAGCGTGATTCCAGCTCGTGTCAAAATGGTATTAAAGAGTTTAGTAATGGCTCGTTTCGACATACCATCAAAAGATGGAATCATACTTAAAATAAAGCTCACAGGCAGAAACATAGCATAGATGATAAAAAGCACCTGCGAGAAAATCATGATTCCTGTTAGTAGGAATACGAATATAGAAATCCCGATATTGAATACAAAGAGAAAGAAGACTGTACCCAAGCGGTTAATAGTTTTTGTAATCGTCATGTTCACATTGTTTCTGTCTTCGATTTCTTCTGCTACAATTTTTTCTCTGTCTTCTCCATTATTACTGTCTGGACTGGTTGAAAGTAGACTTTCCACACGGTCAGCACCAATACTTTCAATGTCTGAACTGTTGTATTGAAGCAGTAGCCACGGTTGTTGAACCTGTATGGAAAATAGGCTGTCACGTATCAAGTCCACACTGTCCTTGCCTTGACTATCGGAATGGGGCATGACAATTTTTGTGCCAAGTGATAAGCTGGCTTGACTGATGTCTGATGAAAAATCATTGATTTTTTTAATGTAGTCGGGAGCGTAGGCAATAAAGGAAGCTGATAGGATAAATACCATGACAAAGTTCACAATGGCATGAATCGCTTTTGTAGTTTCTCTTTTTATCAGTCCTGTATAGGCAACATAAACCCCAAGAACCAAAATCAAGAGTAAGAGGAATCCAACATAGAATCCCTCTGTTGATAGTCCGCTAGGCGTAACTCCTGCAAGGGTCTGCATATTCTTGCCAATGGAATCTGCTGTAGCAGAAATGAAGTCAAGGGAATAGGCTTCTTGAACTAAGTAGCCAGTCGCATTGGAAACATAAAGACTGATTGTCCAAATAAAATTGGTAATGGCATATAAGCCATACATGACTTGTTTTCCAATTCCGTCCGACCAGTTCCACGGTAGCCAGCCCCAGCTATTATCAACATAAAAATCCAGTTGATAGTTTTCAAGTGGGTATCGGCTGTACTCATTTGCCACATTGATTGTATCATCTACCAAGCCCGCAGCTTGAACCACTGTTCCCATCATGGCTAAAAGAAAAATGGCAATCACAAGTGTGAAAGCCACTGTCATTGCCACTTTACCTAGACGCTTCAGCGTCCAGTTTGATTTTATTCTGTTTAATATTGATGGTTTCACATTTACACCTCTTTTCGCACAGGCGGTCTGGTATCAAAGGCATGGAGCAGTTCTTCAAATACAGGGTGGAACTGTATCACACCGACACGACCATATAAATCACTGATAAGGCACTGTCCATTTTCCAAATCACGCAATCGCTTCTGATTATTTTCGTCCTCTGGGTCAACGCCGAAAAAGGCAAGGGTCTTTTTAATCTCGTTAAGGTCAGTAGAGCGGAACGCAAATTTCAAACCAAGATTATTTTTCAGCTTTTCATCTAAAAGGTCATCTGTATTCTGGGTCACGAAATATACCCCAGCGTTCATAGCACGTCCAGCACGAACCAGTTTCATAGACAGTGTTTTACCTTGTGCCACCTGTAAGAAGCTCCACGCTTCGTCTAAGTCAACAATTTTAAAAATGCTTCTGTCTGTATGGATAAAGTCTAACGCAAAGGTACTAATGACAATCAGCATTGCCACCGATAGTAACTCCATTGTGGTATATTCCTCAAAGGAGGTTTCTTTATCGGGAAGTACCAAGTCGGCAACCTGTATGATGTTCAGTTGTTTTTCAAGACTGATAGACTGCTCCACATATCCATCACTAAAGAGCAGATGTGCAAAGTCATAGTCTGTAAAACTTTCGATATGGTCGGCTATGCTGGTGCTTATTTGAGTTCCCTCAACCCGTAATTCCTCAATCACTTTCAGAAGACCTCGCACTTCACTATTAGTTACAGCACGAATGGCTTTTCGTAGAACAGGGAAACGGTCAGAATCTCGTGATGAAATCCCCGTAAGGAACGTCAAAATGTCGATTGCCAGTGATTCAGAATCTTTGGGATTTTTCATAATCACGTAAGGGTCAAGTAAGCCTTTATTTTTCTCATCAGAAGTCAGATTGACAATATTAATTTCGTGAGCGATTTCTGGCAAGGTTTCTTTCCATCTGCCACGTTCCGCTTTCGGGTCAACAATCACTGCTTGTGCCCCATAAAGCACTGCATAATAGACGATAAGGTTATTCGCAAAGGATTTTCCACCGCCTAGCGAACCTACAAAGGCAGACGCTAATGCATTGGTTACTGAACCCTTAACCCCTTGACTGGCAAGAGCAGGTTTGAGGTAGACATTGCGTCCTGTATCTAAGCTATAGCCAACATAAATACCCTCATTTTCGCCAAGCATTTGAGTAGCACCGAAACCAAGTCCAGCTAAGAAATCAGAGGTTACATACTGAATATAGTCATTCATATAACGCTTGCTTGATGGTAAAAATTCTTCATGTAAGCCCAGCATATCTCCAAATGGTCGTACCAACTTGACACTTAAATCGTCATAAAAATCTTTCACTTCATTACAACGACGTTTCAATTCGTCCAAGTCATTTGCGGAAACACGCACCACATAAGAGAGCTTATACATGGATTCCTTGCTTTGGTCTAAATTATTTTCCAGCTCATTGACACTTTCCAGAGCTTCCGCCACATTAGAGCTGGTTTCGTTATCACTTTGCCATGCGTGGTTATCTAGGTCTTTTAGTTCTTTCTTTTTATTACGAACGGTGCTTAGTGCTTTACGGTTTGCCACGATTTCCACATTCATAGAAGTATCAATCGGGAATGTAAATTGCTGTTGCTGGTAGTAGAAGATTTCAGAGGACGGAAAGTCCAATTCGCCGACAATGCTGTTGATGGTAAAGTACGCCACATAGACGGTTTCGTCTTCCTGTTGAATTTTTAGGTATCGCTGTTTTTCTTCCACCAGACAACGGGTCGGTTTAATAAGGTCATAATATTTAATCAGCGTTTCATTATCCAGCTTCTTCTTTGATAGATGGTACTCATAATCTTCATAAGCTGTACCTGTCTGTCCATAAAGATGTTCAATCAGATAGCCGAAGTCGTCCTTATCCAGTCTACGGATTTTGAAACGACGAGAGATTTTATTTTCCAAGAGCTTTTCCATCTTCTGAAAACGCAGGATTTCATCATTACTCATGCTGACAAAATCGCCCATTAGCTTATGGTTCACATCATAGACAAAATCAGACAAAGCATTTTTGGCTTCAACGGTAAGACTTTTCATAGAAAACTCTTGATCGTTGAGAAGCAACTTAAAGCCGATAAAGAAGCGGTAGTCCACTTGATTTTCGCCAATCATGGATATTAAAGCGTCTGTCTGTTGGTCGATTTTGTCATAGGCAATTACTTTGAGTTTGCCAGTTACTTCCTCTTTGGAACGTTCTTGTGCAGAACGTATGCTGGATTCTGTACTGATTTGTAGAGCATGAATCTTGCCATCACGATTTTGTGCGATAAGCTGTCTGAAAGAATCATGCACTTGTATTTTCTGTTCTGGACTTAGGAATGAGTAATTGTAAGGAATAAGCTCATAATAGGCGTAACATTCGCCATCTTTATTCCAGACCAGATTATTTTCAATGTATTTAATTGGATATGCCATAAAATTCACTCCTAACTGTCGTAATGGCTTCTTGTGGCTGGTTTCTGCCAAGGGTTACTTTTTTCCCTGCATAGGTCAGCTTTGGTCGCAGTGCATAAGCAATGACAGACTTCAAAAATCCATAAGGCTTTTTACCATCAAAGGTTTTTGTAGACATAAACCATGTGAAAGCCACAGGAATTCCAAAATATTTGAGAAATGCTCCCTCAATCATGGAAAGAGGTGGCAAGTTGCCAAGTATCATAACCGCAAACAGTGACACGACAAACCACGTCATTTGCGTAAAGGTTATGGGAAACGGAAGTCTAAAATCGTTGATGGAGTACAGCACTTTCTCAACAGACCAAATACTGGTATAGCTTCGTATTTTCTTCATAGAATCAATCCTTTCAATAGACGATTTCAAAAATCCCATAATTGGTTGTGATAAAAGTTCCCGAAATTTCTAAATCACGACCATAGGATTCGTAATCAATATAGTTTTGAAGACTGGTTGGCACTTCGCCCAATACTCCAGTTTCTTCAATGTAGTAACGTGCGACATCTGCCATATCATCACAATCCGAGTGAATGATAATATCCTCTTGATGTTCGCTTAGTTCCTCAATACTTGAAAAATGAGTGAGCAGAGCAGATAGCTCGGATTGTAGTTCCTCTGGCAACTCCGATACCATTTCCCATAGGCGATTGAGTTCGCCAATAGAAGTGTATTCGTCAACCGTAAAGGGTAACTCATAATCGTGAATGGCGTATTCCTCGTATTCATCATTCAAGCCGATTTTCTCTTTGACTTCTTCAAAATCAATGGGAAAGGTAAACCAAGCACCGACTAATTCTCCTTCATTGTATTTACCTAAGTTGGCAATATAGACTTGCATATCGTCCATGTGTTCACGTCCTTTCTTTGTAGAGATTCAAAAATCCCTACCGCACTTCGTTTGGTGTACCATTCTTTTGCGGAACATAAGAAAACCACTTATATTCCACAAAATAACGGTTTAATTTAAGCACCGATAATGCGATTAAATAGCTCTAATAAAATGTCTTTTACTCCAGCAGCGTTGAACACCAAGCCCACCGCAATAATCGCAATGATGAGAAAGCCAATCAGTTTACTAAACTCACGCTTGAAGCCAAGATACAAGCCAATTACAACGATTGCTAAAAGTACCAGTGATTGAGCATTTGATAGAAACCAGTTATAAAGGTTTTGTCCAAAATTCATAAAAATGTTCTCCTTTCTGTATGCAGTGAATTTGTATTTAAGTTATTTTTTTGTCGTTATCACGTCCTGTTCTTTTACCGACTGTTGCTTTAAAATCTGCTTGTGTCGGTCTGTCAGTTTCGCATGGTCGAGAATGTCTTTCACAACCTGCGTCTGGTTAATTTCATCAAGTGTAATAGCAACCTTTAAGGTCGGGGCGACTTGATGAGATAGCCAGTTTAGTGTCCTTTGGAAAGAGTAAGGCTCTGGTTTTGTGGTTAGCTTTAATCGTTCACGATTGTTTCCAATAAACCATGCCCATTCTTCATTGAGTTTCCAATCGGAACGTGCTTTTGAATCGTCCTTATCCACAAAGCGGATATACCGATTGATAATCTTAAAAGCTGTATGCTCTGGATTATCATAGACAAGTAAATCACGTACTGCATAATAGGCACGCTCATTTTTTAGTCGGATTTCAAAACGGTTTTTAACCTCTGCGTCTTCAATGGGAATATCATTTTTCTTGTACTGCTCATAGTCCTTTTCATAGATACAGAAATAGACTTCGCTTTGTAATGAACCGATATAAAGCGTGTTTCCCATACATTCCTTTTCATCTTTGCGTACCAGTTCGCCACTGCGATAGCTCTTGAAACTGCGGAACACCGAAATACACTCTTCCTGTAGGCATTTTTCCGTCAGTGTGGGAATATTCAAAATCCCTGTTTTATCGTTGATGGCAAGGTCAAGGCGTTTCATCACGCCACCAGCCACCAAAGCGTCCATAAAGAACTCATACCAGCTTCTTTGTTGTGCTAGAAGATAGCTTTCAAATTGTCTGCACCCACGACCTTTTAATTCCACCAGAACACCTTTGTCTATCTCATGAGAGCAGAGAACGAATATATCGCCTAAGGCATAATGTTCTGAATAAGAATAAAAGCCATAGTCTTCATGAAGAAAATAGGAAAGTTTCAATTGCAATATTTCTTCAACCACATGCTGTACGTCCATTGTGGGAAAGCGAATCCTTACATAGTCAAAGAGCATTTCAAGTGGGGCATCGGGATTGAAGCGTTCCAGAGTTTCCCAAAGGGATTGTTGCAACTCGTCTGATGGCTTAACCTTGCCAGTTTCAATGTCGCTAAGATATTGCCTTGTAATGCCTGTAGCAATAGCCAGTCGGTTTTGAGATAGCCCATAAGCCAACCGTTTTTCCTTTAAATGCTGTATCAAAGTTTGTTCATTCAGTTAAATCCCTCCAATTAAAAAAGGTATGTCAACTATTGAAGCTCATTTGACATACCACGAAATTTTCTAAACTCCTTGTAACCAAAGAATTTTCTGCTATTTTTTTGACTGTTTCCTGTCGATTTGTACCCCCCTGTTAGATACGGGGGGTTAGGTGCTGGCGTGGCTATCGCCACACCAGCCAGCAAGATCAGTCCACACCTGCGACTTTCGCTTCGCACGTCGCCTGCGTGGACTGTCTGCTGTTGGTTAGTTTTTTTATTTCCTCCAAAAAGTCATGACCTTTTGGTACTAAGGGAGTGTAAAATTCTGATATGACACTTGTTCCCACATCAACATAGCCACGACCTTTGATTTGTTTTAAGAAGAAATCTTTTTGTACATCACTGCCAAACATCATGCCATAGCCCATTTCAGACATTCTTCCAAGTGCCACTCTGAAATTAAACTGGTCACGGATTCCGTCGCCTAAATATTTTGCGTCTGGACGTTGACAAGCCAGTATTAAAAAGAAGCCAGCTTGACGACCTAACATGACAATCTGTTTGAGCTTGTTTAAGACTGCGGTATTTTCTTTATTTCCCAGCATTTCCATGAAAGCCACGTATTCATCAAAGATAAGAAAGTTTGCAGGAAGTCCTAAGTAGGCATAGTTCTCGCCAGTCTTATAGTTTTCCATCTCTTTCATAGCTTCACTTCGTGCCATCATTTCATCATAGAAACGGTCAATGCAGGAGAGCATATCTTCTTTTCTGTAGTAGACATTCCCCATCACAGAGCCTAAGTCGGCAAGGTCGGCGTTCTTTGGGTCAAGAATATAGAGCTTAGAATCTGTATAAAGCAAGGCTTCAATCAGTGTCAGTATAAAGTAAGTTTTACCGCCACCTGTACCACCAGCTATGAGCATGTGAGGGAGCTTGTCATATTCCCACCATACGTTTTCCATCAAGCGTAGTTTGCCATCTTTGGCTTGGACTTCATCAATAGAAATACGACTGGCGATGGTGTCATAGAGCAGGGTATATTCCACATAAGAATCTTTTAACTCTTTATCCGTCAGCTCACAGTACAATCCGCTTTCTAATTTCTTTTCCAAGTGTAGGAGCTGGTCTTGATATTTTCCTAGCGTGATTTCCACTCGCATCTGTATTAAACCATCTTTAAGGCGATAAAATATTTTGGGAAAGTAGGTTATCTTTTCCTTAGTACGACTGGACGAATCTTTGAAGAAGCCATCTGTTTTGACCTGTTCCGATTCATACCACTTGTTTTCAAGTACCATCTTAGCCAGCTTTTGACGGTGGTACAGTTGTTTTACTGTATCATATCTATATCTTTTGAATAGAAATGCCACCAGCAAGCAGACAAGAATTGCGACACTAACACTAATAACTAAATAGGGAATGTGAATCTTGTCTACTTGTGATAGGTTAAAGTCCTGCCAGTTAATCTGCTGGATTGTCTTCACATGAAACAGTCCGATAACCAGCAGGAAAATTGGCAGTAAGGACGCTACTGTAAAATGAAAGACTAAATCCTTGTCACTTGGGCGAATCCTTTTACCACGAATGCCAAACTGTTTCATGCGGGATTTCCTCCTTTCTCTCTAGTGGAAGTAGCATGACTATTTATCCGTGGCTGGCTCTTTTTTAGGTTGTGGCTGATTTTTAAAGGTACTGGAATCTTTCGTCAATACAATATCGTCTGCCTTGATATACCAGTCAACATCTGCCCCTCGGAAGGTAGCGGTAGCGACGGTATCTGCAACTGGATTGATGATTTCCACTTTTGCGTTATAGTCAAACTCTTTCAAAGGAACACTGGCAGGAATACTCACTTGAATCATACGTCCTTGCCCTTTGGATTTTAAATCATAGGTACGTTCTTTGATTTCATCTGAAACCGTACCGTCGTCATTTTGGATTCGTACTTCACGACGGAGTGCTGAAAACTTTAATTCTCCAAATGTAGCGTCTTTATCTAATACAATGCCATTAGGTAATCTCATCATTTTTCCTCTCTTTCTTTATTCTTTTATCATGTCGTCCGCATGTAAAAGGTAATTTGTGAATCCACGAGTACCAATTTTATAGCCCTCTGCGGTAATACGTGGATTGACTAACATTACACGTTCCTCAAAGCCGAAATGTTTTTCTCCAGCTTCAGCAGGAAGCACCACCACAATATCATCTGCTCTTTGAACGTCAGAATAGAGGTTGTAGCTTCGAGATAAGACAGTTAATTGTCCGTTGATTCTTCGCTGTTCTACTTTATCCTCGCCAGCAAATTCTAAATTGCCAAATGTTTTTTCCATGTTGGGAATCACAAATTTAAGTTCCATATTTTTACCTATCCTTTCTTTTTATTGTTTGATAAATCTTGTTTGTTTGATGGTCTTAAAGGGAGGGGAGCGACCTTTTGATTCTTGATTTTCTGTTTTCATAAGTTCACTTCCTTTCAAATATTGGGTAAAAAAATAGACACCTCATTTTTTGAAGTGTCTACCTATTAAATATTCAATTTTATTGGAAGTATCTTTGTATCTTCACTTTTCAAGGATAAATCGTCGTATCAAAGCTCATTCATAAGTAGTAAATTAGTAGTAAATTGAGTGGTTTTGACCTTGATAAAGTGTGATAAGTCCAGTGTTTATGCGGATAATTAGATTTTTATACTGTTTTTAGAATAAAAAAATAAATAAAAGTAAACGGGACAGAAAGAGATGATTCTGTACTGTTACGGGATAGCGGCCGAAAAGGTGATGTGGTACAATAGCATCAACATATACGAGGGAGGGCGTCCATGGAGCAGGAGAAAAAAGGAAAAATGGGGCAGAGCGTGAAAGCGATGGTTTTTCACGGCGGGAAACTGCTGCTGCTTCAGAAAAATGACGGCCGCCGCCGCCATCACTGGGAATTTCCGGGAGGCGGACTGGAGCAGGATGAAGACTTTATCGCGGCGCTCTGGCGTGAGGTCCATGAAGAAACGGGTCTTGCCGTCGCCGTGTTGGCGCCTGTCGGGATCTGGCATTATTGCTGCGGCGGCAGCTGCCTGAACGGGGTGATTTTCGCGGCGGCGGCGGAAACGGCGGCTGTCCGCCTTTCGCATGAACATTTGCAGTATGCTTGGGTCGGGCCGCAGGAGCTCGGCGGATACAGGCTTCACGGTTCTCTCTGCCGCTCGTTGCGGCAAATGAGGGCGTTTGCCGGTGCCGGCGGCTGGCGGCAGGTGCAGCCGTTTTTGCAGGCTTTCGGAGAGGTTCGTTATGACGGAGAATAGACAGCTGCAGGCGCCTTTTGCCGAAGCCTTGGAAGACTACTGCCGCCGGCGGATGGTGCCCTTTCATACGCCGGGCCATAAGGGCGGCAGAGGCGCTTCGCCATACCAGCGCGAGCTTTTCGGCGAAGCCCTGCGTCGGGATCTGGGGTTGATGTATGCGCTGGATGATCTTTTTCAGCCGCACGGCGCGCTTCGGGAGGCTATGGCCTTGGCTGCCGAGCTGTACGGCGCCGGGCGAACCTTTTTTTCCGTCAATGGGACGACGGCCTGTATTGCCGCCATGCTGCTGGCTGTCTGCTGCGACGGCGACGAGGTCATCATCCCCCGCGAAGCGCATGGCAGCGTGTTGAACGGATTGATCCTCTGCGGCGCCGCGCCGGTCTATATGGAAAGCCGTTTTGCCGCCGCCGAGGAAGTGACGCTGGGACCGACATTGGATTCCCTGCAGCAGGCGGTGGCGGCGCATCCCCGGGCGCGGGCCGTCGTCTTTACCTATCCCACGTATGACGGGATTGCCGTCGATTTGCCCGCCATGGCGGCTTATGCGCATGACCGGGGCCTTCTTGTTCTCGTCGATGAAGCGCACGGCGCTCATCTGGCCTTCGCCGAGGCGTTGCCGCCGGCGGCCCTGGCCTGCGGCGCCGATTGCGTGGCCCAGAGTACGCACAAGCTGTTGGGGTCCGTCACGCAGACGTCGATGCTTCACTGCCGCAAGGGGTTTCCGTATACGGACCGGGTGGCGCGGGCTATGGCGCTGGTACAGTCGACAAGTCCCAATTACTGGCTGCTCGCCTCGCTGGATGAAGCGCGGCGGCAGATGGCGGCAGACGGCGGCAGACTGGTGCCGGCGGCAGTATCGCTGGCGCGGCGCGTACGCCGCGAGCTGAATGCCATCAGCGGCATTCGCTGTTTCGGACGGGAGATCTGCGCCTATGACGGCGTAGCCGCCTTTGATGAAACGAAACTGACTATCGATGTGGCCGCTCTCGGTCTTGACGGTGCGGCGGCGGAAAAAGAGCTGCGCCGGGAAGGAATTGAAGTGGAACTGACGGCGGGACATCACGTGCTGGCATTGCTGACGATCGGCGATGACGCGGCGCCGGCGGCGGCCCTGGTGCGGGCT
>NZ_OEQB01000005.1 GCF_900240295.1 Megasphaera vaginalis (ex Bordigoni et al. 2020)
CAAAGCCTTTCTTCGACAATACCTTGGTAATTGCTGCCGTTAATGTCGTTTTGCCATGGTCTACGTGGCCGATCGTTCCAATGTTAACATGCGGTTTGGTTCTTTCGTATTTTTCTTTAGCCATTTTGCTGATTTCCTCCTTCAGGAAAAACAAACTCTTGCGACTATTCTGTAAAAGCTGCCGAAGCAGCATTAAGCAGACGAATAATTTCGGATATAGAAATAACCCCGCAAAACGAGGTTATTTAGTGTGGTGGCGGCTCGGAGATTCGAACTCTGGACACTGCGGGTATGAACCGCATGCTCTAGCCAACTGAGCTAAGCCGCCATGTGGAGCTATTGACCGGGATTGAACCGGTGACCTTATCCTTACCAAGGATACGCTCTACCGACTGAGCTACAACAGCTTAATACCGTTCAAAGCCATATGCTGTTTTAAAAAATTTGGTAGCGGGGGCAGGACTTGAACCTACGACCTTCGGGTTATGAGCCCGACGAGCTACCAACTGCTCCACCCCGCGACAATATTGGTGGTGGGAGAAGGATTCGAACCTTCGAAGGCGGACGCCGGCAGATTTACAGTCTGCTCCCTTTAGCCACTCGGGAATCCCACCATTTTGGAGCCGACAATAGGACTCGAACCTACGACCTACTGATTACAAGTCAGTTGCTCTACCAACTGAGCTACGTCGGCTTACCTAACAGAACGTAGTTAATTATACCTAATAAGAAACCGTCTGTCAATAGCATTGCATAACATTGCATAATAAACCTACAATTTTTTCAGAAGGTAGCGCTATATCATCTGTTACGTAGTAAAGTATACTATATGCACGTAAAAAAGGCAAGCAAAAGACGTTTCTCTCTCTGTTGATAACTAAGCCGGTGTTTCCCCGCCAGAGGACATCCCCGCACGCGAGGAGGCGAATGAATAACCAAGATACTGGCGGCTTCCCCTGAAAAAAGGCCGTCGTTTGCCTTCCCGACCGGGACACACGGCAAAACACCAGGGAGCCGCCTCTCCAAAGAAACGGCGCCCTTGACAAATCCTCGAGGATAACGCCCCTATTCATCATACAGTCAATCTGGCAGCTTTTTGGCCTCCCGCACTTCTGCAATCCTATCGGCAATCTCTTCCAGCGTGGCCCCGGCAGCCGCCTCAACGGCCGCAAAAACGGCGCCTTCAACGACGGGGCAGTCCAACAGAAGCAGACGCCGGTCCGTCATGGTTTCCATAACCATTTCCGCCGTCATGACAGCGCTGCCCATATCCATAATCAAAACGACACCATCATCCGAGTACGCTTCCTCGACGGCCTGACTGATTCGCGCAAAGCTGGTGCCGATGCTGCCGTCTTCCAATCCGCCGGCAGCGACTATACGGACCGTGTCGGCCATGGCCGCAGCCAGTTCAACAACGCCTTCAGCCAGTTTTCGGCTATGTGAGATAACGACAATTCCTACCATGGTTTTCTCTCCTTAAGCAATACGTCCGGCAATGACTTGAAGCATGAAAAGAGAAGATGTCGCGCCCGGATCCTGGTGACCGATGCTCCGCTCACCGAGGTAGCTGGCTCGTCCTTTCGCCGCCGCAATCGTTTTCGTATAGGCAACGCCCGCCTCGGCCGCCGCGACCGCTTTTTTTACGGCCAGGGCAAGTTCTTCCCCGTCGGCAAGCGAACGGGCCAGCGCTTCATACGCCGGACAAAGGGCATCCAACATCGTTTTATCCCCCTTTTCCGCTCTGCCGCGCATCTTTACGCCTTCAATCGCAGCTGCAAAGGCCGTCTGAAAATCAATTGCCGTAAGTTCCAGCTTATCTTTGCAGGTCGCTCCGGCTTTCATGAAAGCCGTACCGTACAACGGCCCTGAAGCGCCCCCGACGGTAGAAACTAATTGCATGCCGACACCTTTAAGGATTGTCCCGATATCCTTATCTGCCAGCTCCGGCAGTTTTTCTTCCACAGCCTTAAAGCCCCGCGCCATATTGATGCCATGATCGCCATCGCCGATAGCGGTATCCAGATCTGTGAGATATTCTTTTTCCGCGCGGATCTTCTCCGCCATCGCTTTAATTACCGCCAATACTGCTTCCCGATCCATACCTGAGCATCTCCTTTCCGCCTTATTTTTTCAAAGCCGGCGTATCGGCTTTGGCGTCATACAGCCCTTTAAGTTCCTCGTCAAGACGCAACAGAGTCAGCGAGAAGCCCGCCATTTCAATTGACGTCATATAATTGCCTACAAGCGTATCATAGACGATGATCTGCCGCTCCTTCAGATAGTCTTGAACAAAATTATTGACGACGTACAGTTCCATCAGCGGCGTTCCGCCCATGCCATTGACGAGTACAACGACTTCGCGTCCGACATAATCAAGATCAGCGAGAATTTTATCCAGTAATATTTCGGCAATTTTGTCGGCAGACTGCAACGTTTCCCGATGCGTTCCCGGCTCACCGTGAATACCGATGCCGATTTCCATTTCATCTTCGGCCAATTCGAATCCCGGCTTTCCGTTGGCCGGAACAGTACAAGGATAAACAGCCATTCCCATCGACCGCACATTGGCAACGGTTTTTTCAGCAACCTCCTTAACCTCGGCCAGGCTGCCGCCGCTTTCCGCTTTAGCGCCGGCTATCTTATGCACAAATACCGTCCCGGCCACACCGCGACGCCCTGTCGTATAAAGGCTGTCCTTAACGGCTACATCATCGTTGACAACGACATAATCTGCAGTAATCCCATCCTCTTGCGCCAGATCAATAGCCATTTCAAAATTCATCATATCGCCTGTATAGTTTTTGACGATGCAAAGCACACCTTCTTCCGTGGCAACAGCCTTGATCCCTTCTAAAATCTGATCTGGCGTCGGCGAGGTAAAAACGGCGCCGGCCACGGCCGCATCCAGCATTCCTTCTCCCACATAGCCGCCGTGCGCCGGTTCATGACCGCTGCCGCCGCCGCTGACCAAAGCGACACGACCGGATTTTTTCACTTTCCGCACGATAATATTACGATCTTCCAACTGGGAAAGTTTTCTTGGAAACGCCTTGGCCAATCCTTGTATCATTTGCGCCTCTACCAACTCCGTATCATTTAGAATTTTTTTCATAATAAACGCCTCCTTTTATCATCAGCTAAGCAAACGAAGTTCTCCGCACGGCAATGGACATATGTATTTAGTATATCATTATTCTTTTTTGTATGCCAAATCGCAATTATATAAGTCCTCTTTTCCAGCGAGACAGAACAAAATTCCTGAATCGTTCTACAACAGGAAGCATATTGGCTTGTTTATAAACGGCTAAATATATATATCGTTTTTCCATCGGATCAGCAATCGGAATTCTGTCCAGGTCATAATACTGCAACGTATAAAAATCGGGAATAACGGCCACCCCATAGCCGGCGGCGACAAAGCCGGCCATGGCATTGTCTTCTTCAATATGCGTCACGACTTCCGGATAGGTGCCGGCAGCGGTAAACAAGGCCTTGATCTGTGTATAGAGGCCGCTTTCCTTATTAAAAGATATAAACGGGTACTGCTCCAACTCTCGTATTGATACGGACCCTCTGTTACTGAGAGGATGCCCCTTGGGCGCAATGACGACCAACTTCTCTTCAGCAACAGGATAAAACGTCAGTTCAGATGCATCTTCGACGGAGGAGCAAAAAGCCAAATCAATCGTTTCTTCTTTCAATTCGGCAAGCAAATCACTCGTCGTTCCTTGACGGAAATCAAAACTGATCTGGCTGTTGCCCGGACTGTTCTTAAACTGCATAATCATTTCCGGCACAACCGTATATCCCATGGTATAAATAAAGCCTAAATTGATACGGCCTTTATCCGGACTGGTATACGCCCTCATCACATCAATGCCATGCTCCAGTTCAGACAGAGATTTGGTAACATAAGGCAGAAAAATGCGGCCGTATCTTGTCAAATAAATATTGCGACCTCTTTTTTCAAAAAGATGCACGCCCAGTTCTTTTTCCAAGTCTCGTATCGATCGGTTCAAGCTGGGTTCCGTAATATACAATGACTCGGCAGCCTTCCGATAATGTTCCGTTTCGGATAATTTGATGAAATACTGCAACTGCTTTAAATTCATATATCGCACCCCTTACTTATCCTGATTTTTCACAAAGTCTTCTAATTTTATTGTTATTTTACCTATTAATATATAATGAATAAAGTATTAATTGTGTCGTTGAACGCGTTTTTAAGTATTCGCATATTTTCTAACGCAATAACGCATCCAAGAAAAGTCAGCCAGATTTTTTTCAGTATAACTATTCATATTTCTGATTTTTATTTATCCATTCACTTTAATTATATTCTTTTTAATAGCTCTTATGAATTATTTATCCATTAATTTAGAAATTGTCCTATTAAAATCATCTTCGTATAATAAGTTTGTAAAACGAACTTAGTTCTTTTTTTCACTAATTATTCGTATATCGAATTATGAGGAGGTCATCATTAATGAATACACCGTACGCCCATATTTTCCAGCCGTTGACGGTGAAACGCACTACGCTTCGCAATCGTATCATCATGCCGCCAATGGGTTCAAACTATGCCACTTTTACCGGCGAAGTATCGGAAGAAATGAAAGATTACTACGGACTTCGCGCAAAGGGCGGTACTGCATTGATTACCGTCGAAAATGCCTGCATTGACTATCCCTTGGCAACAAACGGAACAAAGCAGCTGCGCATTGATAAAAAACAATTTATCCCCGGTCTCTATGAATTAACGGAACGGATTCACCTGTACGGAGCGCTGGCGTCAATCCAATTAAACCATGCCGGCGCGTCTGCCTATCCGGAGCGATTGAACGGACTCCAAGCCGTTTCTTCTTCATCTGTCCCGTCAAAAGAAGGAAATCCGGCGCCGCGGCCCTTAACGAAACAGGAAATTCTGGCAATCGTCGATAAATATGCCAAAGCGGCTGAAAACGCCGTTGCCGCCGGCTTTGATATGGTAGAAATTCACGGCGGCCATTCGTACCTGCTCGACCAGTTCCTCTCGCCGCTATATAATAAGAGAACTGATGAATTCGGCGGTTGTTATGAAAATCGTGCCCGCTTTGCCCGACTCGTCGTCGAAGCTGTCCGTGCTGCTGTCGGCAAATGGATACCCATTTCTTTCCGCATCTCTGCTGATGAGTTTATAAAAGGCGGCAATACATTGGAAGATACCTTAATGCTGCTGGAATTTATCGAACCGGAAGTCGATATCATCAACGTTTCGGCAGCAGTAAACGATTCGCTCCAATACCAGATCGATAAATGCGACATGCCCGACGGCTGGCGCGCCTATTTATCAGAAGCTGTCCGAAAAAAATTCGGTAAGCCCGTCATTATTTCCGGCAACATCCGCGATCCGAAAATTGCAGATGACATCATCGCCCAGAGCAAAAGCGATCTTATCGCCATGGGTCGCGGTTTAATCGCCGATCCCGATTGGGTTCGCAAGGTGCAAAGCGGTCATGCAGACTGCCTGCGCAAGTGTATCAGCTGCAATATCGGCTGCGCCGATCACCGCATCGCGAAATCAAAGCCGATCCGTTGCACAATCAACCCTGCCGTAATTGAAGGCGAACAGTACCGTCAGAAGAAAGTAACGCGCCCGCTGCACGTTGTCGTCATCGGCGCCGGCACAGGCGGACTTGAAACAGCTTGCACCGCCGCTGAAGTGGGCTGCCGCGTAACGCTTATCGAACGGGACAAGGAAGTAGGCGGCATGGCCCGCAGAATTGCCCGCTTCCCTGAAAAGTCCCGTATCGAAGATTTCCCCGCTTACCTCGAAAAACGGGCTGCTGCGCTGCCGAATCTGACACTCAAGCTGAATACGACAGCGACGAAAGAACTGTTGACAGAATTGCAGCCGGATATTCTCTACGCCGCTACCGGGTCCAAGCCGATGCTGCCGCCGATTGAAGGCTTACGTGAATTGACGGATGCTGAAGGATCCGCTATCCAGTCCATTGAAGGCTTTATGAAAAACATTCCTTATTTCGAAAAGAATGCTGCCGGGAAAAATGTGGTTATCATCGGTTGCGGTGCTGTCGGCCTCGATGTAATGGAATTCTTCGCACTCCGTAAAGCACGCGTCACGATGATTGAAATGATGCCATCCTTCGGTAAAGACGCCGATGTCGTTTCCAAACAGACATTCAAAGAACTGTTAGCCACTCATCCTGTCGACATGCACCTCGGCACATCCCTGCAAAAGGTGCTGCCCCATACCTTCATTGCTTCAAAGGACGGGCAAGAAGCGGCTTATCCGTTCGATTACGGATTCATCTGCATGGGACTCGTTCCTGATATCCCGTCAGACGATCCCTTCCGAACATACGCAACCGAACACGGAATTCCTTTCGACAATATTGGCAACAGCCGAAAAACCGGCCAGATCATCCACGGCGTGGAATCGGGACGCAGCATCTTACAGACCATTGATATGATCGGCGGTTTCGACGCCTGACCGCGCCAAATCACCTGCTGCCGAATATTCGAGGCAACAGGGTGTCAGGCCGTATCATGATGGCTGTAATTCATCTGTACTACTGTAAGAGTATATATAATCTGTTTCTATCTCTATTTAATACATGTCAGGAGGACTAACTTATCATGGGTAAAATCGCTATTACGGAAAGAGTAACAGGTCATACGGAATTAATTGGCTTGATCGCCTATCCGATCCGCCACAGCATGTCGCCGACAATGCATAACGAAGCATTCAAAAAACTGGGATTGGATTATGTTTACGTCTGCTTTGAAGTAGATAACTCCACCTTAAAGGATACCGTCGCCGGACTCCGCGCCATGAAAGTACGCGGCTGGAACGTTTCCATGCCGAATAAAGGGCCGATCACAGAATACCTCGACAACTTATCGCCTGTTTCGCAAATCGTCGGCGCCTGCAACACCGTCGTTAATGATAACGGCGTGCTGACAGGCACGATTACAGACGGCGTCGGCGCAATGCAATCACTGAAAGAAGAAGGCGTTGCATATGTCGGCAAAAAAATGACCATTATCGGCGCCGGCGGCGCGGCTACTGCCATTCAAGTTCAAGCAGCCCTTGACGGTGCTCGGGAAATCTCCATTTTCAATTTAAAAGATAAATTCTTCGCTCACGCCGAAAAAATCGTCAACGATTTGAATGAACGAACAGATTGTCGCGTAACGCTCTTTGATTTGGCAGACCATGCCGCGTTAAAACGCGAACTCGACAGCAGCGACATTTATATTGACGCCACATCATGCGGCATGAAACCGTTGGAAGATGTCGTCGCTATCCCCGACAAATCCTACTTGCGTCCTGATCTCGTCGTCATGGACACCGTCTATGCACCGCGTGAAACGAAGCTGATGAAATGGGCACAGGAAGTCGGTTGCCATACCTTCAACGGTCTCGGCATGATGCTTTATCAAGGCGCTGCCGCCTTCAAACTGTGGACGGGAAAAGAAATGCCCGTCGAACACATAAAAGATATTTTGTTCTGATATACACGAATATTGCTAACCCTCTAACTTCACTATTGAAAGGTCTGTCACTCATGATTAAAATCGGAAATGTCAATTTGGATAACGGAATGCCGAAGATTTGCGTTCCCATCGTCGGCCGGACACAAGAGGAACTGGTCCAGGAATGCCGGTATTTACAGGGAAAGATTTATGATGTCGTTGAACTGCGCATCGACTTTCTCCAGAAGGTAACCGAACTGCGCGCCGTCGGCGAGGCTTTGGCAACAGTTCGCAGCGAATTGCCGGCGAGTGCCATTCTGTTTACCTTCCGTACCAAAGAAGAAGGCGGTGAAACCGTCGTTCCGGAAGCGTACTATTTCGACCTTATCCGCTACGCCATTGAAAGCGGCAACGTCGATGCCGTCGATTTAGAATATTTCCGCAACGCAGACGCGATTCAAAAAACCGTCGCTCTCGCCAGGGAAAAAGGCGTAACTGTCGTCATGAGCAATCATGATTTTAACAAGACGCCGTCGTTCGAAGAAATCACCGATCGTCTGATCGGTATGAAAAAAGCGGGAGCTCACGTAGCGAAATTGGCGTGCATGCCGAATTCCGCCAAAGACGTACTGACACTCCTGCGCGCCACGGAAAACGTCAAGTCGCAATATCCCGATGAACCGCTCATCACGATGTCCATGGGCAAACTCGGCGCTATCAGTCGGATCAGCGGCGAAGTGTTCGGTTCCGCCCTGACCTTTGGCTCGGCCAAAAAGGCATCGGCGCCGGGCCAGCTTGAAGTGACCATGCTTCAGCAAATTCTGCAGGCTCTTCACTGACTGAAAACGATACTTAGCCACACGGATGATTTCTCCTTATACGGTCTTCAAAAAAAAGCAAGGCTGCTTACATAAGCAGCCTGCTTTTTTTGCCGACCTTGATCACTCCTATTGTTTTAACACATACCCGTATGCTCTGGCCTTGCCGTTTTCCTGCTCAAAGTAAACACCCTGTATTTCCGAAGCGAAACCGGGCAAGGCGTTCATCCCCTCTTCCAACGCACGGAAATATGCCACTGCCGTCGTCGACCAGCGTTCGCCGGGAACGACGCAGAGGACGCCGGGCGGATAAGGCAATGCGCCTTCCAGGGCAACGCGCCCTTCGATTTCCTCCAGCGGGACCAATTCCCCTTCACCGCGAATAAAAGCATGGTGCGCATCTTGCGGCAACATCGCATAGTCGGGGAAATATTCACGCCGGAAAAGGCGGCGCTGCAATTCCTTTACGTTCCGGTCTTTATAGAAATCATGCATTTCCTGGCACAATTGCCGCAATGTGTAGCCCGCATACCGTCCCGGATGCGCATTGTATACGCCGAGCAGCACTTCCTCCATCGGGACATCGCGATCGACAAACCGTTCAAAACGGACAAGCTGACTGGTCAGAAAGCGAAGCTTATTTTTATTTTCCGCAGGAGTCAACAGGAAAAGAATAGAGTTGAGATCGCATTTTTCCGGAATCACGCCGTTGCCGCGCAGATAGGTAGCCAGAATATTGGCATGAATTCCGAATTCTTCGTAATCGCCGCTGACTACGTCGATCCCCGGTGTCGTCAACAACAGCTTGCAAGGATCTACCCGGTACTGGTCCCGGCCATAACCGTTAAACGCATGCCAAGACGCGCCTGGTTCAAAGGAAAAATAAGCCAAGTCATCGGCCATCATTTCCGTATCGCCTGACTGCCAACTCGCCCCATGTACCACCGGCGGCACGAAAGGCCGGATATAATGACAGCGGCGCAGAATGTCTTTGCGAGCATCAATACCCAGCTTGACACAATCGCGCCAAAGCTTTTCACCAGCCGCACCGGCATGAATCTTCGTATTGACGTCAATCGTCGCGAAAAGAGGATAAAAAGGACTCGTCGTCGCATGAGACATAAAGGCGTTATTAACCGTTTTATGATTACAATAACGCTTTTGTCCGTGAATATGCCCGTCCTTCTTGTGTATCTGCGACGTCTGTGAGAATCCCGCCTGCTGCTTATGAACGGACTGCACTACAAAAATCCCCGGGTCATCAGGCTGCAAGTCAAGCAAAAGAGGACTGCTGTCTTTCAACATGGGAATAAATTGCTCATAGCCGACCCAAGCCGAATCAAAGAGAATATAATCGCAAAGATGCCCGATGCGACCGACGACATAACGCGCATTGTATAAGGTGCCGTCATAGGTCCCCAATTGAATCACCGCCAATCGGAAAGGACGCGCCTGTTTTGCCTTTTCCGGATCCCGCTCTGCCGCCAACTGCCGCAAATACGCTTCGTCAAAACAGGCGGCATCAATGCCGCCGATAAAGCCATAGGGGTTACGAGCCGTTTCCAAGTACACCGGCGTTGCCCCGGCCTGTATCAGCCCGCCGATCGCAACGGATTTATGATTATTCCTGTCATAAAGAACAAGATCTCCCGGCGTCAATAAGGCATTTGTAACGACGCGATTGGATGCCGACGAACCGTTAAGGACAAAATACGTTTTATCGGCATGAAAAACTTCTGCCGCAAAATCCTGCGCCTCCAGCGCCGGCCCCTCGTGAATCAGTAAATCTCCCAACGTGACATCGGCATTACAAATATCGGACTGAAAAATATGATCGCCGAAAAAATCACAAAGCAGCCAGCCTGCAGGATGTTTTTTAAAAAAAGCACCGTCCTGATGACCGGGACAGTCAAACGGATTATTCCGTTCACTTACATATTCGACGAGTTCGCCGAAAAAAGGCGGCAGGACCTGTTGTTCATAGTTTCCGGCCAGTCGTTCTGCCGCCGCAATACAACGGCTCTTGTTGACAACCTCTTCCGAAATGACGGTTTTCACCTGATCAATGTATTTTTCAGGCAACGAGCTGCCGCTCGGCAAAATGACCATAATCGGTATGCCGAATCCGGTCGCATGGATTTTCTCGATGTACGGATAATCCTGATCGGACAGGACCGCTACGGCCACATCGGTAAAATCCGTCTTTTCTACAGGAACAATATCCCTGTCGCTATCGACAAAATAATACTGAACATCAAAACTGTAAGCAATTTTTAAACGTTTCATCTCTGCTCCTTATCTCCGTCCTTTTATGGCGCCTTATTGACAAAAGAAGGGAAAACTGGCACCGCCTGTGCCTCTTATCTCCTCCGTATAGTGAGATTATAGCGGCTCCTGCATTTCTGTCAAGTCCGGACGGCAGATGCGCCGGTTTTACTGTCCAAACCGCATGGCATTGCCTTTTTGCCGGTTTTCCTTTATACTGAATTGAAATGTAATAGAAAAGAGGTGCGCCCATGCATAACCGATTAAAAGAAAAACTGCAGAACCGCGAAAAGGCGATCGGAACATTCTTCGAAAGCGGCAGTACGATCACGGCAGAATGCCTGGCCTTGGGAGGTCTCGACTATATCATCATCGACACGGAACACGGCCCTTTCGAAACGGAAAGCGCCATGGAATTCATTTGCGCCTGTCAGCGCCGCAAGATGACCCCCCTCGTCAGGGTAAAAGACAAATACCGTTCTTCTATTTTGAAAATGCTTGACGTCGGCGCCATGGGAATCGTCATTCCCGGCATCGAATCCGTTGCAGAAGTAAACGATATCGTCCGTTACGGCAAGTATTATCCCGTCGGTGAACGAGGCGTCGCGTATGCCCGCGGCTGCGGCTACGGCTTTGCCGATTCCCTTTCTATAACGGATTACTTCGCCGAAGCCAACAGGGAAACACTGCTTTTGCCGCAATGCGAAACTGCCGGCTGTCTGGACCGAATTGAAGAAATCGCGGCGATTGAAGGCATCGACGGCATTTTCATCGGGCCTTACGATCTCTCAACGGCACTCGGCAAACCGGGACAATTTACGGCACCCGAAGTTATTTCCGCTATTGACCGCATTTTAAAGGCTTGCCAGCAAGCCGGCAAATTCTCCATGATCTATGCCGATGACACGGCCGCTGCAAAAAGGCGTTTTCAGCAAGGCTTTGACAGCGTCGCCGTAAATATGGACACGATTCTGTTCATCCGCATGATTCAGAACCTTGTCCGCGACTTGCGCCACTGAGTCCGGCAACAGCTACCCGGCAATATGCCAAAAGAAGGGGAAGGCTCCCGAAACGGAGTCTTCCCCTTTTCTACGGTATTATGACTTCTGCCGTTCAGCAACGGAATCAATGCGATGAATATCTCCGACAATGAAAATAAACGAAAAGACACCCAGTGCCGCAACAGCACTGATAAAAATCATAGCGCCTACAAAAGAACCTGTTTCCTGTACGATAAGGCCGATGACGATCGGCGTAATGATGCCTGCCAAGTTGCCGACAAAATTAAACACACCGCCTGCCAGCCCGACGGAATCGGCAGGCGCCATATCTCCAACAGTACTCCAAACGATCGCCGCCATCCCCTGACCGAAAAAAGCGACCGTCATGATGATAATGACGACTTGAAAGGAAGCGGCATAATTGGCCGCCATAATCGTCATTGAACAGAGCAACCCGCAGACGACGGGCAATTTTCTCGCCTTCGACAGAGAAGCTCCGCGACGCAGCATGTGATCGGACCAATACCCGCCGAGGAGCACGCCGCAAAGCGCGCCCATATACGGAATGACGGCGTAAATTCCCGCCTTAAGCATAGGCATTTCCTTCGCCACGACCAAGTACGTCGGAAACCAGGTCAGAAAAAAATACATCGTACTGGTATTGGCAAATTGTCCTAAATAAACGCCGAGAAACTGACGATGCTTAAACAGTTCGGCCACTTGTGACCACGTAATGGCCGCCGTTGTTCCCGCCCGTTCGGCCAAGCCGCCGCCATCGCGTATATACGCCAATTCGGCGGCATTGACGCCAGTGCATGCTTTCGGATCACGATAATGGATATACCAGAAAACACTGGCAACAATCCCGATGATACCAGTGCTGTAAAAAATAAACTGCCAGCCGTACCGTTCAAGGATCAAAAAAAGAACCGGCGTCAGAAAAGCCAAACCGATAAACTCTCCGGCCGTATAAATTGACGTCGCCGTCGCCCGTTCATGATTAGGGAACCAAGCGGCTACGACACGACTGTTCGTCGGAAAAGCAGGCGCCTCCGCCGCGCCGATGGCCAGGCGAATGCCGAAAAGCGACACAAAGCTGCGGCCCAAGCCCATAATCACGGTAAACGCAGACCAGAGAAACAACGAAATTGTATACGCAATGCGGGACCCAAAATGCTCCAAAAACCAACCGCCCGGAATTTGCATCAAGCCGTATGACCAGGCAAAAGCGGAAAATAAAAGTCCCATCGTCGCCGCATCAAAACCGAGTTCGCTGCTCATACTGGGCGCAGCAACAGCCATGTTCGTACGATCCAGATAATTGATCGCCGTCAAAAAAAAGAGCAGCAACAGCATAAACCAGCGTCTGTTCGTAGGCTTTTCCGTATACCCATCGCTTTTTTTCATATTCTCCACCGTATATCCCCTCAGAGGCCAACCTATGTGATTTTTATCACATAGGTTGGCCTCATAACGTTTTGTATATATTGTAATCCTTTTTACAACGTACATCTATTAGCTTTTCAGTAAGATATCAATAGTCTGTATCTATCAGTATTCGTGCGCCAACTATTTTATGACAAAGGCGTCATCGTTGCAAAATTTTTTGCGCCAACAACGTCAGCGCCTGCAAAACGTCTTCCACCGCTCCTTTGTTGACGATCCTATAGTCGCCGGCATGACGATACAAGGCGATCCGCTCCCGGTAGAGCTCATAGACTTTCTGCGGCCCCGCCGCCAAAAGCGGTCGTTTGGACACATCAACGTCCGTAACGATGTCATCAGGTGAACGATCGAGAAAGATGAGAATACCCGATTGTTTCAGCAAGTCTATATTCTCGCTTCGTTTAACAACACCGCCACCGGTAGCTACAACAATGCCTTTCCTCGCCGCCAATTTTTCCGAGGCCCGTATCTCAGCCTGACGAAAACAGTCTTCACTGACGGCAAACAATTCCGCAATCGTTCGCCCTTCCATTGCTTCAATATAACCGTCGACATCGACAAACTCGCGGTCCAGGCACTGTGCCAGCCGTCTGCCGAAGGTCGTCTTGCCGCTGCCGGGCATACCGATGATAACAATATTTTGCTCGTTGTTCATATCCATGACTCCATTTCCTGCGTCAATTTTTCCATTACTGCATTACCGATTTTCCGTCCCAGCCATATTTCTTCGGAGCCGATCGCCTGTGCGACAAGCATGTACATACCGTTCAGTACGACGGCCTGATGCTGTTCGCCATATTGGAGAAATAAGGTCCGACGCGGATTGTAAATCAGATCGACGACGGCACGATACGCGGCCACAACCGCCTCTGCTACCGGTGATACATGAATATCCGGCGCCATGCCGACAGGGGTACAGTTAATAAGAACGTCGCCGCCGCATTGCCGGCGTAAATCGTCATAAGAGATCAGCGCCGCTCCTGCAGCCATTGCAAAACGGCTGAATGCCGGTTTTTCCTGCGGAGTCCGCGATACGACGGTGATCTGAGCCGCGCCTTCATCGGCGAGGTACTGAACGACGGCCCGTGCGGCGCCGCCAGTTCCCAAAACCGTGCATTGCCGGCCATCGACGGCAATACCGGCGTGACGCAAAGACCGGCCGAAACCGCTGTAATCCGTATTATAACCGAAACAACCGTCTTCCCTGACGTGAATGGTATTGACGGCACCGATGCGTTCGGCCTCCGGAGAAAGGCCTGTCAAATGCGGTATAACATCCAGCTTATACGATATCGTCACATTCATTCCGCCATATTCTTTCGCCAACTCGCACAACTCGTCGGCAATGTGTTCCCGATCCATTTCCAACAGACTGTACTCATGCCGGTTCGACAACGACAACAGGCTGAAAAGACGCTTATGAATCTCCGGCGAGCAGCTATGTCCCAGTTTTCCTCCAATCAGTCCCAATTTCATCAGTAATCCTCCCTTATGATACAATGTGACGCGAATTCGTCTTCTCCGGCGTCCCGTCATACGGCCACTTGCACGGTCTTTCAGACAACTAATCGCACGGCGCCGGAAAGCCGTTCCCCCGCCTTTCCGGCAGACTATGCTGACGGTAAAAGCACAGCCCTTCTCCACCGGTTTTTACTTGCCGTCATACGGCCTGCCGCTTTTGGCGGTAAGCATGATATCGAGAACGGTCCAGGCAGCGGCAGCCTCTACGGCAGGCAACGCACGCTGCACAATAGCGGGATCATGCCGTCCGGGAACGGAAAGCTTGCAATTCGTTCCGCTGCTCCTATCGATCGTATCCTGTTCTTTGGCAATTGACGGTGTTCCCTTGATCACGGCCTGAAAGAGGACGGGCATCCCGTTCGTAATGCCGCCGTTAATGCCGCCGTTATGATTTGTCCGCGTCCGCACACGACCGTCGTCATCATAATAAAAGGAATCATTTCCTTCCGATCCCGTCATCGCCGCCAAAGCAAAGCCGTCGCCGAAAGAGACGCCTTTTACTGCCGGAATGGCAAAGATCATGTGACTGAGCTTGCTTTCAACGGAGTCGAAGAAAGGATCGCCCATACCTGCCGGTAGTCCCGTAATCATGCATTCCACAATACCGCCGACGGAATCGCCGTCGCGCTTCGCCTGCAAAATTGCTTTTTCCATTTCCTCTTCTTTAGTCGGATCGAGTACGGCCAACGCATTCTGCGATAATCGTCCGAAAAGCGCCTTATCTTTGCCTAGAGAGCAAAAGCGACGATCACAGATGTTCCCCAATTGCAGGATATGCGCTCCTATCGCAATTCTGTCCAAAGCCAGAATCTGTTTGGCCACGGCGCCGGCAAAAACGAGCGGCGCCGTCAACCGTCCCGAAAAATGACCGCCGCCGCGGTAATCATTATAGCCGCCGTAACGGACGTTGCCGCTATAATCGGCATGACCGGGACGCATAATATGCCGCAGCCGCGCATAGTCTTCTGCGCGCTGATCTTCATTGGCAATGCGTACGCAAAGCGGCGTTCCCGTCGTAAAGCCGTTAAAAAAACCGCTTTCCACAGAAAACACGTCGTGTTCCCGGCGTTTTGTTGACAACTCGTTTCGTCCCGGCGCACGGCGCCGCATCTCTTGCGACACAGCCTGCCAGTCGAGGGAAACACCTGCCGGAATCCCGTCCAATACAGCGCCGATACAAGGACCGTGAGATTCACCGAAAATGGTCAGTGACGCCGTTTCTCCCCATGTGTTGCTCATCTGCTTCCCTCCTGTCGAATAGTGCCGCCTAACCGTTGAAAGTCACGCCAAAACTGCGGATACGATTTGGCAACGGACTCGGCGCCATCAATCACGACAGTGTTTACCGCCCGCTGTGACGCAACGGCCAGCGCCATCGCCACGCGGTGGTCGTTCCAAGCCGAAACGGTACCGCCATGTAAGAAAGGCACGCCGTGGATAACGAGACCGTTTTTTTCTTCTTCAATATCGGCCCCCAAAGAATTCAACTCCGTCGCCATAGCATGAAGCCGATCACATTCCTTGAACCGCAGCCGGCCGGCATTAACGATCTGTGTCGTTCCTGTGCTGCAAGCTGCCAATGCCGTCAATACCGGCGCCAGATCGGGGCAATCGGCTACATCGACGATACAGCCCCGCGTTCTTGTCGGCAGGGACTGAATCCCCTGCGCCGTTCGCCGCACGTCCCCTCCCATATTCGAGAGAATATCCAGGATGACCGCATCGCCCTGCCGTGAATGTTCCGTTAAGCCGCTGCAGAGAATAGCCTCCCCGATAGCTGCCGCGGCAAGCCAGAAGGCGGCTTGTGAAAAATCGCCTTCCACCTGATACCGCCCCGGCTGATATACTTGATTGCCGGTAATGTGAAACGTATCGTTTCCGCTTTTTTCAACGCCGACGCCATACTGCCGCAGACACGCCAACGTCAACTCGACGTAGCTTGCCGACTCCAGCGCCGTCGTACTGTGCAGCACTGAATCGCCAGGCAACAGCGGCAACGCAAACAGCAGTCCTGTAAAAAATTGCGAACTGACGTTACCCGGCAGCGCATAGTACCCCGGCGTCAATTCGCCGCGCACAGTCAACGGCAGTCCAGCATCGTTTTTTTGGCAACAGATCCGGCGCGCGTTAAAGAGATCGTAATAAGGCTGCAACGGTCGTTCGGCTAAGCGCCCGCTACCGGAAAACGTCACCGTATTACCGCTGGCAAGGGCGAGGGGAATCAAAAACCGCAAGGTCGAACCCGATTCGCCGCAGTCGGCAAAAAGGGCCGAGTTCCGCCGCCGCAAGCCGCCGCGGATATGCAACGTCCGTTGCGCTGGCCGCGGCGCCGCTGCCGTCTCAATCTCCGCCCCCAGCAGTCGAAGTACCCTGCAGGTCGCTGCAAGATCCTGCGAAGGCGATACGTTTTCCACTACCGTTTCGCCATTCGCCAAGGCGGCGCAGATTAAATGGCGGTGTCCCATGCTTTTTGATGACGGTATCGTCACGGTGCCGTGCAATTTCTTCGGTGTAATGACTACCTTCATCGCAATCCTTCCCTTCCGAGATAATCCGGCATCGCTTCACAGGCAACGGAAATCAGTTTTCCCCGGCCGATCGCCGGAATAATCGCCAACGTCATCGTGTCCCCGCGCCGCTTCTTGTCTTTCTGGAGAAACGGCATGAGCCGTTCATCTGGCAGCGAAATTTCCGTCGGCAGCCGGTACCTCTCCAGCAGCTTTATCAGCCGCGCCGTCGTACCTTTTTCCGTCAATCCTTGCCGTTCCGTTCCCGCCGTGATGCGGACCATGCCGATAGACACGGCTTCACCGTGCAAATATGTACCGTAACCGCAAGCCCGTTCCACGGCATGACCGAAGGTATGGCCGAAATTGAGCAGCATCCGTTTCCCCTGATCATGGACATCGGCCGCCACGATACGGGCTTTTTCCCGACAGCAAGCGGTAATAATCTCTTCCCAATACCTGCCGATCGTTGCCGGACTCTGTCGTTCAAGAAAAGAAAAAATCCGGTCATTGCAAATGGCACCGTATTTGATGACCTCGCCCAATCCGTCACCGACACACCGCGGCGAAAGAGAGTCCAACAAATCGGGATCAATGTACACGGCGGCAGGTTGGCAAAAGCTGCCGACCTGGTTTTTACCGCCAGCCAAATTCACGGCCGTCTTACCGCCGACGCTGCTGTCAACTTGCGCCAACAAAGTCGTCGGCATTTGAATGTAGCGTATTCCCCGCAAATACGTTGCCGCCGCGAACCCGCCGAGATCACCGACAACGCCGCCGCCAAACGCAATCAGCGTATCGCTGCGGCTGAGGCCAAAGGCTGCCAAGCTATTATAAACGGCAGCCAGCGTCGTCAGATTCTTGTGCTCTTCTCCCGGCTCAAGACGAATCACCTGTACGGCGGCGCCGGCGCTGCGCAAGGACTGCGACAGTTTTTCACCGTACAAAGCAGCCAGCGTCGTATCCGTAAGGACGGCAACTTTCCCTTTCAGCACCGCTGCCGGTAGCAGCCCCGCCGCCTGTTTCAGCAAACCGCGGGAAATATGGATATCATAAGCATTGTTCGGCAGTGAAACATGTAGATTATTCATGAAGTAAATCCCTTCTCCGTCTGGACGCCTCTTCCAGAAAAGCTTTCAAGCGCGCCCCGTCTTTTGCTTCCAGCAGTTTTGCAAAATGGCCGAGAGTCTGCTGAAAGGCCGTTATTTCGTGCAGCACATTCTCCCGATTGGAAAGAAGCAGATCTCGCCATAAAGGCGCGTTGATATTGGCAACACGCGTGCCGTCCCGAAAGCTGCCGGCAATAAAATATTTCGTAGCCTCGTCCATCGCTTCACAGTTGATCAGCGCCGTCGCCAAAACATGAGGCAAATTGCTTGTATACGCGATCAACCGATCGTGTTCTGCCGCAGTAACACAGGCGACGCGAGCGCATCCCAAATCCTTTGCCATGGCCGCAATGGCGTCAATATTCTCCCCTTTGTTGTCCGGCGTCGGAATCAAAATATAATTGGCGCCGTCGAAAATATCCGCCCGTGACCTGCCGTACCCCTGTCCTTCGCAGCCGGCCATAGGATGACCGGCAACAAAATCCATGCCGTCGCCGAGATAAGGCTTCACCGCAACGGCTAAATTGCCTTTGATCCCGGCAATATCCGTAATAACAACATGCGGTGAAAAATGCGCTGCATTGGCTTTGATGAAACGGCACATCGCGGCGGCAGGCGTACAGAATATGATCAGCGCCGCATCCCTTAAAACGGTGCCTCCTGTCGTGTATATTTCATCTACACAGCCGTCGGCCAAGCCGTTTTCCAACGTACGTTGATCGGCATCAAAAGCCAATATCCGTTTAACGCCCCGTCGTTTCAGCGCCTTAGCATAAGAACCGCCCATCAGTCCCAGCCCGACGATGGCAACACACCGGTCAACAAGATTTTCGTTCATATCTTCTCCCCCCGTTATAATATCCTTCGTCCCACGGCACAAGCCACTTGTCGCAGCGATTTCATCATTTCGGCGAACATGGCCGGAGTAACGGACTGTGCACCGTCGCACCACGCGTGTTCCGGATCGTTATGCACCTCGATCATCACGCCGTCGGCGCCGACGGCGACAGCAGCCTTGGCCAGATCAGCAACCATCCAGCTCTTGCCGGCTGCATGACTGGGATCAACGATAACCGGTAAGTGACTCAGCCGTTTGACGGCAAGGACAGCGCTCAGATCCAACGTATTGCGCGTAAAATTTTCAAAGGTGCGGATTCCCCGCTCGCAAAGAATAACATTTCGATTGCCTTCCGCCATAATATATTCTGCCGACATCAGCCATTCTTCGACGGTAGCGCTGAGACCGCGCTTCAACAAAACCGGTTTCTTCGTCCGCCCCAAGGCCTTCAGCAAATCAAAATTCTGCATATTGCGCGCGCCGACTTGGATCAGATCTACGTCATTTTTCAAAAAAGCAGCCACCTTGTCGACTGACATGATCTCCGTCACCACCGGAATCTGTTCCTTCTTGCTCGCACGGCAAAGCATTTCCAGCCCCTTATCCCCCAATCCCTGGAAAGCGTACGGTGACGTTCGCGGTTTAAAAGCACCGCCGCGCAGCATCGCCGCGCCGCTGCTATGAACGGCGTGAGCAACGCTCTCTATCTGCCGCGGCGTTTCAATTGAACAAGGACCGGCAATAACCGCCACTGCCGGCCCGCCGACGGGAATACCGGCGACGCTAACAACGCTGTTTTTCCGGTGAAAAGCTCTGCTTGCCCGCTTGAACGGTTCCGCTACAGGAATAATATTGGCAATGAAGGCGTACTGCCGCAGCGCCGCCAACTCGACAGGCGCCGTATCGCCGATGAGTCCGAAGGCCGGCCCTTCAGCCCTGTCAACCCGTTCCACCTGCAGTCCTTGAGCCGTAAAATAAGCGGCCAGTCCGTTCATCTCCGCCTCTGTTGTCTCTGCTTTCAATAAAACGATCATGCTTCCTGCCCTCCTCAAACCAAAAAGGGACAGGCTCCATGAGCCTGCCCCTCCGATACTGCAACGGTCGCTGACGACGCTGTCGCTTATACGGCAAAAGAAGTATCATCCTGAATTCGCCTCATGGTCTTGCCTATGCGGTTGAATAAGAGGCACCAAAAATAGCCGGCGCTAACGACGAAATAGCTCCAGCTAAAATAGATATACCCGTATTCAATTGCTTGCAATGAGCCGAACGACGTATTCATTGTGCAAACATCCTTTACCGATGATCTTTTATCAACAAGTTGTGCCTATTGTATTCCAGCCCCTGCCGTTTGTCAAGAGGCGGAATCGCGCAGACTACCAGCTGGGCGGTATGGCCGGTGTCACGACGCGAAATGTATATCCCTTTTCCTTGAGCAGATGGATGACGTCGGGCAAGGAATTAACCGTCGCCCCATGACCGGCTGAATCGTGCATAAGAATAACGAGGTGTGTGTTCAGGTATGGCCGTTTCTCCAACTGACTGCGGATATTTTCCAATTCCTGAGACGACGTCTTGCCGCTGCCGTCCGCATCTCCGTTCAACGCATTCCACCCGACTTCTATATACCCCAAATCACGAACAGCCTGCCAATGAGCCGCCGTAAAATGTCCGGCCGTACCGCCGGGCGCTCGGGAAATGATAGGCCGTACATGAAGAATCTGATAGATCCGTTGTTCCGTCTTTTCCATTTCATCCGTGTAGGCCTGGGCCGACGCGTAAAGCTTTGCATAATCATGACTGTAAGAATGAAGTCCGATCGCATGCCCTTCCTGATAGATGCGCTTTACCGTTTGCGGATTGTTTTCCACGTTTTTACCGACGAGAAAAAACGTGGCGCGGACATCTTCCGACTTTAAAATATCGAGTATTTTTTGCGTATTTTCCTTGTTCGGCCCGTCGTCAAAAGTCAGATAGACGACGTGATCTCCGTAATAATATTCCCGCTCCGTCCCGCGATAATAGGTCAACGGCAGTCCTCGCTCACGACGTTGCTGCAAAGTGTACGCATCATAAACCGGTAAGGCATTATCTGCCGGCGGCAAAACGAAATCCTTATCCAGTTTGACGACTTGCGCCGTGTCAGCAGCAGGTAACCCGAACGCTTTACCCAGCTTAAAAACGTCCGCCGTACCGGCAGGCGGCGTTTCCACCGCCAGTCGCAACTCTTCGGCCCAAGCCCTATGACCTGTTATGGTCCAACCGACCAACACCAAAATGCAAACGGCAACAACGCCGATAAATCCTCGTAATTTCACGGTATCCCTCTCTATTATATGGACTTCTTATCCAAGTTGTCATATGCAATGTACTGCCGTATGGTGCAGGTTTCTCTATAGCCGTCTGCCAACACGCTGGCCGATAAGCCAAGGTCGTCCAATTCATCGAGAAGCGCTTCTGTCATGCGGTGCTGCACCGCATTGTAACCGGTGCAGAAGAGGACGCGCGCACAAGGCATACCGCGGAACATGCCGCGGGGATGCTTGACCAATTTGGCCAATAGGGCCGGCGTCAACACGGCGCCGATCGGCCTGCCCATAATGGCCGCCGCCGTATCAACGCCGTCGACGCGCTCCTCCGACAAGGGTGAGCTGAGCATTTGCAGATTGAGTACGCCGATCAGCGTATCGCAAGTTTGCGGCAGCGGTATGTCATCAGCCTGCGGGGCTTTCAGCCATTTATGCCGGGACGCATCGGCTTCAATCAGAATATACCAGGCCGGATGACGGCTTTTCAAGTAATCGATCGTCTGTGCCTCCAGGCCTTCATAAAGACCGTCAGCCGTCAGATTTCTAAACCAGGCCGGTACACGTCCGGCAGCGATCCGTTCGGCGCAAAAAGCCTCTCCTTCTTCGATATTACCGGTGCAAATAACATCAAATGGTCTGACATTATCGACGCGATCACTGTTTACGGACACCGTCGTACTGATCATAATCGGCAGATTTGCAGTATGCCCGTATTTTCCCAGGCGCTCCAGCACCGTCGTCTTCCCGCCGGCACCGACGATCGCCGTAATCCCCGGATGCAGCAGACGCCGCCAGCGTTTATCTTCTACCATACTTTATTCCTCCTTACGTCATCCGGATCATCAGCGCACCGTCTCCAGGCAGCTGTATCCTTTCCAAGCCGTTTCCGCCAAATACCGCACCATCTCTACGGTCAGCGCCTTTCGCTCTGCGCCCGAACAGGTTCCGTAATTGGCAAATTCCAGTTCTTCACTGGCCAGGTGAGCTACATTTTCCCGCGCCGCCATGCCTTTATCCGTCAGCTCCGCCGCCGCCCGCTCTGCAAGCACGGCCATACCGGGACGGCCGCCGACGGCAATACGCCACCTGCCTGCGCGGATTGACGCCGCCCCGGTAAGATAAGGCTCATCCGTCGGCAGGCTCCGGTAAAAGAAAAAAGCGCCATATCCGCTTCCCTTGGCGATATCTATCTGCGTGATCATATCGCCCAACGGCGGACAGCCAAGATAATCGGCAAGACTCATTCTCCCTTTGCCGTAAAGCTCCACGTCGACATGCATCGTCAACAAGATCGGAATAATCATGGAAAAAGGCGCCTTCACTGCCAACAAGGCTCCTAACGTGGCGTTTTCTTTCAGTCTTCGGTCGTGTATTTCGCGCAATGCCCGCGGCAAGACGCCGCCGTCAATTCCGGCAACCGCCCCGTTGGCTTCAAGGTCGGACAACGTCGTCATGGCCCCGACGGCCAATTCATCTCCGCCGTCGCGAATATACGACAAACCGGTATTCGCCAAATCAATAGTCAACGGCGGCTGCGTCTTCTCATACCGGTGACGCTGTCCGCCGGCGCGGAAAGAAGCGCCGGCAGTCTGTTGAAACATGAAGTATGCTTCTTCAGGCGTTGCCGGCATATAGCTGTTCTCTTGTATCGTCATATACAACCCTTTCTATTCACGCTGCAACAGTCCGATATTAGTCCGCTTCACATCTACCAAAAAGGACCCGTCACAACTGTCGAGGATCCGTTCGATCAGTTCATCCGGTCCCAGCGTATTATATAGATCTAATTCTTCTTTATACAGCAAGATCGGCATAAAAAGCTGCAACATCGTACCGTCAGCCAACTTCATCTCGCCCAGTTCACCGTCAAACTGTACGATAATGAGTCCGGATAATGCCGTATCCGGCGCGAAAGGCTCACAAAACTCCGTATTCGGAAGCACAAAGCCGTAAGACAGCCACAATTTATGAACATGGGGAAACCGCCCAAGCTCCATCAGCAAATGAAGCGGCCAGGCAGCAGGATCATCTCCGTCAACAACATCATTACAAGCCGAAAAGGGCCAGTTGCCGGGCAGCATCATATATAATTCGCCATAAGACGATTTTTTCGCATCGAATTCGGCGCTGCCGGGATATTGCATCGGAGCACCACTCATGCCGATCGTATGTATCAGGTAAAAAGGTTCTTCCACCGTAGGATATAAGATCCCGATATCCACAGGCAGCGGTTTTCTGGTGCCGTCACGCAAAACGGAATGCGTCCGATAAGGAAACAGCCGCCGGAAATAACATTTTACCTGTTCATTATATTTTCCGTCTATACTGCTGATCATCTCTGTATCGGTCAAGGAAAAAAAGCGCTTCCCTTGACGCCGTTGCGCAGTCAAAGTCATCCTATCCCTCCGCCCCTGTATCTTTTATTCATTATATCACATTCCGCCCATATTTGTCGGCAAGGAACAAGCGCAATTGCGCTTTCCTTCCCTGTACCTTTCTTCTATAATTAAATAAGAAAAAAATGAAGGAGTGATAATGATGAAACCGTTGCAAAAAACACTGCGCGCCGCCATCGTCCAAGCCGCACCGCTGCTTTTCGACAAAGAAGGCACACTCGACAACGTATGCCGACAAATCGGTGAAGCCGGCCGAAATGGCGCCAGACTGATTGTTTTTCCAGAATCGCTGATCCCCTGCTACCCATACGGACTAACCTTCGGCTTTACCGTCGGCAGCCGCTCCGAAGCGGGACGGCGCGACTGGAAAACGTACTACGATAATGCCCTTGCCGTTCCGGGAAACGACACACGGCGCATCGGCGACGCCGCAAAAGAGGCCGACGCCTATGTCAGTATCGGCATCACGGAACGGGACCGCGCCAACGCATCCCTTTACTGCACTAATCTGATTTTCGGACCTGACGGAACCCTTCTCGCCAAACACAGAAAAATAAAACCGACCGGTGCCGAACGGTATATTTGGGCCGATTCTCACGATAAGGCTACGTATTTCCCCGTAACCGACACACCGTGGGGTCCGATGGGCACACTTATTTGCTGGGAAAACTACATGCCCCTGGCCCGCATCGCCCTCTATGACAAAGGCATATCCATCTACCTCGCCCCGAACACGAACGACAATCCCGAATGGCAGGACACGATCCGTCACATTGCCATCGAAAGCCATTGCTATGTCTTCAACGCCGACCAATATTTCACCAAAGCCATGTACCCCGCCACACTTCTCGAAACAGCAGAAATCGCCGCTCTCAACGACACGGTCTGCCGTGGCGGCAGCTGTATCATTGATCCTTACGGCCATTATGTAACGGAACCCGTCTGGGATCGGGAAGCAATCATCTATGCCGATCTCGACTTCGACAAAGTACCGATGAGCCGCATGGAATTCGACGGCTCCGGTCATTATTCACGGCCCGACATTTTAGAACTTATTGTACACGAATAATTTCTTTTTAAACCGAGAATCCTCTAGTCATTATACACCGCAAGAAACACCGCACTGCGCGATCTCATTTTGATCCTCAGCTCATTCATGATGACCTGAGGCATTACTTTGCCGATAAAATCCCACAGCCGCGTCTTGCCTACCGGCAACACGCCGTATGTCCCTCATGTACTTCTTCCTTTCACGTGCGCCAGTTGACATTTCCCTTGGATACAACGGCCATCACGATTTTGTTCCGCATTTTCAACGAAATTACCGGCCTGTGAAAAAGCGCTTTTATTTCCGCCTGCACAATCAAATTTACATAAAGAAACAGCAGATACAAAACCAATCTGCTGTTTCTTTTGTTGTATTATACTAATTACTCTATAGTACCAATTAGTAACACTTTATCGCATAATTGCCGCAATGGTACTAAACGCTATTAGCGATACACCAGCAATAAGCAAAAGTCCTACGCCTGCCCAAATAATAAGTTCAATAAAGACTTTTGATTGTTTTGTTGAATTAAAATCTTTAACATTGGTTCCAAGTGCAGCCAAAATCAATGCTCCACCGGTAGACATCGGAGAAAGGCCCGCCAAAGATCCCCCCGCCCCGACAGCTGCCATTAACGCAACGGGATCAACACCTCCTACTCTGACAGCAATATCAGCGCACATCGGCATCATCGTAGGATAAACAACGCCTAAGGCAGAGCTTACAAGGCTGAGAAGACCTGCGGAAATGCCAATTAATGGAACGGCAGTCGTACTGTTCATAAATGACGCAATACCGTCACTCATCAATTTAATTCCTCCTACTTTATCTACTACGCTCAGTAATGCTCCCACACAAAGGACCATCATAATCGTTCCCCATGGTAGCTCTTTCAAACATTCGCCATCTTTTGCAATTCCTCCCAAAACCAAGAGTACTGCGGAGAAAAATGCGGCTAACCCTATATTAACGTTGCCAAATACAATCAGCATTAGCATAAGAACGATACCACTTAAAGCGATAATCTGATGCTTTGTAAAAGGGGGCAATTCATTTTCTTCAACTGCTACTGTAGTTGATTTAACTGTATACCCTTTATATACGAGAAAAACGATAACGCCAAATATAATTGTAATTAAAGTTTTACACACTAAAATAGTCGGCATAACATTTTCAATACCTGCACTTGAAGCAGCACCTGTAATAATGGCAGCTTCAGGTGTAATGGGCGTCATACGTCCGGCCATTAAGCCAAAAACACCTATTAATCCCATCATAACCGGATTATATCCAACTTGAATAGCCGTAGAAACGGCTAAGGCAGGTATAATAGCTAAAGCAGGCACTGCCCCAGGCCCAATGCCGGCCACAATAAAACCTGCAATATACATTGCGATCGGCAACATCCATATATGACCGCGAGTAGATGCTACTATCTTCTTAGCCAATAAATCCAAAGCACCTGTAGATTTTATTACTGAAAACAAAAAAGTAATTCCAACTAAGGTACAAAACATGCCGCTACTGATACCGCCAATTAAAACTTTATCCGGCATGCCAAACAAACGAACGCAAACTGCACCCACAGCAATCGCTACAAGCCCAACATTAACATGCCGAATAAACGCTATGATAATGGCAAAAACGAACAATATAAATGATAAGGCATCCATTCCCATAATAGTAATCCCCTTTCGGATTTGCCCGAATTGAACATTCAGACTGGTGGAGAAAATACATTATTTACAAGGTTCACCGATATGAATCTGATGGCTGCTGAAATTTCCATCAATAATCGTAGTTTCGTATTTAGCGGCTTCCAACATTCTCTCGAAGCTAATGCCTGTTTCCATCCCCATTTCATTAAACATGTAAATCAAATCTTCGGAAGCAACATTTCCCGAAGCTCCTGGTGCAAAAGGACACCCGCCCAATCCGCCTAAAGCGGCTTGAACGTTAGGAATGCCGGCTTCAATACCTGCTAATGTACATACCACTCCCATGCCACGAGTATCATGGATATGAAGTTCATAATATTCGTTTGGAAATACCTTGGTAACAACATTGACCAAATCACGCACCATCTTGGGATCAGCCTGCCCAATCGTATCGGCAAGGCAGAACTTATGAATCCCCAGCTTTGTCCCCTCACGAATGATCCGCAATACATTTTCTACAGGAGTTTTTCCTTCAAACGGACATGTAAAAGACGTCGCCATAGAAAGAATAATATCCATATCAGGAAGTGCTTCCCGAATCTTCGCCAAGCCTTGCAGCGACTCTTCAACAGTCTGATTAATATTCGCCTTATTATGGGATTCGCTGACCGAAATGACTGTATCAATCTTTTTCAAACCGCATTCTGCAGCAGCTTTAGCTCCATAAAGATTAGGAACCAGTGCAAAAAAATCAAGGTCCTTATCGCCGTGTTTTTCCAAAGTCTTAGTCACAACATCTTTAATGTCTTTCATTTGAGGAATCGCTTTAGGATGAACGAAAGAGCCTATTTCCATGGTTTTAACACCGGAAGCCACGAGCATATCTATTACTTTCAACTTTTTTTCAGTCGGAATAAATTCTTTTACATTTTGAAAACCGTCGCGCGGGCCGACTTCAATAAAATTCACTTTTTGTATCATCATAATTCTCCCTTTTTAACATTTATTTCAGCCTATTACAGAACATTTTTTTTCGTTAATTCTTCCATTTGCTCACTGCTTAATCCAAGCCATTTGCCATATATTTCCGCATTGTCTTGCCCCAATTCGGGAGCCGGAGTTGAAATATCCGCTTTAGTCGTCATCAGCTTAATCGGATTTCCATTGACTCTCATGTCCCCAATAACGGGATGATGAATGGATACAAACATTTCTCTCGCCTCAGCAATGTGCGGATCTGTCGTAACCCGTTTTAAGTCATTAATAGGGGCAGCCGGAACGCCTGCCGCTAAAATGGATTCAACGTTTTCATCAATGGTACGCTGAACACTCCATTCCTCAATAATCGGTTTTAGATCCGCATAATTTTCACACCGTTTAATATTCGTTTCAAAGCGAGGATCAATCAATAATTCCGGTTGTTTTAAAACTTTTTCACACAGCAATTTAAATAATTTATCATTCCCACAACCAATTACAAAAAGTCCGTCCGACGCTTGAAACGAGTCATAAGGATATGCAGAAGCATATCTATTCCCCATGAGTTCAGGCTGTTTGCCAGATGCAAAATATCTCTGCGTTCCCGTTTCTAAGCTAGAAACAACCGAATCGACGAGAGAAACATCTACTCTCTGACCTTTACCAGTAAGGGTGCGAGCATGAAGTGCCATCAAGATGCCGATAGTTAAATTTGTTCCACCCAACACATCTCCCATGGCATTCCCCACTCGAAGAGCATGACCGCCGGCTTCACCGGTAATGCTCATCAAGCCGCCGGACGCCTGTGCAATAATATCATATCCGGGACGTTGAGAATTAGGCCCATAACAGCCAAACCCGGAAACAGCAGCATAAATGATCTGATCATTTACTTCTTTGAGCACATCATAGCCTACCCCTAGCTTATCCATAACGCCGGGACGATAATTTTCGACAACAATGTCTGCTTTTTTTACCATTTCTAAGAATATTTTTTTACCTTCAGTATCTTTTAAGTTCAGCGTGATACCTTTTTTACCTCTGTTAACATTGGCATAATACATGCTGGAACCATTTTTCAACGGACCAAATCCACGTGTATCATCCCCTTTTTTAGGAATTTCTATTTTAATAACTTTGGCCCCATAATCCGCCAAAAGCATAGTACAATAAGGACCTGCCAAAACTCTGGTCAAATCTAAAACGATGATATTTTCTAACGCTTTACTATTACTCATCACAATTCCCCTTATCATAAGATTCTTAAACTAAATTCCTTCAACCACTCCTGCGCGCCGGAGCAATCAAATATTATTTGCGTTTATTTTAATCCTCACGATTTCATTTGTAAAATTTAATCGATTTTTTATTATGTATTTTTACGTATTATTTTGTTTTCTATTGTATTAAATTTAATCGATGAGGATTTTATCTTAATGAATTTTTATTGCATTTCTTAAAAGTACAACATTTTACCTGTTTTATTTTGTATTTTTATGGCTTTATGTCTAATTCAAATTTAATCGTTTTTTTCAATTTATAATAAAAATTTTTGCCTGATAATTATTTGAATAATTCTTTATCCTATCATTTATTATTTAATTTTATTTTCCCCCTGCCCTTGATATTTATTACAAACCTTTTCGCTGTAATTTATATCAAAGCCTTTTTACACATTTTTCACTTGCTTACATCGCTATTTCTTTACAATAAGTTCAACGTCTACGAACAACACAGCTGAATTCACAACTTATATCATTTGAATCAAATATTTTTCTTAGCCATACCCAATGTACGAGGCTGCTATTATGCACATTAGTATCAATCAACTTCTCATAGACGGTACTATCCATTTGCCGTAAAACAATATCAATGTCCTTATTTATCTCACATTCCATCTTTTATTTTATAAAGCATATTTTTCAAGCATTACGTCCATCTATCATCACTTGCAACTTTATTTACTAAGCAGTTTTTTTACTCATTACAAATAGAATCATCAAATACCGTCATTACAACAATGGAAAGCCCCAGTCCTGCCAAAACCTTTTATTGTGCAATAACATTTATCTGAAAATTTTTACGAAACTAAAAAGAGTCTAATCCGGATGATTTGCCGGATTAGACTCTTTTTAGCACGCCCTCTATACTATTATGTATTCAATCAATATTTTCAGCTCTTTCATTTAATGTTTGTTACTTTAATATTCAGTTCTTCCATTTTTTTGTATAACGTACTACGGCTGCAGCCAAGCTGTCGTGCCGTCCTCGAAACATTTAATTTATTCAGTGACAAAGCTTCTACGATACTGCTTTTATTCCATTTACCCAAGGTCACGTCATTGAGCACGCTGCTACTTTCCTTAGCCCCATTGGCTGGAAACGTCGTAATTATTTCTTCGGCAGACATTCTGTTCTCCAGCAAAATTGATGCTCTCTCTACTAAGTTAAACAATTCCCTAACATTACCTCGCCATGGATAATCAGCAAAAAAGTCTTCCAAAACGCGAATATCCTCTCGATATCGATTAAATTCTTCTTTAAGTTTTTTACGGAATCCGTATTCGCAAAGCAAATAATAGTCGCGATCTCTTTGCCGTAGCGGCGGTAGCTTTAAAGTTAACGTGTTAATTGCATATGTTAATTCTTCCAAAAATTTTCCTTCTCTGATTTCTTCCAGTATATTCGCATGAACTGACGCAATAATTCGTACATCAATAGGAATGATGCTTTTCCCTCCCAGTCTTCTCACCTCTTTACTTTCTATAACGCGAAGAATCTGAGATTGTATCTCTTCAGATGCAGCATCAATCATATCGAGAAAAAGAGTCCCGCCATGAGCAAGTTCGAACGCACCTTCTCTTATTTCATTCCCTTTATTATCTCCCTCAACCCCGTAGAGCTCAGCCAAAAGACGATCAGACTGAGAATGCATGCAATGCACCGTAACAAACGGCGCATTTCTTCTAGCACTAGCTTGATGTATCGCATGAGAAAATATTTCTTTCCCTGTTCCTATTTCTCCCACCAGTAAAATGGGCGCATCAGTTTTAGCATAACTTTTCGCTATGCGAAGTGTTCTCTTTAGAACTACGGACTCTCCTATAATATCTGAAAAACGATACTTCGCAGCAATTCCTTTTTTTCGCAAATTACTGCGTATTTTTTGTTCGCTGACACGAACGGAATCAATATCTCTGAATGTTGCTACGACACCTTCTACACGATTGTCAATTTTAATGGGAACTCGGTTTGTAATAATAATATCATTGCCGACGCGCATCAGTTCATCTAACTCAACTTCGCCATTTCTCAAGGTCGTCATTAGTTTCGTTTCGGGAAGCATTTCTTCAATATACTTTCCTTTATATGAATCATCCCCCAATCCCAACATATCGCTTGCCTGCTTATTGACAACTTCTATGATGCCGTCCCGATCAACTGCAATAATGCCGTCGTGCGTATAATTAAAAATAGTTTCATATCTTTGAATATGAACTTGAAGACTTTTTCGTCTCTTTTCTTCAGCTAATGTTGATTTTAACACTTGATGAGCTGAATCCAGCGCCATTTCGATATCTTCTCTCGAATTATCCAAAATATGGTATTCCAAATTATACTTACCGGAATACAATACCGTCAATGAGCCTCCAACCCCAATTATGCACCCATCTTCAGCCGCGTTTTTCACTGCCATCTCAGCAGTTGCTTCATCAGTAAAATAATAGTATCTTATGTCCAGATTCAACATTGCACCAAGTATTTTCACCGTTCCGGGTACATCCCCCAATGAAAAGAACGCGATTTTCCCTTTTATCCCTTTGATACATTCAAAAATTCGAACATAACTATTACTTGTAAACTCGATCGTTATTACCGGTATATCAAACATCTGCTTTATAATACGCGCCATACCTCGACGGCTGATGATAACTCTAACGCCCTGAGCAACAGCATTCATAACATTTTTATGTATATCCGGAACAGTACTAAAACATACCTCTACATCCAAACTTTGTTCATCAATTATCTTTTCCGCGTCTTCCGCTAACCGTTGTGATGGAGATAAAAGCAAAATTCTCTTCATATACAATCCTTTCAATTATGATTATATTATTTTTATCATGACCTTATTTCTTTAAATATTATACTACTAAAAAAAGGAGTTGCCTTGTTTTACATAAAAGCAATATAAAAAAAGATTCAGCCTCAGCCGAATCCTTTTTACCAATCATTATACAAAGCAATCTGATACGCTCACACAGCATCTCCATAATCACGCTGGAGAATACGACGTAAAAACCGCCGCGTTCGTTCTTCCTGCGGATGTTCAAAAAGATCTGCTGCCGATCCTTCTTCCACAATGTTGCCGTCAGCCATGAAGATGACGCGACTGGCCACGTCTCGAGCGAACTTCATTTCGTGCGTAACCACAATCATCGTCGTTCCTTCATCAGCTAAATCTTTCATGACTTTCAATACTTCACCGACCAATTCAGGATCAAGGGCAGATGTCGGTTCGTCGAAGAGGATGACGTCCGGCTTCACGGCAATCGCTCGCGCAATGCCGACGCGCTGTTGCTGTCCGCCTGACAGCTGAGACGGATAATAAGCGGCCCGATCGGCAAGACCTACCTTTTCCAAAGCTTTCATAGCGCTGGCTTCCGCCTCGGCTTGCTTGATCCCTCGCCCGGCGGTCAGGCCGAGCGTAACGTTTTATTCGCAAAGAGATTATATCCCTGGAACACGAACGCCGTCCTTTGCCGCACCTTGCGGATCTCGTCGCCGCCGGCGTGACGCAGATCCAGGTGCAGCCCGGCGAAATCCATCGTGCCGGCATCGGCCTGTTCGAGAAAATTCAGGCAGCGCAGAAACGTCGTTTTTCCGGATCCGCTCGGCCCCAAAATAACAACGACGTCGCCTTTACCGATTTCCATGGAGACACCTTTCAGCACCTCCAAATCCGCAAATTTTTTATATACACCTTTTATGGACATGATCATAGCGACAGCCTCCTAGGCCGTACGGAACAACCCCATGCGCCGTTCGACAAACGCGTAGACCAGTTGTATCACCGTACAAATAACAATATAAACGAGAAAAACATCTAAATATGCCTCAATGTAGTTGTAGCCATAAGACGCGGCTATTTTGCCGACGGCCATGACATCTTTGACGGTCATCAAAAAGGCTAGGGACGTGCCTTTGATCAGGTTTACCGTAATGTTGCAAACTGCAGGCAGCGCCACGACAAAGGCCTGCGGCAGAAGAACATAGCGATACGTTTGAAATTCGGATAAGCCGGTAGCAACGCCGGCTTCCAGTTGCCCTTTGGAAATACTCAACAACGCCGAACGAAAAACCTCGGCCAGCAAGGCGATCGTATTCAGCGAAAAAACAGCGACGGCATACCAAAAGGGATCGATTCCGTCAAAAACGTTAAACGTGGAACCGGCGGCTTTGACGAGCCAGTTCAAAAAGCTCGGCAAAAGACTGTACAGCAACAGTATTTGCAAGACAATCGGCGTGCCGCGAACGACGGAAATGTAAGCCTTCGTGAAGGCGCTGCCTGCAACATGTCCTTTGATTCGTAATACGGCCATATACAGCGCAATCGGAGCCGCAATAAGAAGCGTCAGAAACGTCAGCTCCAATGTCACCGCCGCTCCTTCCCATACTTTATAAAAAGTTTCGCTCATAAACGTATAATCAAGTTCCATGCCCACCCTCCTTACTTAACGGCCGTCATCCGATCAAAAAGCGGCGCTGAAGACTTCTGCCGACGCTCCTTATTTTGACCGGACGCCGTCGCCTGCAGCGTCTGTCCTTTATCCAAGCGTCGTTCCAAGGCCAGCAGACACTTGCCGATAAGCGTCGTAACGACCCAGTAAATAATCATACAAGCCATGTAAATCTCTATTCCGTAGGCGCCGAAGTTTTGAATTTCCCTTCCCCAACAGGTCAATCAGACCGATCGTATACGCCAGAGCCCCTTCTTTCAGTAAATTAATGACGGCATTACTGAAATTCGGCAAGGCGATTACCGCCGCCTGCGGCAACATAACCTGCAGCACCGCACTCCGCGGCCGCAGACCGACGCTGACGGCAGCTTCATACTGCCCCTTCGGCACGGCAGTATACGCAGCCCGAAATACTTCGGAGATATACGCGCCGAAAAGTAAAGTAAAGGTAATAACGGCAAAAACGGCGCGGTTCATGCCATTCAAATCATAATCAACGACAGCCTCCACTAAGCGGGGCAAGCCGTAAAAAACGATAAACAGCAAAACGATAGACGGCGTGCAGCGCATAATATATGTATAGCCGTTTGCCAAGTACCGCCAAAGACGCTGCTTGCCGAGTTTCCCCCAAGCCAACGCCCCGCCCAGCAAAGATCCCAAGAGGATACTGACGGTGGCGACGCCGAGAGTAACCGTCAAATACGGCAGCAGTTCCGGCATTGTTGAAAAGATAACTGACGGATCAAAAGGTCTCGTATCCATCTCCCGTCCCCCTTTGCCTTATTCGCTGATATATTGCGACATGCTTTCACCGAAATACTGCTGTTCCAACTCGGCGATTTTTCCTTCATCGCGAAGTTCCTGAATGGCCTTGTCATAGTCATCGGCGAGTTGTTGTTCCTTCTTGTTAAAGAGGGGATATGTCGGAATCCCTTTATACCGCAGGTATGTCAGCGCGTCGGCAAACTGATGATACGGCGCGTCAGCTTTTTCAATGTTATTTTTGTAACTCAATTCCACTTCAAGATATCCGTCGTAACGGCCTTCCATGACCCACGAATAGGCATCGGCGATCTGGAATGCTTCCGATGATTTCAGCTGAATCGGCCGATCGCTGTGAGCTTTATTATAGTTTTCAATCACCATATAGCGAGCATCTTGCAGTGCAATCGGCACCAGCTTCCCGCTGAAAGCGGCAAAAGAATCCATATCCTTAATCTGCTGAGCCGTGTCTTTACGGATAACCAAGCCGATAACGCTGGCTCCGATATAATTTTTGGGGAAAACATATTTTTTCATCCGCGCATCCGTCTTCCAGATCCCTTTCGTCCCGACCTGATACTTACCTGATTCGACGCCGATAAGCAAATCGTCATCCGACGTCGGCGTAAATTTGAATTCATACTGCGGCAACTTTTTAGCTACCTCTTTCATGACGGCCACTTCAAAACCGTCCGCTTCTCCGTTTGCGTTAACGAAATCATAGGGCACGTAATAGTTCGTGTACGCCACATTGATCACACGTTTTCCACCTGTCGCCGCCCGATCGCCGTCAGCTTTCTTGCCGCAGCCTGCGAGCCCCGCCGCGACAATACCGGCTAATGCGGCTATTAAGATTGTCTTACCCCATTTGTTGATTTTCATTATAAATCCCCCTTGTAACCATACCGTATTCCCGTTGAATCATCTGCGACTTATTTCGCCGCATCTCTTACCCAGTCAAAGCGTCGCCAATCCGTATTGCGCGGAACGGTGCAATCGGCGCCGAGAATGACGCCTTGTCTTCCCGCCTGAGCTAAAATCCGTTTCGTTTCGGCTTCCACTTCTTCTTTAGAACCCTTATATAAGACGTCTGTGTCCAAATTGCCGAAACCGCCGAGAACGGCGCGATCTCCAAACAGTTTCCGACCTTTTTCCAACGGGATCCCTTCGACGACAGCTGCCCAATTGACGGTTTTCACATCATAATCGGTGTACCATGTCAAGTCATTACGATGACCGGCATAGCCGCATATATGCAAAATATGGTAAGCGCTGACGCTGTTGGCGGCGGCAAGGATTTTCTTTTCCCCCGGCGCAGCGACGGCAGCATAGGTTTCCTTCGTCATGCCTTTGCCCAGAATATTCTGAACACTGAAATAAATCCCTGTCACCTTGGCTTCCGTAACCAGCCGTTTGGCTAATTTCGCCAGATCATCGGAAATAATATCAAAGCCGTACCGGACGCTATCGGCATCTTCCCGTATCGCCTCAGCCAGAAAGGCTTCCCCCTTCGTCCAATCAGGCTGCATAAAACGGATCGTCGTTGCCGCGCAAAAGAGATTATAAAACATAGCGAGATCGGCACCGAAACGATCGGTCAACCGACGGGCATATGCGATCTGCTGCGTAAACCACGGATCATCATCGGCTAGCGGTTTGATGTTGCGGAAATCAGCGGCACTGTGAAGATGACGGACCGTTTCATTTTCATATGGAAAAAAACCGTCCGTCATGATTTTGACAAAATCCGGTTTAGCCCGTTCGATATACTCGACCTCGCCTGCCAACAACTGTTCCGTGTATGCAGGCTGCCTGAAGGCGTTGGTGCCGATCTCATCTGCCAGGAAATGAAACCAAAATCCGACCGGTACCCGCTCCGTCGGTTTATTGTCCATCGCTGCCAACACCAATTCTTTTTTCGTTATCATCGTAAACTCCCCCTCATGATAAATGAACACAAAAAAGCCACCATCTCCTCATACAGAGACGGTGGCCCGCGGTTCCACTCTGCTTACAGTCACCAAGACTGTACTCAACAGCCTCTAACGCGGCCAACCGGAAAGATCTACTGGTGTTCAATCTTCCTGCTCCCGAAGGCATTCCATCCTACGCCGCTTTCTGTGCAGGCTCTCAGCCGCTGACCTGCGCTCTCTGGATGACTTTGTAGGTGTACTTGTTTCGGTCATTGCATTCAATGTTTACGGTAATGGTACACTTTATTTTCAGCTAGTCAAATTCCATTTGTCCATTTGTTCATGTGTTCTATTACTCATATGAATAATTCGGATTAAGAACGGTGCTGCGACCGCCGGAAATTTCCACTGCCGTCGATGTGATATAAGCCGCTCTGTCACTCGCCAAGAAGACAATCGGCGCCGCGATTTCTTCCGGCGCCGCAGCCCGATGCAGCAGACAGAGGCGACTCTGTTCGGAAAATTCCGCCGGCGCAATCGTCGTTTTTGCCAGCGGTGTCGTCGTAAACCCCGGCATAACGGCAACAACACGTATCCCCTGCGCCGCCACTTCACCGGCAAAGGTATTCGTATAATTGACGACAGCCGATTTCAGCGGACCGTAAAGAGAGGCCCGGCCTGAAGACGCACAGCGCGCAGCTAACGAGGCTACGTTGATAATGACGCCGCCGCCTCGACGGATCATATAAGACGCCGCGATCTGACTGCCCATGACGACGGATTTGAAATTAACGGCATAAGTCGCATCAATTTCAGCTTCCGTATACCACTGACCGGCGCGGGCGATGGTCGCCCCGACATTATTTACCCATACATCGAGAACGCCGAATCGCTGCCAAACATAGTCGCCTAAAGACGCAACATCAGCTGCACAGGTAACATCAGCCCGAAAAGGCAGCACCTTGCTTCCCAGCGAAGCGGCAGCCTGTTCCAGAACCTCCAGGCGACGGCCGCAGATGATAACTCGCGCCCCTTCTGCGGCGAAAAATTTGGCTGCAGCATAACCGATTCCCGCACTGCCGCCGGTAATGACGACTATCTTCTCTTCCAATCCTAAATCCATGTGATCTCCTCCCTTTTTGACTGAGTATACCATAAGAAAATCCTTTGTCCGATGGTATAATGAAAGCAACGCAGAAAGGACGGTGCTTTCATCATGTCCGATGAAAAAAGAGTATCCCTCGCCATCTATATTACCGCCTTTATCGGTTCGTATTTGTCGACAGCCATCAATATCGCCATACCCGCCATCAGCAGCGAATTCTCCGCTCCTGCAGATACGCTCGGCTGGGTAGTGACTTCCTTCCTCATCGCTTCCGCGGCGTTCCTGCTGCCTTTCGGCAAATTAGCCGACTTAAAAGGCCGACGGAAGACCTACACGGTCTCCTTGGCCGTATTTGCCCTTTCCACATTGACAGCAGCAGCCTCCTTTTCCATAGAGTGGCTCATCATTTGCCGCATCGTCCAGGGCGCGGCGCTGGCCGCTACCTATGTTACTTATATGCCGATTCTCCTTGCCGTCACCGACGAAGCCCATTACGGTCGCCGGCTGGGAATCGCCGTCTCCCTGACCTATCTCGGCTTATCGTGCGGTCCCGTTGCAGGCGGATTTTTGACGCAATTTTCAGGCTGGCGCAGTATTTTTATCCTCGCCTTTGCGTTCCAGCTCAGCAGTCTGTTTCTTCTGTTTCCAGTCCGAGCGGAATGGTATTCCCGCACCGTTCCGTACGTCAATTTTCCCGGCAGCGTCCTCGCCGTTACGTCGATCACCTTTTTTCTTTACGGCCTCTCTCATATTTCCGAGTCTTATGTTCCCTGCGGCGCCGGCATACTTCTGCTCGCCCTTTTTATCTTGCATGAAAAACGGTGCGCCTATCCGCTGCTGCCGCTCTTCCTGTTCCGCAATCTGACCTTCACTATGTCCAATGCGGCTGCCCTTATCCAGTACAGCGCCACTTACGGTATCTCCTTTTTGCTTTCTCTCTACTTGCAACTCGTCTTGCAACTGACACCGCTGTCATCGGGACTCATCCTGCTGATTCAGCCGTTGCTTATGGCCGCCTTATCAACGAAAGCCGGTGATTTGGCAGATCGTTACGGGCCTCGTTTGATCGCCTCCATTGGGATTGCCGTTACTACAGCGGGACTGTCCGCCTTCGCTTTCACCGCTGCGCCAACGGTAGCGATGACGGCGGCCAATCTCATTCTCATCGGCATCGGCGCCGCCTTATTCGGCGCTCCAAACAACAGCGCCATTATGGGCGCCGTACCGGTAGATCATCGGGGAACAGCCTCAGGTGTACTCGCACTGGTCCGGAATTGCGGGCAAGCCATGAGCATGGCCATCGTTACCTTCATTTTCCATGCGACCGCCGGTACAGCCGCATACGGCGTCGCCGTCGCCGCAACCGTCCGTTCTTCGTTTCTGATCTTCACCGGACTCTGCGCACTGGCTGTCTTCGCTTCCCTATGCCGCGGCAAAAAAAGCCCACGCGCCGATTAAAAATCGCCGGCACGGGAATTGCATTCACCAAAAATCATGGTAAAATAGGGACAATATTTGATGACCGAAGGGGGACTTCCATTGAAAACATACCAACCTATTACAGAAGAAATTATTCATCAGTTAAAGACCATCGTCGGCGCCAATTATGTAAAAACCGACAAAGACCTGCTCGTTGCCTACGAGACGGATTACGAAACGGACCCGCGTCTCTTCCATTTGCCTGAAGCCGCCGTTTTTCCCGGTTCGGCCGAAGAAATCGCCGCTATCGTCAAGCTTGCCAACACCTGTCATTTTCCCATTACCGTTCGCAGCGGCGGCACAAGTCTGGCAGACGGTGCGATTCCCGTCTGCGGCGGACTCGTCCTCCTCATGGAACGACTTGATAAAATCATCGAGCTAAATGAAGAAGGTCTCTATATGACCGTCGAAGCCGGTGTTCGCACTGTCGACCTGCAGCGCCTCGCCCATGCATCAGGACTTCTTTATGCCGGCGATCCGTCCAGCGCGGAAAGCTGCCTCATCGGCGGCAATCTCGCCACCAACGCCGGCGGCCTCAAAGCCGTCCGCTATGGCGTCACGCGGCATCAGGTATACAGTTTGGAAGTAGTCACGCCCTTAGGCGAAATCGTCGAAGTCGGCGCTACGTTAAAAAAATGCACGACCGGGTATAGCCTGGAGCAGCTCATTATCGGCAGCGAAGGAACATTGGGCATCATTACAAAAGTAACAGTCAAGCTGACACCGTTGCCGCCACATCGCTTTGACGTTCTCGCCGTCTACACGGACCCGAAAAAAGCTCTTCATATGGTCCCTTCTCTCCTGAAAGCCGGCATTGATCCGACAAGCGTCGAATATATGGATAATTCCTATGTACGCGGCTGCGCCGACTACTGCCAATACAGCGATATGCCCCACTATGAAGACGGTGTTTACGTCATCATTACAGTGGAAACATTCCGCGAAGACGACCTTGATGCGAAGATGGAGACAGTTTGTACTGTCTGCGAAAACTCCGGCGCCGTCGAAGTTCTCGAAGCCGACGACAGAGTCTGGAATATGCGCCGCAACTGTCAGACTTCGGTAGAACGGATCAGCAAGATATTTCTGACCGATGACGTCGTTGTTCCCGTCCATAAAATAGCCGATACGATCGAAGCCATTATGGAAATCGGCGAGAAGTATCCGTTTGAAGTCAAAATTAACGCCCATATCGGTGATGGAAATCTTCACATCGTTCTCTGCAAAATGGATATGGACGACGCAACCTGGGAAAAAGCCGTTGAAGAATTTCACCAGCAAGTTTACGCCTATGCCTACCGGGCAGGAGGGCGTCTCGCCGGAGAACACGGTATCGGCGCCAAAAAACTGCGGTACATGGAGCAATTCACACCGCAAGGTGAGCTCCGGCTAATGAAGATGATTAAATATGCATTTGACCCTAATTATATACTAAATCCTGGTAAATTATTCATTATTTGAGTATCTCTTCATCATTTATTATCTACGCTTTCAGTGTTTATTACAAAATGTAATTTTAATTATATTTTTAAAACATTTTTGTTTTATTCCTATGTTTGTCTGTTAATTTTAGATTTCCTAACGCTTCATACGTAATTTTTCTGGAATTCAATTAAAAAAATACACCCCCATATGGGGGTGTATTTTAAACTATGCAAAAAAGGCATCCTTTTTCTCATTCCTATATGTAATTAATATTACTTGTTTATGTATATTAATTGCTTCAAAGACATAAAACTGTTATGCTAATAACATATCAGCTTGTTTTTATTGTTTTGTTACATATTTTTTAAAAAGAGGTGTGAAAATGGACAAGGATGTATTGTATGACGCATTCCAAAAAGGCTTGACCAGTGTAAGCGGAGAATGTTATCGGGCTAAAAAATCGGAATTAGCCGCAACGCTGACAAAAATTTTCCAAGAAAAAGATACGCAAAGCGTCGCACTCGTTGAGTCTGAGCTCCTGAAAGAAGCCGGCGCAGCAGCGGCATTAAAAGCGGCAGGTATCAAAGTAGACACGGACCACTTACGAAAAAACGCGCCGAACGACAAAGGCGGCGTCACGGAAGCGGATTTCGGCATCGCAAATTTAGGCTCCATCGTTAAAATGGAAGATAATATCGACACTCGCATCGTGGAAATCGTATCTGACGTTTATGTCGGTATTATTAAACTTTCCAAAATCGTCGACAATTTTGACACCATGATCGATATCATGGCCGACACCAAACCGTTCCCGCGCTTCGCAGGCATCATTACGGGGCCGAGCCGAACAGCCGATATTGAATGCGTCGGCACCGTAGGGGTTCACGGCCCGCGGCAATATTCCGTTATCGTTGTGGAAGATGAGTAAGGGAGGGAACAGGACATGTCTAATGAATTACTGAAACAGGAAATCGAGCGTGCCATGGACAGCGCTCCTTTGCAAAAAGCGTTAAAAAACTTTACAACTGCATATCCGAACAATCGAGAACGTGTTTACAAAGGATATGATTTCGAAGCGTTGCGTGAAAAGGTATATGAAGTAAAATCGTACGCCCGCGATCACATGGACGAAATGATTGCCGAATTCACCAAAAACGCCACGGCAAACGGCGCGAAGGTATTTGTCGCCCACTCTCCCCAGGAAGCCTTTGATTATGCCTTAAAACTGGCGAAGGACAACAATGTCAAGTTAGCTGTAAAATCAAAATCCATGGCTTCTGAAGAAATGCATTTCAATCAGGGTTTTGAAGCGGCCGGTATTACGGCACAGGAAACCGACTTGGGTGAATTTATCAACTCCATTGCCGGAGACACGCCGTCCCACATGGTTATGCCGGCTATCCACTATTCTAAAGAAGACGTCGCCGATCTGTTCACATCTTACACCAAAGAAAAAGAAGAGCCTATTATTTCCGAAGAAGTAAAGACGTCTCGCCGCGTTATGCGTCCTAAATTCTTTGAAGCGGAAATGGGCGTGTCCGGCGCCAACGTCGCCGTCGCCGAAACAGGTACCGTCATTACAATGACTAACGAAGGCAACGGCCGTATGGTCGGCACAATGCCGAAAATGCACCTGTATATTTTCGGTATCGAAAAATTCGTTGCAAAAATGAGCGATATCCGCTATATTTTCAAGGTTTTGCCTCGTAACGGCACCGCCCAGAATATTACGACGTATTTATCGTTCTACACGGGAGCTTCCCAAGTTGTTACCGATCCCGAAAACGACACGAGAGAAACAAAAGATTTCAACATCATCATCCTTGATACGCCGGAACGCCGTCAAATCATTGCCGATGAAGACTATAAAGATATTTTCTGCTGCATCCGTTGCGCAGCCTGTCTGAATGTCTGTCCCGCTTTCCGTCTTGTCGGCGGACACGTTTACGGCGGCAGCATCTATACCGGCGGTATCGGCACGCTGCTGACAAGCTTCCTGAACAGCCGCGAACGCGGCAAAGATATTCAGAACATCTGTCTCCAGTGCGGCGCCTGCAACACCTTCTGCGGCGGTAAGCTCGACATTGCCGGCATGATCTTAAAGCTGCGCACAAAATATGCAAATGAAGACGGCCTGAATCCGATTCATAAGTTCTGTCTCGATACGGTAGCCGACCGCCATCTCTTCCATTCCATGCTGCGTATCGCCTCCGTCGCGCAAGGAGCGCTTACGAAAGATCAACCGATGATCCGCCACTTGCCGATGTTCTTATCCGGCTTGACTTCAGGACGCAGTCTCCCCGGCATTGCGCTGCAGCCGTTCCGCGATGTGCTGCCTACAATCAAGCAGGACGTTCCAAATCCGAAGGGCAAGATCGCTATCTTTACGGGCTGTCTCCTTGATTTCGTATACGTTGATATCGCCACGTCTGTCGTCAAAGCGCTCAACATGGCCGGATACGTTGTCGAAATGCCCTTAGGACAAGCCTGCTGCGGTGCTCCTGCCGCTTACATGGGCGATTCCGGCAACTCGAAGAAAGCTGCCGAAATGAACATTGAAGCGATGGAAGCAGAAAAATATGATTATATCGTCTCGGCCTGTCCGACATGTACACATGCGCTCCGCGATTACAAAGACTACTTTAAAGATGAACCGGAAATGCTGAAACGGGCCGAAGAATTAAGCAAAAAGACCTTCGACTTCTCCAAATTGCTGCACATGCTCGGCGGTCTTCCCGACAACGGAGACGGTGAACCGCTGAAGATCACCTATCACGACTCGTGCCATATGAAACGGTTCATGGGCGTAACGGAAGAACAACGCGAATTGCTTAAAAACACCAAAGGCGTCGAATTGTGCGAAATGGAAAACTGTGATAAATGCTGCGGCTTCGGCGGTTCTTATTCGATCAAATACCCGGAAATGTCCGCACCGATCTTAGAAGAAAAAATCAACAACATCGTCGCTTCAAATGCTGACGTAGTCGCAGTGGACTGCCCCGGGTGCCTGCTCCAGATTCAAGGCGGTTTGGATGCTCGCAATTTAGGACACATCAAAGTTAAACATACGGCACAAATTCTCGTCGAAAAACGAAACAAGGGATGATCGCTGCAACCCTCAGAAAGGTGAATAGAGCATAATGATCAACCAAACGATTCTAGAAAACAGTCACAGAAAGTTGATGCCGAAACTATTTGCCTGTATTCACGATGAACAGATTCAAAAGGTAAAAGAATATATAAAGATTTATACGCAACACCCCTTTGCCGGAACGGAAACCGGCGCTATCTTGGAGGAGGCGGCATCTTCGGCGGGGAAGATGCTGCGCCCCCGCCTTCTGCTGATGGCCGGCGCCTTCGGCAAGCATAACGGCGATACGCAAGAACGGCTGTATAAACTGGCTGCCATCGTCGAAATAGCCCATTCCGCCTCTCTGATCCACGATGACGTCATTGATAACGCGTCATTCAGACGGGGGAATCCGTCTATTCAGAGCAAGTACGGAAAAAGCGCGGCCATTTATGCCGGCGATTTCCTCATGAGCCGCATTTCTTCGCACGTAATGCGAGAAGGACTCACCCATGCCGGTTCCATCCTTTTTCAAGCCGTAGCGGAAATGTGCGCCGGCGAAATCGGTCAGGCCCGTTGCCGCTATAAAGAAACAGTCACCCTTGATGAGTATTTGCATAACATCGGGGGAAAAACGGTAGCTTTGTTCCGCGCCTGTTGTCGAATGGGAGCGGTGGAAAGCGGTTGCAGCGAAGACCTGGCCGATCGGTTGGAAGCCTTCGGCGAATGCCTGGGCTATATGTTCCAAATTCGCGACGACCTGTTGGACTTCACGCCGAGCAGAACCTTGATCGGAAAAAACACCCACCAAGATGTACGGGAAGGTATCTACACCTTGCCGATCCTCTTGACATTGGAAAACCCGGCAGGCAGACAGGCCCTTTCCCCTTATCTAAAACGGAATAGGGAAGGTGATCTTTCGGACAACGACATGCAGCAAATTTATGCGATTCTGACAGCATACGACGGCATCCTCGGAGCTTGGGAGTACATTCATAATTATCAAAAACAAGCTGATTCCATATTGAATTCCTTACCTCCGGCGGACGTATTGCCGCAACTAAAATCCCTCATCCGCAAGCTCGGAACCGCATGATGGCAGTCGCCCGATCGTTGACTCCAGCAGACGCCTTGCATCTGGCGGCGCCGCATACCTGGATCGCCTCCGTTTATCCCGCCCTGTTCGGAGAACTGTATTGCCTGCAACAGGGTTATGCTTTACCGCTGCCGACAGCGCTCTGTCTCGTCACAGCTTGCATCTGCATGCAAGCTTCCGTCAACACACTGAACGATTATTTCGACTTTATCAACGGAACGGACACGGCAGACGATTTTCTGGAAAAGTCCGACGCCGTCCTCGTGCACGGCTCTTTTCCCGTCAAACAGGCGCTGTATTTAGGAATTGCGTACCTTTTTGCAGCGGCTCTGATCGTTTTCCCCGTCCTCATAACTGCCGGGCCGATTCCTCTGATCATCGGCGCAACAGGCGCGCTGGCAGTCTGCACCTATTCAGGCGGCAGATTGCCCATATCCTACTTGCCTCTCGGCGAACTTATTTCCGGCCTGACGATGGGAGGCCTGATTCCTTTGGGCGTCGTCGCCGTCGCCAGCCAATCATTTCACGCTGCGGTCTTGCCGGCGGCGCTGCCCCTGATACTCGGCATAGGCTTGATTATGTTGACGAACAATACCTGTGACCTGGAAAAAGATGAACAGGCCTGCCGCCGCACACTGCCCGTTTTATTGGGAAGAAAAAAGGCGTTAACGCTCTATCGCGGCTGCGTTGTATTATGGTTCGCCACGCTCTGCCTGCTCCCTTTCTGGTATACCCATGCTTGGGGCATTGGCAGCCTTCTCCTTCTGATCGTCTTCGCCCGACCGGCGTTTCGCCGTCTCCTTCGCTTCACTTTAACGGCGCCGCAACGGGTCGCGGAGATGAAAGGAATCGTGTTGGCCAACTTGCTCGGAAACGGCGCTTATTTGATCAGCTTTGCCGCAGCAATCACAGGAGGCTTCTCCTGATATGACTGACGCAACAAAAAAAGAAAAAGTCTACGCCGTGTTTGAACGCATTTCCCGCACGTATGACCAAGGCAACACGTATATCAGCTTAGGGATGTCGGGAAAGTGGAAAAAACAATTCATTGCCCGCATCGCGGACGAAACGGAAGCAGGCGGTCCGATATTGGATGTCTGTACCGGAACCGGTGATATTGCAGTCGCGCTGGCGCGGTCAAGACCCGATTGTATGATTACGGGCCTTGATTTCTCACCGGCCATGCTGCGACTGGCACGGGCAAAAGGGGAAAACAGCCCGAACCTTCGCTGGCTGCAGGGGGATGCCATGCATCTTCCATTCAAGGATAATGCCTTCTCTGCAGCATGTATTTCTTTCGGACTTCGCAACACGACGGATTACCTGCAAGTATTGCGGGAAATGGCGCGTGTCGTCAAGAAAAACGGCGCCGTCTATTGTCTGGACTCTTTCGTGCCGGACATAACACTCGTCAAGCCGTTCTATTCCCTGTATTTCAAATACTTGATGCCGGTCATCGGCGGCGGCCTTCGCCATCGTCAAGAATACACCTGGCTCTGGCAGTCAACACAAGACTTTATCAGTATCAACGAATTAGCGGCATTGTTTACACAGGCCGGTCTGACCGATATACAAATAAAGCGCGTCTTATTCGGCGCCTGTGCAATGCATACGGGAAAAAACAAAACGTAATACCCTATCAACGTACCACGTAACAGCATATAAAAAATTACTATATCATGAACCACATGGTTAAGGAGGGTAATAAATATGAGTAGTGAAGAAAAATTTGATGCCATAGTAGTCGGTGGCGGGTTGGCCGGTTCTGCTGCAGCCCTGACTATGGCCAGAGCCGGATTAGACGTCATGCTGGTAGAACGCGGCAAGTTCTGCGGTTCGAAAAACTCCAGCGGCGGCCGTCTCTATGGCCACAGCTTGGAAAAACTGATCCCCAACTTCGCCGACGAAGCGCCGATTGAACGCAAGATTACGCAGGAACGCCTTTCGCTCATGACCGAATCGGGGGCTTTGAGTTTCCAATACAGCTCGGACAAGCTGGAAAACTTAAAATATCCGTCCTATTCCGTCCTTCGTTCCAAGTTTGATAAATGGCTGGCAGACAAAGCGGAAGAAGCCGGCGCCATGGTCGCTCCGGGACAGCTTGTCGATGAAATTATCGTCGAAGACGGTAAAGTGATCGGCATCAACTGCGGCGGTGAAGAAGTGGATGCCGATGTCGTCATCCTCGCCGACGGCGTAAACTCCCTTTTGGCCCAACAGCTGGGCATGAAACAGGAACTGGACGCCAAAGACGTGGCTGTCGGCGTAAAGGAAGTCATTGAACTCGGCGAAGACGTCATCAACGATCGCTTCGGCTTGTCCGGTTCCGCCGGCGCCGCTTGGATGATCGCCGGCGATCCCACATCGGGAAATTTAGGCGGCGGGTTTATCTATACGAACAAATCGACGCTCTCTCTCGGTATCGTAACGACAATCAACGATATCGGCCGCGTCGATGTCAGCATTCCCGATATGGTTGAACGCATGAAAGCGCATCCGACGATCGCCCCCTTCATCAAAGACGGCAAGCTCGTCGAATACTCGGCCCATTTGGTAACGGAAGGCGGCCTGAAAATGATGCCTGAACTCGTTCGCGACGGTATCATCGTCGCCGGCGATGCGGCCGCTATGGTCGTCAACCTGGGCTATACAGTACGCGGCATGGACCTGGCCATCGAATCGGGCCGGTTAGCCGGCGAAGCCGTCATCAGCGCCAGAAACCGCGGCGACTTCTCCAAGGAAAGCCTCTCCGTCTATACCAAGATGCTTGATGACAGCTTCATTATGAAACTGATGAAGCAATACCAGAACTTGCCGGGTCTCTTGGAAGATCATATGATTTTCAACGATATCCCCAAGATGGCTGATGATTTCGCCAGCATGGTTTATAAAGTGGATGGCGGCACCCCCGTCGCCCTGCCGATGATCGCCTTGAGCGTTCTGGCAAACAACGGCGGTCTGAACGGCCTGTTCTCATTAGGTAAAAAAGCTTGGGAGGCGATGTAAAATGGCAAAAATGAGTGTAGATGACAAATTAGGTGTTGTTAAATTCCTGACGGACGAAGCGGAATCCCACATTCTCATTCACGAAGATTACAAAGATGAGCAGGAAATCAATCGTCTTGTCATGGCCTGTCCCGCAAACTTATATCATTATGACAACGGCGTTCTCGTCTTCAATCATGAAGGCTGCTTGGAGTGCGGTACGTGCCGCGTCATCTCCGGCGGTAAGGGCGTTAAGAGCTGGAAACATCCGAAAGGTTCCATGGGTGTCGAATACCATCAGGGCTAAACGCCATACGGCATGTAAAAACGAATTCAGATATATATCTGAATTCGTTTTTTACGTGTATTTTTATCGTCAGCAACACATTCCCGTCCAGTACGGTTGATCTGATAAGAGGATATGGTATAGTATACATAATCACTTGACCGTACGGCTCTGCTGCAAATCAAAAAACAGGCTCACCACGTAAGGAGGATATATGTCTGTGCCGAATAAAATGTCACCGCCTGCCCGCACGCACGCAGCTACATACATCTTAATAGCAGCCGCCATCATGCTGCTCGCCGCCTTCCCGTTCCGGGACACGTTCTGCGGCGGCTTTTTTACCCATGTTTCATCAGCTGCGCTGATCGGCGGACTGGCAGATTGGTATGCCGTTACCGCTTTATTTCGCCGTCCTTTGGGAATCGCCTTCAAAACGGCAATTATCCCCAACAGCAAGGTCCGCATTGCCGAAATGGCCCGCCACATGGTCGAACATGAAATTCTGACCGTTCCCAACATGTACGCCGTGCTCAAACATCATCCCATTCTAGGCTCTACCTTAGACTACCTGCATACCGGCAAAGGGTTTCAAGCCGCCGAGCGCGTATTCGGACAGATGCTCACTATCTTTCTGTATACGGTGGATATCCAAACGCTGGTGAACGCATTTTCCTCAAAGGGCGGCCAGGCCGTAGAAAAAATAGATTTGGCTCCCATTATGAGCAAAGCCATTAAGATCGGTCTTCGCGGCGAATCTGGCAAAGATTTTCTCGATTTTATGATTCTCTACTTGGAAAAAATTATTCGCAGCGACATGATGGGCCAAGCGATTGGCGAAATTTATGAAGCTTCCTTGCTGCAATATGCGAAACGCAATATCTTTCTAGGCTGGGCGATCAAAACGGCGCTGAAAGTCGAGGTTCTTCGCCCCCCCTACGTAGCTGGAATACTGCAAAAAAAAGGACTTTCTCTGCTGACAGAAGCAAAAGCGGACAACTCCGTGCAGCGTGAACAGGCGCTGCGTTATTTATGGAAAAAGACAGAGCAAATCCAATTCAACGATGATTGGCACAAACGTATTGACAGCTATAAAAACCGCATGTACCAAAGCCTCGTTACGCGTCCCGATACGGGCGAAGCCTGGCAGCGATACATCCGGGATCCGGAAAGACAGCGCCGAATCTGCAATTGGGTAGCTGCCTACGTCATTCGCAAGCTAGAATCATGGCGCGAAAGCCCCGATCGGATTGAGCAGCTGAATCATACGCTGCTCACCTTCCTGTCGCAAGAACTGAAAAAACTGCAGGAATGGTTCGGTAAAACGGCAGAACAGGAAATCCTGAAATATGACGGAACCTACTTGGCGGAGCAATTGGAAAACAGCGTGTGGTATGATCTGCAAGTCATCCGCATCAACGGATCCCTCGTAGGCGCCCTTTTAGGAGCCGTAATTTACCTGATCATGTACGCCGTCAAAGGAGGTGCGTAATATGACCTACCGTCGAAAAGCAAATCTCATTCTCCTCGGCTCATTCATCTGTTTCATCCTTGCCTTCCTGTGGTGGGCTACGCACGATCTTTCCTTGCCGGAACAGCTGCTCCTGTTCGTCATTCAATCAGCCCTCATCGGCAGTATCGCCGACTGGTTCGCCGTCACCGCCTTGTTCGAGAAACCGCTGGGATTTCCCTACCATACGGAACTGCTGTACAGCAATCGGGAACAGATTATCGACAGTATTACTAAAATTATTTCCAAACAGCTGCTGCAGCCCAAGATTTGGCAAGATAAGCTGCGCAACATTTCGTTCATCGATAAATTATCGGTATGGCTGCGCGAACCGGCGGGAAAGGAAAAATTTCGAAATCTGCTTTATGCCGTTTCAATCCGAGCCTACGGTTTTGCTCAAAAAGGAGACACACAACAAGCGATCCTTATTCGTTTACGCAGCTATCTCAAAAAGCAACCGCTCGTCAACTTTTTCCAGGACCGTCTCATTTCCCTGTTGGCTGACCCGAACAGCAACATGTTCACAGATACGCTCAATCTCATCAGAGAACTTATTGCCAGCGACGAATTTGACACGGTGATAAAAGATCTGATCCTGCAATGGCAGGAAGAATCCAAACATTCGACGGTCTCCACGCTGACAATTAACAAAGTACTCGGCATCGTGGACCCGCAAAAAATAGCTCAGGATATCAAAAGCGGCCTGCTCATCTGGCTTGATCATTGGGAACAGGCCGATGCGGCGCAAAAAGAGTGGCTCTGCCGCAAGTTTGAATTGTTTCTCTATTCCATGAGCGGTCAATTGGCCTTCGCCGTCCAGAACTGGCAAGACCAGTTCATCGATTCCCTGCCGCTCGAACAATGGCTCGATGCCACCCAAGGGTCTGTTGAAATCTATTTTACAAGCGGTCAGACAGGACAGGAGGAACTGAAGGATATGTTGGAAACGCAGTTCTTTCGGTACATTGCCTATTGCCGTTCCCATGAATCCGTAAAAAACTGGCTTGATGAACAGATCTGCCGCACCTGTAATATTCTTCTCGAACACGAACACAGTCTCATCGCCATTGCCGTCCGTGACGTCCTGTCAACTTTTGACAAGCGGAAATTTAACGAATTCCTTGAAAACAAACTGGGCGAAGACCTGTCGTGGATCCGCATCAACGGAGCCATTGTGGGCGCATCCATAGGCTTTTGCGTCTTTTCCTTCTTATATTTCCTTTATCAGCCCCTAGTCGTGCCGCTGATCCGTAATTGGGCCTTCACGTAGCCGCAAAGCCACGACTTTCCGTCTTGAAAAACCGTCATATGCGACGAGCTGTCATTTCCTCTTGACAAGATCGCGGCGACGCGTTATCATTACTTTCAACAACTGCATACCGTTTTCATCAAGAGCAGCAGAGGGACTGGCCCTGTGAAGCTGCGGCAACCTCCTTTCGGGGAAAGGTGCTAATTCCAGCGGTTTTACCGACAGATGAAGGAGCATATACACAAGCCGTCATCGTCATGACGGCTTTTCTTTTGTCACTTGAAGACGCTGCTATGCCGGTTGAAATTTATACTCATCATTATAATATACAGGGGGAATTATCAAATGAACGTATCCGTAAAAAAAGTTATCAGTCTCGCCTTAATTGCGGCAACATGTATCTTTGCAGCAGGCTGCGGCAGCTCCGACACTGCCGATACTACAAAAAAAGAAATCAAAGTCGGCGTAACGGCAGGACCGCATGCAGAGGTAATGGAAGAAGTGGCTAAGGAAGCGGCCAAACAGGGCATTACGCTGAAAGTCGTCGAATTTAACGACTATGTCCAGCCGAACAAAGCCCTTGCCGACAAAGACCTCGATATGAACTCCATGCAGCACCAGCCTTACCTTGACAATGTCATCAAGAAACAGGGGCTGAAGTTAACGTCTATCGGCAAATCCATCATCTTGCCGATGGCGGCGTATTCCCATAAATACAAATCCCTTGCCGACGTCACCCCGGGAGCCAAAGTCGCCATTCCGAACGATCCGACAAACGGTGCGCGCGCACTTCTTCTGCTGCAGCAGGCAAAATTGATTACCTTGAAAAACGGCAATTCCGTTGACGCTTCCGTAACCGATATCGTCGAAAATCCGAAGAATTTGCAGTTCGTCGAATTGGATGCCGCTCAGATTTCCCGCTCTCTTGACGATACCGATCTGGCTTGCGTCAATACGAACTACGCGATTCCGGCAGGCCTGAATCCGCAAAAAGACTCGCTCATCGTCGAAGACAAAAACTCGCCTTACGCTAACGTCATCGTCGTTCGTGACGAAGATGCAAACAATGAAACGTACAAAAAGGTCGTCGCCATTTATCAGTCGGAAGCGATTAAAAAGTTTATTGAAGAACACTTCCAAGGCACCATCTTGCCGGCGTTCTAATAAAAAAAACACGCTCTGCAGAGCGTGTTTTTTTATGGCTTAAAGCCCGCTGCTATCGCGCAAGGATCACCGTTATACGCAGGCTGCTCCCAAGAGGTCGACGCCGTCTGTCGGTCCGGTCCGATCTGGCCGCCATCTTTGCGCGCAAAAAAAAGCAGCCACATCACAGGAAAAGGAGGAGCAACAGATGGGCCCCTCCTTTTCCTTACCTATACATGCAGTTCTGCCGTCGAATACAGGCAGGCATATCCGGACAAAGTAACACGGTCGCCGTGTACTTGGCAAAACAGCTCGCCGCCTCGTTGGGAAGCCTGATACGCATGCAACGCCGTCTTCCCCTCACGCGCGGCCCAAATCGGCAAAATATGACAGTGGCCGGAACCGCAGACCGGATCTTCAGGCACTTTGAGCTTCGGCGCAAAGCTGCGGCTGACACAATCATAATCCCGGCCTTTAGCCGTAATATGCAGCAGCAACCCGTCAAGTTCCCGGATCTTCTCCTGATTCGGTTCCGCCTGTCGAACGAAATCTTCATCATCCATGATGCAAACGAGATCCCGCGCCATATACGCGGCCAACGGCCGACGGCCGATCGCCGCCGTCATCGCCGCCGTCACGGCCACAGGCTGCATCGCATACGCCGGAAAATCCATGGAAAACAGTTCCCCTTCACGCCGAACCGTCAAATCGCCGCCCAGCGTATGAAAGTGAAAGACCTGCCGTTCCGGCTCAATAAAATTAGCCAGAACGAACGCCGTTGCCAAGGTTGCATGACCGCAAAGGTCGATTTCTCCTCCCGGCGTAAACCAGCGCAGGCGATAATCATCCCCTTCCGGAACGGTATACGCCGTCTCGGACAAATTATTTTCGATGGCGATCTGCTGCATCAGGCCGTCATCGGGCCAATGATCCAGAACACAGACGACGGCCGGGTTCCCGGTAAAAACGTTTTTTGCAAAAGCGTCCACATGATAGTCTTTCATTTTCCTCTCCTCCTCATACAAATTGCTAAAAACTGTTCCTGTTTTTAGCGTATCACAAAGAAATACGCCATACAATCAAAAGATTGTATGGCGTACAATGTATGGCACACGGACGTGTTGCATCGAAGGGAACACCCTTTCCCGCACGTTATGCCGAAACTTTGCTCTGTGCTTTCCCTTCTTCGAAATTCCAGGGATCTCTCTTGATAAACCCGTCCGAAAAGGGAATGAATACGGATACGACAGCCGAGATGCCCAAGAGATAAATAAACCATGTATACGGCAAGACTTCCAGCGGTGAGACGGTGCCGCCGGCAAAGCCCGTCACGATCAACATTTGCGCCCCATACGGAACCAAGCCTTGGAAAATACTGGAAAAGGTGCTGAGCAAGGCCGCGCTGCGCCGCGGATCGACGTGGAAGGTATAGCAGATCCGCTTGGCAACTTCACCGTTAACAATGATAGCCACCGTATTATTGGCCAAGGCGATGTCCGTAATGGAAACCAGCGCCGAAATGCCGAGTTCAGCTGAAATTTTTCCTTTGATGAATTTCTGTATATTCGTCAACAGATACGCTATGCCCCCGGCTTTGCTGACCATTGCCGCCAAGCCGCCGGTAAACATGGACAAGAGGAAAATATCGTTCATGCTGACAAAGCCTTTATAAATGGCCTGCATAAACGTCAAGAAAGTCAAATCTCCATACGCGATACCGATGAGGCCGGCCAACACCGTCCCCATGACCAGAACCAGAAAAACGTTGACCCCGGCAACGGCCGTCACCAAAACGACGATATACGGAAGCACCTTGATGAGATTAAATTCATGCTCTCCCGTCGTCACAATCGTTTCCGACTGCCCGAAAAAGATCAACAGGATAACGGTAAGGATCGCCGGGACCAGCGTCAGCCAGAAGTTCAGCTTAAATTTATCCTTCATTTCACAGCCCTGCGTCCGCGTCGAAGCGATCGTCGTATCGGAAATGATCGACAAATTATCGCCCAGCATGATGCCGCCCAGAACACAACCCATGATCAGCGGCAGCGATGCGCCCGTCTTGTCGGCAATCCCGATGGCAATAGGACCTACGGCGGCGGCGCTGCCTACCGACGTTCCCGTTGCCGTAGCAATGAATCCGGAAATGATAAAAATACCGGCCGCCAAATATTCCGGCGGAATATACGTCAAGCCGAGATTGACTGTCGAATCAATGCCGCCCATCACCTTGCAAACGGTAGCAAAGCCGCCGGCCAATAAAAAGATCACGCACATAATCAAAATATTGGAATCGCCGCAGCCTTTAACAAAGGTATCGAACTTATCATCAAAAGAACCGCTGATCAAAATAAAGGCTGCCATAACGCCGATGATCGCCGCCAACGGCGCCGGAAACTGGTAAAAAGCCATCGGCACGCCGCTCAGATGAAGAATCATCCCGCTGCCCAGATAAACGGCCACAAAAACGAGAAAAGGAATCAGCGCCTTGCCGCTCGGTTTTACGGTATTTTCTTCCACCACCTTTTTCCCCTTTTCCTCCTCTGTACGAACTTGCTCTTCTGTACTCACAACGATCTCTCCCTTCGATTAAAACACATCTCCTTAACAATACACCGTTAAACAACCATACGCTCTTCCCCTTGACTGCCCCCCGAATCGGTAAAAGAGTTTCGTTCTGTCTTAGCTAAAAAATACGTCAAAAAGATTTAATCCGGCTGTACATCTGCCCCACGAAATATATATGTTAAATTTATCACAATCATATTTATTTGTATAATATATTTTTATTTTAATCATCTATAGAAATTTTCTATATTTTTTTATACCCTGTCTTACTGCAATTATTTTCTTTAAAGCAACACCTCAAAAACAACTGCGCAAAAAAAAGAAGCAGCCAGATCTGCTCTTGCTGCTTCTCGGTGATGAATATGGGTATAGGTTATTTAACGATCAGATCCAACGCCTGCTTCAAATCGGCAATAATATCTTCGGCATCTTCAAGCCCTACGGACAAACGCACCAGGCCTTCGCTGATACCGGCCATTTTGAGTTCTTCACTCGTATACGTCGAGTGCGTCATCGATGCGGCATGTTCGATCAATGTTTCGGCGTCGCCAAGAGATACGGCAAGCTTGCAGACGTGAACGTTGTTCATGACCACGGCGCCTTCTTCTTTACCGCCGTTCAATTCAAAGGAAATCATGCCGCCAGGAAGAGCCATCTGTTTTTTTGCCAGCTCATATTGCGGGAAGCTCTTCAATCCAGGATAGCTGACCGTGGCTACGGCAGGATGGCTTTCGAGGAATTCGGCCACCTTCATCGCGTTGGCGCAATGTTTTTCCATGCGAATCTGCAAGGTCTTCATGCCGCGAGCGATAAGAAAAGCATCGAAAGGACTGAGTACCGTTCCGGTCATATCTTTAATGCCGAAGAGGCGTACTTGGGTGATAAAATCCGTCTTACCGCAAACAAAACCGGCGATAACGTCACCGTGGCCGTTCAGATATTTTGTTGCCGAATGAACGACTACGTCGGCGCCCAATTCTGCCGGCCGCTGGATATACGGCGTGCAGAACGTATTATCGACAATGGCAATACAACCTTCAACAGTGTGCGCGATTTTGCTGATCGCTTCAATATCGACAATTTTCAGCGTCGGATTGGCCGGCGTTTCCATGTAGACGACCTTCGTATTGCTCTTCATCGCTTTTTGCACGGCATCGAGATCGGTCATATCGACAAAGGATACTTCTATGCCGGCGCGAGGCAGCCCGTGATTCATCAAGGCAAAGGTGCAGCCGTAAAGCGTATCACTGGCAACGATGTGGTCACCGGACTGGACAGCCGTCCAAAGAGCCGCCGAAATAGCTCCCATGCCGGAGCCGGTGGAAACGCAAGCTTCCGTATTTTCGAGAATAGCTACTTTTTCTTCGACAACGGCATTCGTCGGATTGCCGAGACGACTGTAAATATAGCCTTCCTCCGCCAACGCAAACCGATTGCCGCCCTGTTCAGCAGAATCGAAAACAAACGTAGAAGTTTGGTAAATAGGCGCTGTCAATGCGCCGAACGTATTTGTCGAAGCACCGCCGTGAATGGCGCGCGTGGCAAATCCCATTTTCATTAACTCTTCTCTTTTCATCCTTCATTCCTCCTGACTGTCGTTGTGTGAAGCCTGATTCGTAATACGGACATACCCTTTTGACACTGCAAAGTATATCATATATAATTTTTTGTGAATAATACCGTGTAGCCTCACAAATGCATAGAAAAAAGTTATGACAGGAGATTCTATATGACACTGCAGCAGTTGAAATATATTATTGAGATTTCAAAATGCGGCTCCATTTCCGCAGCGGCAAACAAATTGTTCATTGCCCAACCGAGCTTAAGCAAGGTCGTAAAGGATTTGGAGGAAGAATTTCAAATCAAGATTCTGCGCCGCAACCGACACGGCATCGCCTTTACACCGGAGGGGACGAAATTTCTCCATTTTGCCAATCACGTGCTGGAAGCTTCAAATACGATGCGCGATTATTTCGCTAAAGAAAGGGCCATGCCGGAGGCTTTGCATTTGTCCATTTCGTCGCAACACTACCTCTTTGCCGTTGACGGCCTGATCAGCTTCATCCTGAATCTGCCGGACACGGCCCGCTATACGCTGCGCATCCACGAAGTACGGACTTCACAAGTAATTCAGGATGTGCTGGTTCAACGCAGCCAGATCGGAATTCTTTACGTTTCCGACATGACGGAACAGTTCATGCATCGCACATTCACCAAAAACGGGCTCGAATTCGTCCCCTTTTTCGACTTTCCGCCGCACGCCTATATCAGCAGCCGGCATCCGTTGTCTTCGCAAAAAGAACTCACTATCGAACAACTCCTTCCCTATCCCTATATCCGCTATGAACAAGGCAGCGATCCGGCCCAGCTGTCGGAAGAAGTGGTGATTCCCAAGGTTTATTCACAAAAGACAATCTACGTCACGGACCGCTCGACAATGCTCAGCATCATCGCCAATACGGATGCCTATAATCTGGGAACCGGTTGCCTCCTGCCCCGCATCGTCGGCCCCGACGTCATTTCCGTGCCGATAAAAGGTCCCGTCGGCACGATGAAGATCGGCTGGGTAAAGAGAAAAAATGCTGCCATGAGTCCGGAAATGACCAAATATATCGCTTATCTGCAAGATTCGCTGAACAAGGTTATGTCCAAAAGCGATTATGTCTCGTAAAATAAAGAACGGCGGTCACCTGTTAGCATGAATACGAACAGGTGACCGCCGTTCTTTATTTCTTTCCTTCATAGGCATATCCGTCCAAAAGGATTTTGAGACGCCGCAAGCCGTCCGTCAGTTCCGCTTCATCCCGCGGTGACGCAATAGCCAGACGAGCGCCGTTGACGGACGCAGCGGCGCCGACGGCAAAGTGTTCCGCACCGTAAATGGAAACACCGGCGGCAGCGGCGTCTTTCTCAAACTCCAGTCCCGTCACGGCAGGCGGCAACGTCAGCCAGCGACTGATACATTCCGCCGTGCCGGCGATGTCATACGCTCCGAGAACAACATTCACCAGGCGATTCCTCCTGGCGACACGTTCGCGGCGCAAACGCAGCAGTTCCTCGTACTTCCCGGAAAGAATCAGGCGTGAAGCCAGTTCCAGCAAAAGTTCCGATTGGGACAAATTAATGGCATGCAACGCCTCGCTGAGAACCGCTGCCTGCGCGGCAGGACAGACGACGTACGCCAGGCGCAAAGACGGCAGCAGCGTTTTCGAAAGGCTGAGCACGTAAATGACCCGATCCGGCGCCAACGCTTTAACCGGCAACAGCGGTTGCGCCAACAAGAGAGAAGTGATCGAGTCTTCTATAATCAGCAGATCATACGTATTCGCCGCTTCAGCCAACATGGTTCTCCCTTCCTTGCTCAGTATATGCGTCGTCGGATTCTGAAAATCGGGAGTAATGTAAAGGCCCTTGATATGATGGTTTTTGACGGCGTAGGCAATTCCGGCGGCACTCATTTCCCCGTTCTCCTGCCCGACAGGAATGAGTCTGATGCCGAAAAGGCGGGCGCTGTCCTTGAAGCCGGAATAAACCAGCGGATCGACGCCGATACGATCGCCGCGCCGAAAGAAAGAAGCCAGAACGGCGGCAATGGCATTCTGCCCGCCGCCGGCTAAAAGCACCGCATCGTTCCGGCCAAGCGAGAGCCCGACCCGCTTCAGCAGGACTGTCGCCGCCGCATCATAAGCGCCCCGCTCCTGACTGTATTGGAAAAAACGACCCCTGCCTTTCTCAAGCAGCATGAGCTGCAGTATTTCGGAAGCCTCGTCCTGCTGCAACGTTTCCGGCATCATCGACGCCATTTCAATCTGCTGCGGCGGCTTTTCTGCTGTTGCCAGATCGGTATTGACCGTATAGGCCACATAGGTTCCGCGGCCTACCTGGGCTGTCAACAATCCCTTATCGGAGCAAAGCCGAAACGCTCTCGTTACGGTACTGACATTCATCCCCAAGTAATCGGCCAATTCCCGCTGCAGCGGCAATTTCGTCCCCGGCAGCAGCGTGCGCTGCCGCACGGCCCGTTCCAACTCCTGCGCCAACACACGATACAGCGGCAACGTTGACGGCGGCAGGACAGGCCGCCAGGTCAGCGGATAATCATCAAATGAATTTATGGACATGGCCCTTTCTCCTTCTTCAGCCTCAGTTTCTGCCGGTATCCAAAACACCGTTCTCCGCAATAGCCTCTTCCATCATGTGCCGCCGGCAGTGCGCGTCAAAAAGATTTCCGGCAACAACGAGTCGATGACGACGACTGCACGAAGCGGTCGCCAATCGAATCTGCTGACGAAAACAGGTATTTCTTAAAATTATAATAATCTCTCCCGTGCAGTGTCAACTGGCCGCCAATAGCGAAGCAAACGCCGCAAGCCGAAAACGGCCGAAACTCCGGCGTCATTAGGCTCGCGGCTGCGAACAAGCGAACAGGCCGGTATACATCTGTATACCGGCCTGTTCGCCTATATCCGATCATCCCTTACTTTCCCAGCGCGTGAACCAGGTCATACTCTTCTTCATCAATACCGTAAATATACCGTTCCGCCTGCTGATAAGGTATGGCCGTAACATGATTATCAATCAGTCCGACAATCACGTTCGCTTTCCCTGCCAATAAGGTATCCACCGCCTTCTGCGCGAATTTCCCCGCCATTTTCGCATCGTACGCAGTCGGTGAACCGCCGCGCTGCAAATACCCCAAAACGGTCAAACTGGGGTTGAGCTCCGCACGATAGTGATGGATATGTTCATATACTTCATTGCCGCTCATCGCTCCTTCGGCGACAATGACGATGCTGCTGCGTTTCCACTGTTTATGTGACTCGATTAATTCATCGGTTACTTCCTTCAGCGTCATTTCCTTTTCAGGGACCAGTACCAATTCAGCGCCGCACGACATGCCCGCCTCCAGAGCGATAAAACCGGCATGGCGCCCCATTACCTCAATAATGGCAACCCGATCATGAGAAAAAGCGGTATCGCGAATCTTATTGACCGCGTTCAGCACCGTATTAACGGCCGTATCATAACCGAGGGTATATTGCGTCCCGGGCATATCATTATCAATCGTACCGGGTATCGTCACCGTCGGCATACCGAGCTCGCTTAGCGCCTGCGCTCCCCGCATTGAGCCGTCTCCGCCAATGACGACTAATGCGTCAATATCGTTCTGCCGCAAAAACGCCATCGCCTTTTGTCTGCCAGCTTCAGTTTCAAACTCTTTTGAGCGCGCCGTTTTCAACAGTGTGCCGCCGCGATGAATGATCCCGCCAACAGATCTTCGATTCAACGGTACACTTTCTCCGTTGATCAATCCTTCATAACCCTTTTGAATACCTTCGACAGCCAACCCTTTATAAATGGCATATCTGGCAATGCCGCGGATAGCCGCATTCATACCGGGGGCATCTCCTCCGCTGGTTAAAACACCTATTTTTTTGATCATTTACGTAGCCGATCCTTTCATCCTGACCATAACCGTCAATTTCGCCTATTAAAATTCCAAGACAACCTTAACCAACGGTTCCGGCCGTTGATCTGCGAAACGCATAGCCGCAGACATTTCTTCTATAGGGAACCTTTTGGTTATAAATCCCTCCGTGCGGATACGGCCGGAAGCCAACGCTTCTATGACAGCCTTGAAATCGTCGCCAGTATACATATTGGAACCGATAACGCGCAGCTCTTTAACTTGAATCAGTCCGAAAGGCGCCGCCACGTCATTCCCCATAACGGCAATCTCGGAAATTGTACCGCCACGTTTGGTAATCTCTGCGGCCTGCACCATGCAAGCGGCATTGCCGAATGCCAAAAAGGTCACATCCACGCCTCTTCCCCCGGTCAAATCCATGATCGTTCGCGCGACGTCGACGGTAAGACTGTTGTAAACATGCGAAGCCCCCATTTCCTTCGCTTTCATCAAATTGAAATCGGAAACATCAATGCCGATGATGGTCTTTACTCCTTGGGAAAGCGCGCTGAGAATCACGCCCAAACCGATGGTGCCGCAGCCGATGACGGCAATGGTGTCGCCTTCCCCCACCCGGTTGCTGCGTACGGCGTGCATACCGACAGCAAGTGGCTCTATCAGCGCTCCCGCGTCAAAAGAAACCGTATCTTGTAAACGGATAACACAGCGTTCCGGCACAACGACAAACTCGCCAAAAGAACCGCTCCAATAGGTAGCGCCCAATATCTTTTTGTCTTCGCAAAGATTATACGCGCCGCTTGCACACAATTCGCAATGGCCGCAGCCATATTGCGGTTCCGCCGTAACCCTGTCGCCAATCTTGCAGGCTGTAACGGCGCTGCCCAGTGCTACAACAACGCCGGAAAATTCATGACCCGATACCAGAGGCGGGACCCGCCAGGCATGCTTTCCATGGTAAGCATGCACTTCAGAGCCGCAAATTCCACTTATTTTCACTTGAATTTTCACACTGTACTCGTCTATCAACTGCGGTTCTTCCAAATCGTTTCTGAAATACGCTTTCATCGGTTTTTCTATAAATCCGCCACGCATGGTTCCTTTTCCCCTTTCCTGCAAAAACTGCCGTCAAGAAACGTTACTGTCCGCCTCTGCAGCAAACACGTACCTTGACGGCAATCTGTCAGTCCGTTGACGGCGGACAATCAGTCCATATGCTGACCGCCGTTGATGTCAATCTCTTCACCGGTAATGTACGAGGCTTCCTTGGATGCGAGGAATACAATCGTATCGGCAACTTCCTGCGTTTCGCCGGGGCGTCCCATGGGGATACCGTCGATAACTTTCTGCGCTTCTTCTTGCGGAAGCGATTTCCAAATTTCCGTATTGATCAAACCGGGACATACACTGTTAATGGTAACCCCTTTCTGAGAAATTTCTCGAGAAAGATTTTTAGAAAAAGCCAATACTGCCGCTTTAGCGGCGGAATAATGTGCGCCGCCGAAAATTCCGCCGCCTCGCTTGGCGGATACGGAAGAAAGATTGACAATACGGCCATAACCGGCTTCCACCATCGGCTTCATGCAGGCTTGTGTGCAGAGGAAGAGGCCAAACATATTTACATTAAAAATACGTTTCATATCCTCAAGCGTCATGTCCTCAACCGTAACGTGTTGTGAAACACCGGCATTATTGATCAAAACGTCAAGACGGCCATATGTATTCATGACATGATCTACCATAGCCTGACATGACTCCTTGCTCGTAACGTCAAGTCTTACTCCTTCAGCCTTGCCGCCTGCTGCCGTAATCATTTCAACAGTTTCCTTTACTCCCTCCATGTTGATGTCGGCAATGATCAGCTGCGCGCCTTGCTGAGAAAATGTTTTGGCAATAACCCGTCCGATTCCTTTTGGCGAACCGCTGCCCGTAACAATAACGACTTGATCTTTGAAATCCAACATACTGCTTACCTCCTATTATTCATCCATAACATACCCGATACGATAACCGATGACTTCTATTCCAACGCCTTGCCATTCTGCTTTACACAAACGGTAACAACGAGCGCGCTGATAACCATGCAGACCGCCAGAAAGAGCACGCCGGCATCAAAAGATCCGGTAGCCGTACTGACATAGCCCATAACGTAAGGCCCTACAAAACCGCCCAAATTACCGACACTATTGATCAGCGCGATACCCGCTGCCGCAGCCGTACCGGAAAGATAGGCCGGCGGAATAGCCCAAAACGGCGAATACGCCCCATAAGCGCCGCAAAGCGCCACTGCATAAACAGCCAAACTGAGAACAACGCTGGCATGGGCAATATACACACTGGCGACCAGACCGATAGCGGCAGCAACCAAACAAGCGGCGACATGAAAACGGCGTTCATTGACCTTGTCAGAATGACGTCCGACGCCGTACATGACAAAAGCTGCCAATAAGTACATCGCGCCGATAGTCCAACCGATAATCGTCGTAGAAAGCGTCCCCGAAAGCTGCTTCACCAGTGTCGGCAAGAACATGACGATGCCGTAATACCCGCAGATCCAGGCAAAATAACCGCCTGACAAAATTAACACGTCCCGCTCCTTCAGCGCAGACAAGAAAGATACTTTTTTCTTTTCCGCTTTTACGGCCTGTTCTTCGGCGACAACCTTTTGCAGCCATTCCCGCTCTTCCGGTTCAAGCCAGTCGGCGTCTTCTATCTTATCCGTCAAATAAAAATAAACGACAATACCCAAAATTACCGAAGGAACGGCTTCCAAAATAAAGAGGCTTTGCCAACCGTGAAGTCCAAAAAGATTCATTTGCAGTAAATACGTAGATATCGGCGACCCGAAAGCGCTCGCGCTGGGAATCGCCACCATAAAACCGGCAATGGCTTTGGCGTGATTTTTTGTTTGATACCAATTGCTCAAATACCAAGCCATACAAGGGAAGAAGCTGGCTTCACAGATTCCCAAGGCAAAACGGACAAGATAGAATTGCAGATCATTCTGTACAAATGCCGTCAATATGGAAACAATTCCCCAGGAAATCATGATCCGAGAAATCCAGCGACGGGCGCCGAACTTCGTCATTAAAGCCCCGCCCGGCACTTCAAGCAAAAAATATCAAAAAAAGAAAATACCGGCGCCAAAACCGAAGACAGCACTGGAAAATCCCAGATCAGAGTTCATTTGCAACGCTGCAAAACCGATATTGACGCGATCCAAAATGGAAATAGCAAAGCAAAGGAACAAAAATGGAATCAGCCTATGCGTAACCTTTTTTACTGTACTCCGTTCAATAGCGGATACATCCATTATGATCACTCCTCAAATTATCGTATATCTTTACCGAGTTAAAGGCGTTGAACCGTTGCCACAATATTCTCGACAGTAATGCCATTTTTGGCAAGGAGCCGATTCGCCGAAACGATCCTGGATCCCGATACGTTTAACAATGCCTTTCCCCATTTCGGCCGCTACCTCACAAACGGCGCTGCCCAAGCCGTTGATAATATTGTGATCTTCAACGGTAACCACTTTGCCGATCTTTTCAATGCATTCCTTTACAGCATCAACATCAAGCGGTTTGATTGTGTGCATGTCAAGCACCTTTGCGGAAATACCGAGCTTTCCCAGTTCCTCTGCCGCTTCAATGGCCAGACGAACCGTATCACCGTTGGCAATAAGGGCTACGTCTTTACCGTCTCGGATCAAATGGGCCTTGCCGATTTCCAGTTCGACACCCTCGTCATAAATGGCGGGAATGGCGTCGCGTGTAAAACGCAGATAAACAGGACCATAACTTGCAGCGGCAGCCGCCGTTAACTGTTTGGCGGCGTAATAATCAGCCGGCATAATAACCGTCATATTCGGAATGGTACGAAGTACACCCATATCTTCAATCGACTGATGGCTGGCCCCGTCATTGGCAGGTGTCACGCCACCATGCGAGCAGGCGATTTTAACATTCAAGTTCGGATAACAGATCTCCTGACGGATCATTTCACACATGCGCAGCGATCCGAATACGGCGTACGTGACGACAAACGGAATTTTTCCCGTCGTTGCCAGTCCTGCCGCCACGCCTGCGGCATTCTGTTCAGCAATCCCGACATTAACATGCTGTTGCGGCAATTCTTTGGAAAATGGCGTCGTTTTGCAGGATTTAGCAATATCAACGTCAACTACATAAATATCTTTATTTTTCCTGCCCAACGCGAGTATTTCTTCGCCAAACCCTTCGCGAGTCGCTTTTTTTACACCCATCATTTTAACCCTCCTTCAAGTTCCGCCATTGCCTGCTTATATTCCTCATCATTCGGCGCCACGCCATGCCAGCTGCACTCATTTTCCATAAAGGATACGCCTTTCCCCTTCACGGTATGTGCAAAAATACAGTGCGGTTTTTTATTTTTTCGCATGCGAATCATTTCAAGCGTCTTGGTAATCTCTTCCATGCTATGCCCGTCAATTTCATAAGTGTCAAACCCGAATGCCGCAAATTTTTGACCCAAATCAATATTGGGCATAACTTCATCAGTCGTGCCGTCAAGTTGCAAATTGTTGTTATCTATAAAAACGATCAGGTTATCCAATTCATATTTGTGCGCTGTATTGGCGGCTTCCCAAATTTCCCCTTCTTGCGCTTCTCCGTCACCGATAACCACGAAAACGCGATAATTTTTATTGTCCCGTTTCCCAGCCAATGCCATGCCGACGCCGCAAGCCAGCCCTTGGCCTAAAGAGCCTGTAGAAATATCGATTCCCGGACATTTTTTCATATCCGGATGGCCCTGTAAAATACTCCCTTCCTTACGAAGCGTATGTAATTCCGACTCAGGAAAATATCCGCGTGAAGCCAAAGCCGCATACTGAATCGGACAAACGTGCCCCTTAGAGAGGATAAAGCGGTCACGGTCTTCCCATTTGGGATTTTCCGGATCAATATCCATTTCGTCAAAATAACATGCTGCGACAAAATCAGCTGCCGACAGAGAGCCGCCCGGATGTCCCGATTGAGCCTCATAAATCATGGTTATCGCCTTTTTCCTCAAGTCGGCGGCAATGCCTTTCAACTCTTCCACACTTTTTCGTCTCATTATCTTTCACCCCATCTAAATCGAACTATACTGCTGAATGTAGTAACATCACGATCTTTTTATCATTATATGTTGAACGTAGGATGTTATCTTGTTTACGATTTCAATTATACTCTCAAGAATCTCCATGTCAATGCGTTTTGACGAATTCATTAATGCTTTATTTGCATTTTCTAACGAGAATTATCTCTTCCCATAATAAATAATAGGAAAAAGCCGAACCTGCTTTTATTCACGCAGATCCGGCTTTTTCCTATATTCTCTACTCTTCTAATGCGCCTTCGTCATAAAAATAACTTTTTTGAATTATTTTTTCGACGTCATTGAATACTCTCCCTTTAATAATGCAATACAGCTCTTGGTGGACGTCATACAATTCCTCAAGCTTATGATTCCTGGTCATATGCCGAATCGTCTTATAGCGTATTTCTTTCGTCAATAACCGCGTTACAGCAGCGACTTTGGCAAACAGGCTGTTATGCGTGCCAATAGACAAGGCTTCATGAAAAGCATTGTCGGCCTCAAAGACAGCCTCAACGTCTTCCGTTTTCGTCATCTCTTTGAAATGCGCCAGCGCGGCTTTCAGCGCCTGTATGTCTTTATCCGTCGCTTCTATGATATTCAATCGTATAATGCCGATATCGATCCACTCACGCAATGCTTTCAACGCCCCGAGGGATTCGGAATCTTCCAAGATGATACCGTACAGCAACGGGTCAATCATGGAATCGGAGATGCCTTTCGTCACAAAGGTACCTTCAGGCCGTTTTATCTCCAAAACGCCGAACGAGACAAGGATCTTAATCGCCTCGCGGACCGAGTTCCGCGATACGCCGAACATATCGGCCAAATCCTGCTCCGGCGGGATTCTGTCACCCGGACGGATCGTCTTCTCGATTAAGGCCTGTGTCAGTCCGTCAACCACTTGTTGCACGACAGACTTATTTTTTATCGGTTTCAAATAAGGCCTGCTCTCCGTCATAATCGTCTATGCCTTTCTTAAAATCATGTCTAATTTGACGACAATATAAAAATGCCTTGAATACACGGTGCCATGCTAATTTATTTTAGCATACACATAAACAAATGCCTTGTCAATCGTTATGTGTTTTTTTTCACATAATTTACGCAAATACTGCAACGCCTGCCGGCAAGCGGTACGGCTACACCATCTGTCCCGACTTGGCGGCGTTTTTCTTATGACCTGTTTTTCAAACATTTGACGGCAGCAATCAAAATGACCGCTCCGACGATGCTGGTAAGCCACGATTCGATCTCAAAAAAACCGTTGATCCCGACGATACCGAAATGAGCTAAAATAGCATTTAATCCCATACCGCCGACAATTCCTGAAAGAATATTGGCAATGCTGCCCATTTTTTCATCGACACCCATAATCTTGCTGCCTACCCAACCGGAAAAGGCGCCGATAATCAACCATGATATCCAACTCATCATATCGCCTCCTGTACTGTAACCATGTAATGTTTTGATAACGCGGCCTAGGCCTACACCGCCTGATTCATTTCTCTGCCATCAGCTTGGCTTCGGCTGTCGCCGCAACGGCGCCGGTCGCTTTATAAACGATGCCCTCCATCAAATACAGACGGTTGCGCTGACTTTTCAAACGGCCGACAACGCGGATTTCTTCACCGATCGGCACGGCTTCCCGGAATCGAATGTGCAAGTCGGCCGTATATGCCGGCATGCCTGTTTTCTTAAATACATATGTGCCCCATGACTTCGCCAAGAATCGTACTGATAAGGCCGCCATGCATGCAGTTGTCATAGCTTTGATGCTGCCGTTGCGGTAAGAAAACGGCTGTGCACGTCTCGCCTTCCAACTGCATGTCAAGCTTCAAACCGATCGGATTGTCTTTGCCGCAGGCAAAACACCAGGTATATTCGTTTTCTTTTTTATCCATCGTCCCGTTCCCTCATTTCTTCAACATACTTCTTCTGTTATTTAATTATATCATAAATCTGTACGACTTAGTTGTTTCTTCTTCCTTTTATATTGACAATTGTTTTCATAATTGTTATAGTGAATGCAGAAGATGAAGGTTGCAAAGGGGGCCTGAAAGTGAATATGGATTCTCTGCTTATCTCTTACTGTTCACCTACGTTGGCCCGCTTAAAAATGGCTTCTCTTATCTGTTTGAAGCGGGAAGACGCGGGCAGTGATTTTAAGAAAATTATTGATAGTTACAATCATAAATATAATCAAAAAGGATTGTATTTTCGCGTTCTTCATCACTGCTGCGCCCGGTCCTTGGTATATGTTTACCGCCCTGATATGGTTGCGGCGTATCTTTCGACGCCGACGGTTTCCCGTTTTCTGCAGTCCTACGGCTATCGCCGGGAAGACGCGTTATCCGCCTATCTTGCCAGGCTCGAAAAACGATTCCGGAAAGAATCGGATTTCCCCCACGAAACGGGAATTTTTCTCGGTTACCCGCTGGAAGATGTCTGCGGCTTTATCTTGAACAAGGGAAACGGCGCCAAGCTTTGCGGCTGCTGGAAAGTATACGGCAACGCGGAGCAAGCGAAGCATCTTTTTAAGACCTTTAAAGCCTGTCGTCAGCATTACATCAACCGATTTGCTGTTGGCATAAATTTAGAGACGTTAATCGTCGCCTAAGGAGGAATTATTATGGTAACAATCGTATACTGGAGCGGTACGGGAAACACGGAAGCAATGGCGAAAGAAATTGAAGAGGCCGTAAAGAGCGCCGGGGCGGAAGTGGAAACCTTGCTTTTTGAAGATACGTCAGTCGATGCTGTGGCGGGTAAAGACGTTGTTTTGCTCGGCTGCCCCGCCATGGGTGCCGAAGAATTGGAAGAAACAATCGTCGAACCGTTTTTCACAGAATTGGAAGGTAAATTAAGCGGCAAAAAAATCGGCCTTTTCGGCTCTTACGGCTGGGGCACAGGCGAATGGATGGACAACTGGAAGCAGCGCGCGGAAAATGCCGGCGCTACCGTCATCGGTACCGCCATTGTCAATGAAACGCCGGATAACGCCGAAGAATGCGTTGCTCTCGGCAAAGCGGCCGCGCAAGCATAAGCGCCCAAGCATAAGCGCCTAAACAACAATCCCTTAAACGATGAAGGGCATTACAGAAAACTGTAATGCCCTTCATTTTGCTGAAAAACAGCTTTATGACTGCAACGTCGCCGCCTGACGCCGTTTCGCCCTGATTTCCTCTGCTTTCACTCTGGCCCGAGGATCGGCGCGCGTTCCCAGCAGGCGGCCGTACGAAATATGATAAACGCCCAAAGCGGCAAGCGCGATCACTGCCGTCAGAAAAAACATCCACGTAAAACCGGCGCTCTCCTTTATCTCCCCTAAAAGATAGGGGCCGATGCCGAGGCCGAGATCAAGGGCCACAAAATACGTCGAAGTCGCAACGCCGATACGATGAACCGGTACCATTTTGACGACGACGGCCTGCCCGTTGGACATATAGGTGCCGTACCCGAGACCGACAAAAACGGCGGACACCAGAACCATCCAGGAAGAGGCGGCCAGGCTCAGCAAGAGAATCCCCAACGCCAGGGAGACGAAACACGGATAGAGAACATAGTTTTCCCCTTTCCGATCAAAAAGGATGCCCAACGCCGGTCGCGTCAGCGTGATCACGGCGGCATAGACGACGAAGAAAAGCGTTCCCGCTTCGACCATATGAATTTCCCGCGTGTACGAGGCCATAAAGCCCAAAACTCCGGAATAAGCAAAACCGACGAGAACGGAAACGACGGTAATCGCATTGACACGCGGCTCAATGTAGTCGGCAAGGGACCGCCCCTTGTTCTCCTCAACAGCGGCGCCGCCAAATGCCGGTTCCCGGTATTTCATCAGTAAGGCGCCGCCGATGCAAAATACGATCAGCGCGATACAAAGCCAGACGATCACGGTAAACGCCGTCAACGAAAGCAGCAAAATCCCGAGAAACGGGCCGACGGCAGCCGCCAGACTGGTACTTAGTCCATAATAATTGATGCCTTCGCCGCGCCGTTTTCCCGGTATGATGCCGGCAACAATCGTGCTCGTCGCCGTAGAGGTAACGCCATAAGCAAAACCGTTCACAAAACGAACGGCGTCAAGCACGATTAAATTGGGGATATACAAATAAAAGGCCGTGGAAATAAGATATAAGAACAGGCCTGTATGCAACACCTTCCGGCAGCCGTAAACACCGACAAATTTGCCGGCAAAGAGACGTGCCGCGACGGTGCCGATAATATAGATGCCGACGGCCAGGCCGGCCTCACTCAGGCTGGCCTGCAACTCGTCCTTGGCAACGACGGCGATGATGACCATCAATAAATAATAAATCAAAAAAACCAACAAGTTGATGACCGTATCCAGAATAAAGGACCGTGTCCACAATCGTTCTTTAGCGTCACTCATTTCTTTTCCCTCCTATCGGATAGTGACGATTATAAAACGACAGTGACCGTCTGTATAACAGAAAAAAAAGATCGTGTCATCAGAAAATTCGATGAGACCGGGCCGGCAACCGGCTTCCCCGTTTCCGCATATATTCGATAAACAAGCGAATATACGTTTCTTTTTCCGTATGTTTACGATAGACAATGTAAGCCGTAAGCGTCAGCGGATCCGCCAGAGCGCGGCACTGACCGGCAAGCCCCATGACGGCGGCAAGTCGTTCGGAGACAAGGCAGCCGGCTTTGTTATTTCTGCAAAAATCCACGCTGGCGTAGGGATTGGACAGCTGTATTTCCGCGTGTGAACCGCTGGTCTCCGTACCGGCAAAATACGTGCGCAGCCGTCGGTCCATGAAATACTTCGGCGGATACATGACCAGCTGCCGGTTCCACATGAATTCCTTCGATACGGCTCCGCCCGGCGCAACGTGCGGCGCAAAATAAACAAAGGAATCCGTCGCGAACGGGACCATTTCATAACCGTGCCAACGCGCGGCATCGTCGGCATAAACAGATGCCATATCAATTTTTCCGGCGTGCAGATCGGTCATCACTTCGCTCTCTTCCATATCGTAGACATTGATTGAAAGATCCTCGTGATGAGCGTGCAGGTAAGCGATGTGCGCATTCATGAGAATATCGCCCATGCTGCGCATTACGCCGACATGCAAAACGGGAAGACGCCGCGCATAAAGGCGCCGTACCCGCTCCGCTGCCGTTTCCAGCGAGGCGACAACCGCTTCGGCATCACGCAGAAAGCGCTCTCCTTCGACAGTCAGGGCGCTGCCGCGATTGTTGCGAATAATCAGGGGCACGCCGAGGATGTCTTCCAGTTTTTTAATTTGCGCGCTGAAAGCCGACTGCGTCACATTGGCCGCCTTGGCGGCTGACGTAAAATTCCGCAGCTGACCGTACAGAATAAAACTCTTCAATTCCTGGATACTCGGTAATTCCATTGTCATTCCTCTTTCCCGCCATTCCGTTGAACGGCTCATACCTGCCTGACTTGGCAGCACCGGCGCCGCGCCTTGCACGGAAGGACTGCCGGCAGCGTTGCACCGCCAGCGTATCCTCCATTTGCACGGGGCGCGGCGTCTATGATAAAATAGACATAATTTTTAATAAAGGATCGTGAAACCATGAGCTCACCTGACGCGATAATCTTTGCTTCCCCCTTTTCAGGAGAACTGCACCCGATTACGGACGCACCTGATCCGGTTTTCGCCAAAAAAATGACGGGCGACGGTTTTTTCGTCTATCCCGCCGACGGCCGCGTGTTGGCGCCTGATGACGGCGCCGTTATTTACGCTGCCGAAACAGGCCACGCATTGGCCATGACCACCTCCGGCGGCGTCGAATACCTGATTCATCTCGGCGTCGATTCCGCCACAATACGCGACGTGTTTACCGTACATGTCAAAAACGGCAGCGTCGTCAGAAAAGGCGATTTGCTGATTACCGCCGACCTCGACGCCTTACGCGACAAGGCGCTATCCGACGCGTTCATCTGCGTTTTCACGTCGCTGTCCGACACCAGACCGGTACGCCTCATCGGCCCTGCCGAGATTACGGCGCTGGAAGCGGCCGTGTCCTTCTGATTTTCCGTAGGAGGTCAGCTATGTTAAAAAAAGGCGATATCCTGTTGATCGTCTTCCTTCTCCTCTGCTCCTTCATTCCGGAAGGGATTTTCCTTCTCAGCGGCGCAGACACGGCCATGGACAAAACCTATGCCGTCATTTACGTCGACGGGGAAATGTACAAAACGCTTCCCCTGTCGGAGCATACGGGAACCGATACCTTCACGATCCGTACGGAACGAGGGTTCAACACCGTCGTCGTCAAAGAGAACACGATCGGCATCGTAGAAGCCGACTGTCCCGACGGAGTCTGCATCAGTGAAGGTTTCATCTCCAAACCGGGGGCGACCAGCGTCTGCCTGCCCCACAAGGTGCTGATTCAAGTCCGCGCATCCGATAACAGCGACGCCGATGTCATTCGGGCCCGCTAGAGGTATTTCCATGAATAAATCATTTCACATCATTATTCTGGGGCTTTTCGTCGCCCAATCGCTCGTCCTGTATATCGTCGAAGGCATGCTCCCCGTTCCCTTCATCGCGCCCGGCGCAAAATTGGGTTTAGCGAATTTGATCACCGTCATCGCCCTTTACGTCTTGCCGCGCAAACGGGATGTCGTGCTGATTCTTCTCCTCCGGATTCTCATTTCGACAGCCTTCGCCGGCGGCATCAACGCTTTCTTTTACAGCGTTGCCGGCGCCGCCTTCAGCTTTGCCGTCATGGCGCTGCTTCACAACCGTTCCTGCTTTTCCGTCATCGGCGTCAGTGCAGCTGGCGGCATCTTTCATAACCTCGGCCAACTCATCATCGCTTCGCTCATCGTCGAAAACGCCAAAATCATGCTTTACCTGCCGATTCTCTCCGTCGCCGGCGTGGGTACGGGAATATTGATCGGCATTACGGCGGCTTTTGCCTTGTCCAAATTAAGACGGCTCCCCATTTATGAACGAATGACGGCCCTATCATAACATCATAGCTGCACGGCTTGCCGTTCGAACGGCAGGCCGTTTTTTTCGCGCCTGAAACGGCGAAAAGGAAAACAGCCGCTCCCCGCCGGCGAACGGGGCGTCAACGAAAAGGCAGTATTCCCATGGCAACGAGGATATAAAACAGGGGATATAAAACAAAAACATAAACGACGGTCGTCGTAATGAACGGCGCCATCGCCAAATTGACATTAAGACCGTAAAGCCGCGCCGTAATCAGCGAATTAATCGCGCACGGCGCCGCCATCATAATAATCAGCGTTCCCAACAGGACGGCATCGGAAAAAAACAAGGTCCCGACCAGATACAGCACCAAGGGCGTAATAATCATCTTGACCGGAATAATATCCAACGTCTGCCTGCAATAGGTCTGCAAATGAGTAAACTCGATCATATAGCCGATAGGCACGAGAGCCGCCCAAGCGCTGAAATGAATGAGGAACTGGAAAAAGTCCCCCAGAATCTGCGGCCGCGGTACGTCGAAAGAATAAAGAATCATGCCGACAATAATGCCGGCGACGGATAACTGATTCCAGTTAAGGAAGAGAGCCCGCCAATTCATCGCTCCCAAGTTGACGGCGCCGCCATGCTCACTGCTGTACTTATAATAATAGGCCATCGGAAAGAGCACGAAAAGCATGACTAAATTTTGAAAAACGCCGACAATCTGAACATAGGCAAACGACAGTTCCCCATACAGGATAAATCCGCACAGACCGGCAAGAGAACCGATATTGGCCGGCATGGAAACGATGAGGTAACTGCCCTGATCGGTTAACGACGAAAATTTTTTATGCCGCCCCGACAATTTCACCAGCCCCCACGGCAACAACACGTTCAAAAAGGAAAAAACCGGCAACATCGCCAGTTCCGCGCGCAGCGGCAGAATCCAGAAACTGAGGAGCGTGAGAATCGTCATGACGACGATAATATTGAAGCGGATCAGCACGTTGCATTGCCGGGACGACAGCCAATCTTTCTTTTTGCAGATATACCCGACAACCAGCGGTAAAATGATATCGATAAAGATAAACGAGATCTTAATCCCTATTCCTTCCACGACGGTTCCTCTTTTCCGAAAATAAACGCACCTGCAGTCAAGCTGCAGGTGCTCTGCTATCTGTGTTTTGCCGCCCTGAACGCATCGGCCAGGGAAACCGTAAGCGGTTCGGTCGGCTTCGTCGCGGCGATGATCGGTTCCATGATCTTGTGAAAGTCTTCTTTCTCTTTGGCCAGCACATAGAGCTTCGACGTATTGCGGGCATCCCAAAGCGCATCGTGCATCTGCCCGTCAAAAACGGCTCCCAAGGCGCTGACGGCTTTATCGAGAGAAATCGCTCGGTCAAGGCCGAGCAGATTACAGTAGATCTGCTGAAAATTCTGCCAGTGATCAAGCATCCAGCGCACGTCCGGCAGCGACGTATCCACGTGCTTCAGGCGCATTTCCGCGTCCAGCTGCCGCCAGTCATTTTCACTCCAGGCATACATTTCATATCCATTGCTGCCGCCTTCGTTACACCAGGCGAGAAAACGGGCAAAGGCCTCGTCGAAATGCGGCGCCGTCGCAAGCATTTCCATCGTGATGCCGGTCAGTTCCCGGCAAGTCTCATTCATGACCGTCGCATATTCAGGCAAAACGTATTCCTTATATGACGAAATTTCCCTGCCGTCTTCAGCCAATTTTACGGCGCCGATTTCAATGATCTCTCCCTTGCAAAGACGTCGCGCCTCTTTCTCTTCCCTTCCGATCGGATTCATTTCAAAATCGACAAAAACAGCTTTCATGGAAGAACTCCTTTCCCTCTTTCAGCCAAGTTCTCATGGCCTTTATTATAGCACAGACGACGGGAAGGACAAAGAAAATGGCGCAGTAAAAAAATCTTCTCCCGCCTCGTCGTGCAGTATAATGGGTGTGGTATAATAAAGCGAGGAAAAGGGTTGCTTATGAGGGTACTTATGACAATATTACTGACAACGGCGCTCGTCTCCCTGCTCACGGCCTGCGGGGCGGAACCGCAGCAGCAGGCACAGGAACAGCCGGCTGCCGCGCACGTGATCGCTCCCGAATCGGCGGCGGCAGCGCAAAAAGGCCAACAGGCTTACGAAGCGTTCCAATATGACGCGGCCATTGCGTACTATGACCGGGCCTTGGCCGAAGATGACCGGAATGACGAAGCCCTGGCCGGCAAAGGTATCGCCCTGGCCATGCGCGGTAACGAAACCGGCAGTCAGCAGGACAAGGATGAGGCGTTGACGCTGATCAAGGAGTCGCTCGCCCTGAACGCCGACAATACGGCCGCCTTTTATGATCTCGCCTTGGCCTATAAGATCAACGGCCAATATGAAGAGGCCGAAAGATGGTTCAAAAAGGTTATCGAAAAAGAGCCGGACAATACGTGGAGTTACTACGGTATCGCCACGATCTACGGGGATCTCGGCAAAGCCGACGCCGCCGTTTTCTATCTGGAAAAGGCGATCACCTACGGCGGTGACGCCGTCAAAGACGCCGCTCGCAGCCAACATCATTTCGACGCCGTTCGCAGCAACGCCGCTTTCCGAGAACTTATCCGTTAAGGAGGCAATGTATTATGGATCGATCAGATGTAACTCATGTCATGTACGACAAAAAGGGACCAGTCGTGGCTAAAAACTTTTCCAAACGCGGCTTTGACGCCTACTACTGTCCGACGTGCGAAGAAGCCTTGCAAAAGGCCATCGCCCTGATTCCGCAGGACCATGTCATTTCCTGGGGCGGTTCGACGTCTATCAACGAAATCGGCCTGCGCCCGTATGCCTTGGAAAATCACCGCGTCATTGACCGCGATACGGCAAAAACACCGGAAGAACGCATGGAAATTATGCGCCAGGCGCTGCTTTGCGACACCTTTATCATGGGCACGAACGCCGCCGTAGAAGACGGGCAACTCTTCAATATCGACGGCAACGGCAACCGGCTGGCCGCCCTCGCTTACGGGCCGAAACAAGTCGTCGTCATCGTCGGCATGAACAAGGTCATGCCGACAGTCGAATCAGCCATGGCCAGGGCCCGCTCCGTAGCCGCTCCGATCAATGCCCAGCGTTTTGCCGGCTCAAAATTGCCGTGTTACCTTACCGGCATCTGTCATCATTGCACCAGCGCCGATTCGAACTGCGCCCAGCTCCTGCGTACACGCACCTGCCGTCCGGCAGGGCGGATCAAGATCATCCTCGTCGGCGAAAACCTCGGTTTTTGAGATTACAAACCGTCGGCGACGCCGCTTTTTAAATAGTTGATGAAGGTCTTGGTCACCGGCGACGCTTCTTCTAGCGACGGGACGGCGACACCGAGGGTGATATATTGAGGCGGATCAAAGGAGCGTACGGCTACCTTGCCGTGCCACGATGCCGTCATCAGCCGATTGTTGATGCCGAAACCGAGGCCGGCTTCAACCATGCGATACGTCGTATAATTGTCCACACTGGTAAACCGCGGCTCCATCGGCGATTGGACTTTGCGTAGCAAGTTGTCCGTGTCCGTATCCAGATCGGGCAACGTATTAATAAAGGTATCTTCTTTTAAGGCAGTCAAAGAGACTGCCTTTTTTTTTGCCTCTCGATGGTTCGGCGGCAGCCACAATACCATTTCATCTTGCCGCAGTGCCAGCCAATCTCCCTTGAACGGCCGGTATGTCGCTATGCAACATTGGATCCGCCTCTCTTCGAGCCAACGATACAAGTCTTTATTGCCGCCTTCTTCCAAATGGATCCGAACGTGGGGGTACGTTTCCTGAAAAGAACGGATAACAGGCGGCAGCCAATTGGCGGCAACGCTGAAATACGTGCCGACTGCCAGTTCCCCAATCTCCAGTCCGCATATTTGCGCCCCCGTTTCCTCGACCTGTCTGCCCCAGTGAACGAATTCACGCAGCTTCGGCAGCAGCAACTCGCCTTCTTTCGTCAGCGTAACGCCTCGCGTACTGCGGCGCAAAACGGCGAAGCCCAACGCCCGCTCGATGCTGTTGACGGCGCGCAGCACCCCGGACGGCGTATACCCCAGCCGCACTGCCGCGGCCGATAAGCTTCCGGCGTCGATTACCTGCAACAAAAGCCGGCATTTTTCCGTGTCCATAGGCCCTCCTCATTGTGATAGTTTATCATATTCATTGTGTAAAACAGTCTATTCCTTCACATCCGATTTTATATTATCATACGACTCAGATATATGCTATCTTCAAGGAGGAGTCACGATGAAACGAAGTCATGCCGAACTTTTATTGATGACCGTCATTATCCTGCGCAGCACATCCTATTTGTGCTCCAAAGTCGGGTTAGATTCCCTGCCGCCTCTGGAATTGCTGGCAATTCGTTTTTCACTGGCCTTCGTCATTCTCGCCGTTATTTTCCGCAAACGGATAGAAATGACCTTAACCAGGCAAGTACTGCACAACGCCGTCATCATGGGCGGTCTTCTCTCGGCCTGCATGTCTTGCGAACTGATCAGCCTGACGATGATCAATTCCTCGACGGCCGCCTTTCTGGAAAACACGGCCGTCGTCTGGGTTCTTCTGTTGGGAGCGCTGCGGCATCGCCGGCTCCCCAACAAACTGACGGGAGCTTGTACGCTCGCCATTTTCTGCGGTATCGCCCTGCTCACGCTCCGCGGCACGGCGTTTCAATTTTCCCTCGGCGAAGGAATCTGCCTCTGCGCTTCTCTCTTCTATGCCGTCTGGCTGCTGGCGACCAACACGCTCTCCCGCCAATCGGACCCGCTGGTCCTCGGCATCGTGCAGTTTGGCGTTCTCGCCTGCTTTACCGGTATCGGCGCCGTTCTTTTTGAAACTCCCGTCTTGCCGGCACAACCGATTGAATGGGAAGTCATTCTGGTCCTGACCTTCGTCTGCACGATTTTCGGCTTTACCTTCCAGCCCGTCGCCCAGCGCTACACGACGGCGGAAAAAGCGGGGCTCTTCTCGGCCTTGAATCCCCTCGTCGCTGCCATTCTCGGCTGGCTCGTCCTTCAGGAAGAAATGGGCTTGCCGCAAATCGCCGGCAGCACGCTGATCCTGACGGGCATCATTCTGCTCCAGACTGTCGGCAAAGAAAAAGAAGGGACGGCAAAAAACACAGCCACACCGAAACTGCCGAAGATCGGGACGGCAAAAGTCAACGGACAGCCTTCGGGCCAATAAAAAAGACGGCGGCGCCGTGCAGAACAGCACGACGCCGCCGTTTTTTTATTTTCAGTACTCTCTCTCGGCAATTTCACAAAGGATGTGTCCAATAAGACTATGCATTTCCTGTACGCGCGCCGTCACCGAAGACGGCACGGCCAGGCAAACGTCACAGAGTTCCGCCAACTTACCGCCGCCGCTGCCGGTCAGGCCGACGACTTGCAGTCCTTTATCGCGGGCAACTGCAGCAGCGGCAAGGATATTGCCGCTGTTGCCTGACGTCGTAATGCCGACAAAAACATCGCCGGCGCACCCCAATCCTTCGACTTGACGGCTGAAAATGACGTCAAACCCATAGTCGTTGCCGACGGCCGTCAAAATGGACGTATCGACAGTCAAGGCGATGGCCGGCAAAGACGGCCGTTCTTTTTGGAAGCGACCGACGATTTCCGCCGCCCAATGCTGCGAATCGGCAGCGCTGCCGCCGTTACCGCAAAACAGAATCTTATGGCCCGTCGCCAACGCCTGGCGAACGATCTCACCGGCTTCTTCAATACGCGGCGCCAGTTCTCTCGTCGCCTGTAATACAGCCGCATGCTCAGTAATGCGTTCATTTGCAATCGTCATGCTTATCCTCTCTTCCTCTGTCAATGATGCGCAACGCCCCCGTTTCGGGATCCATGACGGCACCGTAAACGGTGACATAGTCCGGAAAATACGGCGATTGACGGAGACGCCGCACCGTTTCGGCAACGGCCCCTTCGACGCAATTGATCGAATCGGCCCATTTGACCAGTGACGGGCGAAGCTTGTCAAGCGCGGCCGCAGCCACACCGGCTGCAGCCATCTTTGCCAACAGGCTCGCCGCTGTTGTGGCGAGCATACCGCAGCCTTCATGACCGACGACGATGATCGCTTCAACGCCCAATTCATAAACGGCAACGAGGAGACTCCCCATGACGCTGTCAAAGCCGTCGCCGACCGTATTGCCGGCAACCTTGACGATTTTTGCCTCGCCCCGGCGAATGCCCATCGCCGGCTCCAGAAGCTCGACAAGACGCGTATCCATGCAAGTTAGAATAACTACACGGCGCCGCGGCATCTTACCGACTTTCCGCAGCGGCCGCTGTCCGCCGTCTCCGGCGAGAAACGCCGCATTGGCGGCTTCAATCTCCGCTAAAAGTTGTGCCATAGCCGCCTCCTACACCGATTCCGCGCCGCTGTCCCGACGCTGCAAATAAGCGGCAATCCCAGCTGCCGCTTTCTTCCCTTCACGCATGGCGAGAACGACGGTCTGCGGCTTGTGAACGATATCGCCGGCAGCAAAGACGCCGGGCCGGTCGGTCATGTTGGCATACGGTTCCGAAGACACGGCGATATATCCCTCATCGCTGGCATGGACGCCAAAAGTCCGTATCGCCGACAACTGCGGCCTGTTGCCGATAGCGGCGATTACCTTGTTGGCCTTAACGACGCCGAATTCACCGGTCGGCACCATCGTCGCATCTTCCAATATTTCTTGCCGCTCATATTGCAGGCCTTCGACGGTATCGACACCGATAATCGCCGTCGGATCCGAATAAAACTGGAAGTGAATGCCTTCTTCTTTGGCTTCCTCGTATTCGGACGGCAGGCACTTCATGTTTTTTTCTGCCCGCCGGTAAACGACAGTCACCTCGGCCTGAAGGCGCAAAGCCGTCCGCGCCGCATCGATAGCCACATTGCCGGCACCGATGACCGCCACCGTATCGCCCTTCCGGATCGGAACATCGGCCAGCGTCGCTTCTCCCAACTGTACTTCCTGTACTTTTTGCAAAAACGACGCCGCGTCGACGACGCCGGGAATCGTGTAATTTTTCACGCCGAGCCCCCAGGAATCCATCGTGCCGACAGCAATGAAGACGGCGGCAAACCCGTCGGCAAAAAGATCGTCGATCGATTTGTCTTCGCCGATTTCCGTATTGTAAACGAAGGTGACGCCCAGCGCTTCCAAATGCGCCGCTTCCCGTACGACAAATTCCTTATGCAGGCGAAAAGTCGGTATGCCGTAAAAAATCGTGCCGCCAGGCTGCGACGCCTGTTCGAACACGGTTACGCCGTACCCGGCTTTACGCAAATCATACGCCGCCGCAAGTCCTGCGGGCCCGCTGCCGACAATCGCCACTGCAGCCGCAGCGGGATATTTTTTCTTCCCGTCGAGAAGTCCGTTATCCAGAACCAGATCGGCGACAAATCGTTCCAATTTGCCGATCTGGATCGGCTTTTTAGCCCGATTCAGGACACATGCGCCTTCACACTGATTTTCACGGGGACACACCCGGCCGCAAATAGCGGGCAGATTGTTGCGATGATAAATGTATTCGGCAGCCGTGCCGAAATTCCCTTGTGCCAGAGCCTGAATAAACTGCGGTATTTCATTTTCGATAGGGCATCCCTGCCGGCACAGAGGCACCTTGCAATGTAAGCAACGCCTTGCTTCCGTTAATGCTTCCGGCAACGTATAATCCTGATCGCGCATGATTTCGTCATGAAATGATGCCAACGGATTCGTAGATGTATCAGCCATTATCATTATATCCTTTCTTCGCCGTGCCGGTTTTAAGCGAAGGGAACGACTGCCGGTTTCCGGCCGCGCCTGCGCCGTCACAACGCGTGCAAAAGCCACCGCGGCCTGTCGGCACCCGTTCCCTTCGCCGGAAAGACACGGTACCATATCTTCTTTATCATATAGGTTAACACCGCATATAGTCAAGAATATTTCCGTATACGCGCCATTTACGCGTCTCCGTTGTCCGTTGTTCCTTGGGTTCCGCCGCCGCACCGTTTCTGGTCATCCCGTGACGCGCAATTTTCCGCCGGTACACGGTGAAAGCGAACTGCTTAAAACGCGCCCGGCAGACAACACCTTTCTCCGGCAGACGAAGTTTACTGCCTTGGCGTTTAGGCACTATCCTCGCGGGACCGACGTTTGCATAGCGTCTTTGCCGTTCGCCATAAAGGACGGAGAAGAGGACGGGCGTGATGGAAATCATGGGAAATACGGGGCAATTTGCATTTATTTATGATCTAAACTCATTTATATGCGATCTATTGCAAAAACAGTATCGGTAATTTAAAAAAAAATGGGAAAACCTGTAATTTATAACAGGTCACAAATGCGACATATTTCTATACGATGGTAATAAAGAGATAGATGTTTTACGCAGGTGTTTTTCCGGGACAGCGAAAGGAGACGTGTATTTCCTTTCCCGTAAGGTAACCGTATCTTATGTTGTTTACGGAGAGGAGGCGTGTTATATGCAAAAGCACAGGAAACCAGCAGAAAAACAGCTCTTCAGGAAAAACCCGCAAAGGGAATAGCCGGCACGGGGAGCTCATCGCTGCGCTTGTACTGCCGACACTCTTTTCCGGAACCGGCAAAGGAACCGTCTGAACGGCGCCGGGAACCGTGAACAGAACGATGCGGCCAGCGCCGCAGAAGGCGCGTCTGCAATGTCGGCGCGACGGCGAAAACGAGGGGGACGCAAGCGCGACCTTCGCGTCGGATAAAGGGCAGGGCGTCCGAGTCAACACGCATGGGTGGCGGAAAAAGCAAGGCGCTGAGCAATGAAAACGCGGCTATGCAAAAAAAGGGGCCGCCAAAAATACGGAAATCGATACATAGGAAGATATGAGTAGGAGTCATCATGACCAAGTATGGAAACACACACAGAACCCTTTCCCTGCGCATTCTCTGCGTGCTGTTGTTAGGCACCTGCCTGTTGGGAGGACACGGCACGGTAAGCGCCATTGTTGACACCATGACTCCCACTAATACTAATAAAAATATCAGCGTAAATACCAACAGCGGGTCGGTCGAACTCACCCTCAGCGGCTTAGCTACGGAGCCCTGGCAGACGGCCCTGGGAGACGGCGCAGAGGCTACCGGGGGCCACGCTACCGCTATCGGAGCGGATGCAAAGGCCACAGCGCAGGGAAACACAGCCTTGGGAGACAATGCAAAGGCGGAGGGCACGAGCGCGGATGGCATGAGCGCTACGGCCATTGGCGCCGGCGCTTATGCAACCCGCGGAGGATCTTCTTTAGGGAATTACGCGTACGCCCGGGGAGACAACAGTGTAGCTTTCGGATCTGGGGCAAAAACAGGGACAGAAAGCAGTCCCGCATCAGGAACGGAGGCCATCGCCATCGGCTACACGGCAAAGGCGCAGAAGAAATGGGCAATTGCCATCGGGAGCGGCGCAAACGCTGATGGAGAGAGCGCAACGGTTTTGGGATACAAGGCGAAAGCTAGTGGGAAGAATGCACTGGCGCTCGGATACAATGCGACAGCGAGTCTGGAGAACAGTGTGGCCATCGGCTACAATTCCTCGGTAGGCGCGGCGAATACCGTTTCCTTTGGCAGCTCTGGTGCGACCCGGCGCCTGATGTATGTGTCTGCCGGCGAATCTGATACGGATGCGGCTAATTTTGGACAGTTAATAAGATCCGCCGGTTTAAGCGGCAGCAAATTACAATTTTACACGCAGGCGGCAAACAAAGCTTTTGAGGTAGATCTATCTTCACTGTCAGGCGCCGGCGGAGCAGTCATTGGTGGCGGCAGCGTCGCCTATACTGCGACCGGAAACGGCACCCTGAAGCTGAAGAACGGCGTCGGAAGCACCATCGCGTCCATTGCGGGCTTTACGGATAAATACACTACAGGCGTTGAACTGGTGGGAAACACGGTCACCTTCACCCGTAATGACGGCGGCACCTACAGCTTCGAGCTGCCTGCTTCCGCAGGCAGCGGCGGTATGGCTTCTCTGAAGTTTGCCGGGGACGACGGGCCGGTAATTACGAAAACGGATGGGCAGAAGATGGACATCCTCGGCGGTGCTGCACCGGCCGCCTTGTCAGAGAACAATATCGGAGTGGCGTCGGAAGACGGCGCCTTGAAAGTCAAGCTCGCCAAGGACATTCAGGGCATTTCCAGCCTCACCACCGAGAGCGGCGTGAAAATTGATGCCGCCGGACTCCATGCAGGGAATAAGAAAGTTACGGGAGTCGCAGACGGAACCGCCGATAGCGATGCCGTAAACTTTAAGCAGTTGAAAAATCTGGATAAGAAAATGACTGGCAATACTAACGCCATCGCCGCCAATAAAGCCGATATTGCCGCCAATAAAGCAGCCATCAACAGCATTAAAACGCAAGACGGCGTAGTTGCTCCCGCGGGAACGGCGAAAGCAACGGAATTTGTGAAAGGAACCACTGTCTATGATTATCTCCACGGCAATACCATTTCCCTGGGCAAAGACAGCGCGGCGACAGGCATGAATTCCATCGCCATCGGCTTCGGCAATCAAGTAACCGGCAAGGGAAGCGGCGCCTTCGGCGATCCCACTACGATCACCGGCAATGGCAGCTATTCGGTAGGAAACGGTAACACGATCAGCGGTGACAATACTTTCGTACTGGGTAGTAATGTGAATACCTCCGCCAAGAACGCCGTCGTTCTCGGGAATAATTCCGAAGGCGCGGACAACGCCGTATCTGTCGGCGCGAAAGGAAGCGAACGGCAAATCAAGAACGTGGCGGACGGCACTGCCGACTCGGATGCCGTAACCGTACGCCAGTTAAATAAAGCCGCAGGGTTTGACGTGAATACCATCGACGCCGATTTGAAAGCCGCCAATAACCACATCAGCAGCCTGGACAACCGACTCAGCAAAGTAGGCGCAGGAGCCGCCGCGCTGGCAGCTCTCCATCCGATGGATCTGACAGACGACAAGTGGAGCGTGGCAGCCGGCCTGGGCCACTACAAGAATGCGAATGCGGCAGCCGTAGGCCTGTTCTACCGTCCCAGTGAAGCCGTCCTCCTGAGCGTGGGAGGAGCCTTCGGCGGCGGAGAAAACATGCTGAACGCCGGCGTCAGCGTAGCCGTAGGAAGCGGCACGGTGAAAGGCACAAGCGGAACGATGGCCAAACGGGTGGCCGATTTGGAAGCGGACAACGAAAATCTGCGGCGAGAGTTGGAAGAAATCAAAGCGATGCTGAAGAAATAAGAATCTATTTGCAGAAGAAAAAAAGGGGCAAAGCCTCTGATCTGCACCTGTTTCATTGAACGAATTATGTAAACGATTCCTCGGGCCTGCGTTCGATATGCTATCGGACGCAGGCCTTTTCGGCCGCCCGAGCGCAATGACGATATCCGCTTGCCGTCAGGCACGCCGGTCATGGCTTTATCCGCCAACGGAGATAGGGCCGCACGGAAGCCGGAGATTTCTTCACGCGGAATGCTTGCTTTCATAGGCAGTACCGCTCCTAGTCAAGAATATTTCCGTATACGCGCCTGAAGGCGGAATATGACAACGTTGCGCGTAACCGTTCTCTCTTCAATTCCCCGTCGATTTTCAGCCAAAAAACCCATTGCTATTTTGCTGAATTTCCCTATAATAAAAAGTATATGAAATTACTATACTTTAGCAAATATACAAGGAGATGTTGTTATGCGTAAATTACTCGTATTCGCCTTTTCCCTTTGCCTGCTGGTCCTTTTCGCCGGCTGTGGCAATAACGAGGGGCAGCAAAAGCAGGCGGCAAATGACGTTCCGCTGCAGGGCAAAACATTGGTCGTCTATTTTTCCAACACCGGTCATACGAAAGCGTTGGCTGAGAAAGCTGCCGAAATTCTGCATGCCGACACGTACGAAATCCAGCCGGAAATTCCTTATACGGCAGAAGATCTCGACTACAACGACGAATCGCATCGCGCGACGAAAGAACAGCGCGATGATACGTTCCGCCCGGCAATAAAAAGCCCAAAAATCGACAATTTCGCGCAGTACAAGAATATTGTCTTAGCTTACCCGATTTGGTGGGAACAGGCGCCGCGCATCGTAGACGCTTTTGTTGAAAGCTATGACTGGTCGGACAAAACCATCATTCCCATGTCAACTTCAGAAGGCAGTGAAATCGGGACAAGCGCGGATTATTTGAAGACGTTGGCTAAGGACAAAGGCACTTGGAAAGCCGGCAAAAACTTCGGCGACGGTTCCGTCAGCAAAGAAGATCTGGCCAAATGGCTGGCTGAAACGACAGCCAAATAAGCGTTCGAAAAATGAAAAAGCGAAATATCCTTTCTTCCCTATTGCTTGTTTCTTTTCTCATAACCTTCTGTTACCGCCTCTTACCGCCCATCGTTCATGAGATTACGGGCGTCGCCTTAGTCGTACTGACAGGCATGCATCTTTATTTCAATCGAAGCTGGCTCCGTTCTTTGGCCAAAGGACGCTATACGGCGAGACGTGTCCTCACGCTGACCGTCAATGCCGCGCTGCTTTCCTGCTTCATCGCCATCGTCGTTACGGGAACGATCATTTCCCATCATTTGTTTACGGGAGTCTATCCGTTATCGCTGGCAAGAAACTTGACAATACATCAACTTCACGTTTCTCGCCCTTATATGATGCTCATTCTGATCGGTATCCATCTCGGCCTGCATTGGCCCATGATCTGGCAGCAGTTGAAAACGCGCATGCATCTCGCTAACGAAGGCATCTGTCGTATTGCCGGTTATCTGGCTGTTGTCGCCTTCATAGCCCTCGGCGGCTGCAGCATATCGCTGAACCAGATCGCCGGGCGCATAATGGGCAAACACGTCTTCACGACGCCTGCCATCGGGTACGGTCTCGGCGTCTTTATTGCGTTGCTGCTGGCGTTTATCGCCATGAACGCCGTAATCGGTTACGCCTTGCATAAGGCTTTGTCCAAAAAGGCATGACCCTTTGCCTGACACAACATAGGAGAACCATTTGCGAAAGACCGGCGATCGGTAAAATACCGATCGCCGGTCTTTCGCTCGTCCTTACAATGCGCAGCGGGCAGCCTGTACAGCGGTGGTAAGCGCCTGGGCTGCCGCTACGCCGTCCGCCTCGACCCACCTCCCCCGTTCCGACTACCCCTCTCCCCGGGTCTGCCTATCTGCAATAAAACGCCTTTAACGTATCTCGCCCAACCAACAGCCTGATGCGAATCTATCGAAAAGACTGCTTTGACAAAATAGAATCGGCCTATTCCGGACATAGCGTAATCCGTCACATCCGGGACAGACCAATGGGCCGTTATTATTTAAAAAGACATTTGTTTGCGTTCATTGAACAATACAACGTTTTCCTTTATACTGGTAAAGACACTGTTCTCAAATAGTGATCAGATTATTTATCAGAGGGGGATGTACTAACATGTCAACACATTCAGGTTTCAACGCATTCATCATCGGCTTTGCCATGTTCGCCGTTTTCTTCGGCGCCGGCAATCTCGTTTTCCCGCCGCTCATCGGCCTTATGTCGGGAAGTTCCTGGGGCGTTTCCATTGTCGCCTTATCCATTTCGGCCATATTATTTCCCATCGCAACGATTATTGCCGTCGACAATATGGGCGGTACCTTAAGCGGTATCTGCGCCCCCGTAGCCAAATGGTTCACGAAAGCGTACATGATTTTATGGATTGTTTTTATCATGACCTGCGGCGTGCCGCGCCAGGCAGGCGTCGGCATCGAAAGCGGTATCCTCAGCATGTTCCCGACGGCACAGGGAAATGATACGATCCGCATTGCTTTGCTTGTTTTCTATTTTCTTGTCGTCATCGCCTTAACCTTACGCCCGTCAAAAATTGTCGACATTGTCGGTCAATACCTGACTCCGTTTCTGTTAATCTGCCTGGTCGTCATGATCGTCATCGCCATTGCACAGCCTCTCGGCACACCGTTGGCGCCGCAAATCGATAATGTGTTTGCCTATTCTTTTCTGCAAGGCTATCAAACCGGTGACGTTGCCGTCGGCATTGCCATCGCAGCAATGTTCATTGCTTCGATCAAGGATAAAGGGTATACGGATACGGCATCTCGCCACAAGATGACCTTAAAGGCCGCCGGCATCGCCTTTATCGGTCTGCTCATCGTTTACGGCGGTCTGCTCTACTTAGGCGCCACCGGCTCTTCTCTGTTCGACAGCAAAATGGATCAGACAGCCTTGCTGAACGGCCTCGTCCATTCGCTGACCGGTTCTCTCGGCAACGTTATTTTAGGGCTCGGCATCTTTCTGGCGTGTCTGACGACAACGCTCGGCGTCGGTTCAACCATTGCCAACTTGACTGTTGAACTGACAAACGGCGGCATCCGTTTTCGTCCGGCCATGTTTACGGTCTGCCTCTTGGGATTTTTGATGGCTTGTGCCGGCGTACAGGACATTATCCGCTACACGTTCTGGATTTTCATCACTATTTATCCGATTTCTATCGTCCTCATGCTCCTCGGCGTCTTCCATAACATGGTTCCCAACCACGGGGCCTGGAAAGGCGCCGTCACCATGTCGACGATAATCGGTCTCTACGAAGGGATGGCGCAGCTGAATAAGAGCCATATCACCGACTTACCCTTAGATACCCTGCAAGCCTTCTACGCTGCCTTGCCTTTTGCCGATAACGGGTTTGCCTGGTTTGTCCCGACGGCGATCGGCTTTATTATCGGCGCGTTGATTGTAAAGGCAACAGGCGGCAAAGCCTACCCCATGCTGTCAGATAAGCGCTGACCGTTACGTCAGCGAATACAATACCCGTTGAATCCAAGCGGCGAACATGGCGCTCACCGTCAGACGGCGGTCGTCGTACCCATGACCGGCAGGCAGCGTATCATAGTTCTGCAAAGCCTTCGTCTCATGAGCCGTCAGCTGATTCCACAAGGGTTCAATCATCTGTTCTGCCGGTGCAATATCATCTTGTGAAGCACCGATAAAATAAAGGTTGCGGTCTTTCACGTCTTCAAAGGCGTCCGAAATGGCCCAACCTTTTTTTGCGCACATTTTGGCGTCAGCCGCCAGCGCTTCGGCAGATTCCACGTTCATAACAGGCACACTTTCCCGAATCAGCTGATCCAAAGCCGCATCTCCGGCCTCAGCCCTGCCGGCCAGATCATACGGGGACATGACGGCAGTACCCTTGATCCACGATAAGCGCCGCGTCGCATTGACGGAGATAAACCCGCCCATACTGTGCCCGATAAAAAACAGTTTATCCCTGTCGACGTGATAGGTCTTCGCCGTTGACTCTTCATGCATCCACGACGCCGTCCGAACCGCATCGTCAATAGCCCCGGAAAACGTGTACCGGCCGCCGCTTCCCCAGCAGCCGCGGTAATACGGACTGACTACGACCAGACCGGCGCGGCGTAAATTCTGGGCCAAATCAAAGGTAGATGTGTAGCCCGGAAATCCGTGAAGCAAGACAATGCCAGGATAGACATCAACGGCAGCACCTCCCGGAATTAATACGGTGCCGAAAATGGACTCACCGTGATTTTCGAGAAAAAACCCCTCTGTTGACGCCGGCCTTTCCGGCAAGTGCTGCGGATCTTGTGAAATATACTGCAAATCTAGTGACATCAATACGTTCCCCCTAAATCAAAATTGGACTGAGAAAAACACAGTTCAACTATGATTATAAATGAAACGGCAGATTTTCCATAGTTTTTTATTACGTTACGCCAATAAACATTATTTTTTTCTCTATTACGTTCTTTTTATTCACAAGGTTCTTTAATTTGCAGCAGGAATTTATTTTGTATTTATTAATTCTTATTTGGAATCTAAATGAATTCGTTATATTTATTTTATATTCAGCATACGTGCGCTGTTCTCTTGCATAATCCGCATCTTTCTTGACCTCTTCATTATTCCGTGCTATGATTTCACGCATAAATCAATTCTTAAACAGAATTTAAATTATAAGTTATTAATTCTTTAAAAGAATTGTAACTTTTTTCTAACTGAATGAGAAGGGAGGTAGGCTTACTGCTTACAACTTTCAGTACGCAAAGGAGAGCATACGTTTTATGAAGAAAGTGAAAATCATCACATCTTATGAGGCGGCCCGGCTGGTACAGGATAACGACACCTTCACCTCAATCGGCTTTGTCGGCAGCGCCCATCCGGAAGCACTGACTAAAGCGTTGGAACGGCGCTTCTTGGAAACGGGACAACCGCGAAACATCACGTATATGTATGCCGGATCGCAAGGCAACCGAGACGGGCGCGGCGCAGAACATTTAGCCCACGAAGGGCTCATCAAACGGGCCATCATCGGCCATTGGGATACCATTCCCCAGATGGCCAAGCTGGCTGTCGAAAACAAGATTGAGGCCTATAATTTCTCGCAGGGAACGCTGTGTCATTGGTTTCGCGCCTTAGCCGGCGGCAAACTCGGCGTATTCACGGATATCGGTCTGGAAACGTATCTGGATCCGCGTCAGGACGGCGGCAAGCTCAACAGCCGCACGACAGAGGACTTGGTGCAATTACTGCAGATCAACGGTCAGGACCAGCTGTTTTATCCCTGTTTTCCGGTCAACATCGCATTCCTCCGCGGTACGTACGCCGATGAGCACGGTAATATTACGATGGAAGAGGAAATCGTTCCCTTGGAAAACACATCCGTTGCCCAAGCCGTCAAAAACAGCGGCGGCATCGTCGTCGTTCAAGTCAAGCGGGTCGTCTCCGGCGGCGATCTCGATCCCCGCCTGGTGAAAATTCCCGGCATTTACGTGGACGCTGTCGTTGTTGCCGAAGAAAAGGACCATCAACAAAGCTTTGACTGCGCTTACGACCCCACCTTGTCCGGCCAATGCCGAAATCCGTTCATCGCCGCCAACGCTATGATGCCCTTGAATGCAAAAAAAATAATCGGCAGAAGAGCGGCGCTCGAGCTGACAAACGGCGCCGTAGCTAATCTGGGTGTGGGCGCTCCCGAATACGTCGCCCTCGTTGCGGCGGAAGAAGGGATCGCCGACTCCATTACGCTGACCGTAGAAGGAGGCGCTATCGGCGGCGTACCGCAAGGCGGCGCCCGCTTCGGCGCTTCCATGAATCCGGAGGCCCTCATCGATCATCCGTATCAGTTCGACTTTTATGACGGCGGCGGCCTGACGATGGCCTTTCTCGGCTTGGCGCAGTGCGATCGGACAGGCAGCATTAACGTCAGCAAATTCGGTACGCATATCGCCGGCTGCGGCGGTTTTCCCAATATCGCCCAAAAGACGAAGCAAGTATATTTCTGCGGCACCTTTACGGCCGGCGGCTTAAAAATTGCGATAAAAGACGGGGCCTTGCAGATTCTCCAAGAAGGAAAAATGAAGAAATTCGTCAAGAACGTCGACCAGATCACCTTCAGCGGCCCTTACGCCGCACGTCAGCAAAGGCGAGTATTTTATATTACGGAGCGCTGTGTGTTCGAACTGACCGCCGCCGGGCTCCATCTGCTTGAAGTAGCGCCCGGCATTGACGTGAAACGCGATATTTTGGATCAAATGGAATTCACCCCCATCATCGATACATACAAAACGATGAATATAAAGATATTTGCAGAAGCCCTCATGGGACTAAAAAAATAAGGAGATTCCACCATGTACACACTTGGCATTGATATCGGTTCTTCCTCTTCAAAGGCCGTCTTGCTCAAAGACGGCAAGACGATCATCAGTGAAAAAGTAGTTGAAACCGGTACCGGTTCTGCCGGCCCGGAAAAGGTGCTGAAAGCGCTATTCGCCGAATCGAATCTGACCTTGGACGATATGAACGGCGTCATTGCTACCGGCTACGGCCGCTTCAACGTCGCAGAAGCCGACGGCGAAGTCAGCGAAATCACCTGTCATGCCAAAGGCGCCTTGTTTGAAAGTCCGAAAACCACGACGATCCTGGATATCGGCGGCCAGGATGTAAAGGCGATCAAACTGAACGGGCAAGGACTGGTCATGCAATTTGCCATGAATGACAAATGCGCCGCCGGTACGGGCCGCTTTCTGGACGTCATGTCGCGAGTTCTCGAAATCCCCATGGCCGACATGGGCGCCTGGTACTTCAAATCTAAAACACCGGCAAGGGTCAGCAGCACCTGTACCGTTTTTGCCGAATCAGAAGTCATTTCCCTGCTGTCCAAAAATATCCCGAAAGAAGATATCGTCGCCGGCGTCCATTTTTCCATTGCCAGTAAGGCCTGTGCCCTTGTCCGTCGCGTCGGCGTCGGTACCGAACTGACCATGACCGGCGGCGGCGCCCGCGATGCCGGACTCGTCGACGCTATCGCCAAAGAACTGGGCATACCCGTAAGCGTCGCCCCTCATCCGCAAGTTGTCGGCGCTCTCGGCGCCGCCCTGATGGCCTATGAAAAGCAAGTCCGCGGCTAACACGGCTTTACAGTTTACTTACGAAAGGAAGTCAATCACTATGAAAAAACCGTTACGCATGCATCACGTCGGAATCGTTCTTCCGACACTGCAAGATGCGAAAGAATTTATCAATCGCATGGGACTGGAAATCGATTATTCCGGTTACGTCCAAGCCTACCATGCCGATCTCATTTTCACGACAAAGGGAGAAAACAGCAGTCCCATTGAATTCATCATTCCTCACGAAGGCGTTCTCTGTGAATTCAACCACGGTAAAGGCGGCATTGCCCATCTGGCCTTTGAAGTGGAAGACGTCGAAGAAACGCGGCGCGAATACGAAGCGCAAGGCTATAAAATGTTGGAAAAAGCCGCAGTCCAAGGGACGGACGATATTATCGTCAATTTTATGCGCCCCAGCTACAACAACGGAATTCTCGTAGAATTCGTCCAGACCGTTGCCCCCATCAATCGTGAAACGGCAAACCCGTTCCAATCATTGCATCATTAAAGGAGAGATTGTCATGAGTGAAGATACCGCTGTAAATTTGGAAACCATGAGCGCCAAAGACGCCCTCGGCTACTTTCTGCCTAAGTTGGATGAAGACGCGCGCAACGCGAAGAAAGAAGGGCGTCTCGTTTGCTGGTCCGCCTCCGTTGCCCCGCCAGAATTCTGCGTAGCCATGGATATCGCCATGGTTTATCCCGAAACGCACGCCGCCGGCATCGGCGCCCGTCACGGCGCCCCTGATATGCTGGAAGTCGCCGAAAACAAAGGCTACAATCAGGATATCTGTTCCTATTGCCGCGTTAATATGGGCTATATGGAATTGCTGAAACAGCAGGCCATGACCGGCAAAACGCCGGAAAAACTGAAGAACTCCCCGGCTTCCGCCGTGCCCTTGCCGGACCTCATCATTACATGCAACAACATTTGCAACACCTTGTTGAAGTGGTATGAAAATCTGGCCAAAGAACTGCATATCCCCCTGATCACCATCGATGTCCCTTTCAACCATGAATACCCTGTCACACAGCACGCCAAAGACTACATCGTCGGGGAATTCAAACATGCTATCACCCAATTGGAAGCGATCTGCGGCCGTCCTTTTGACTACGACAAATTCTTTGAAGTACAAAAGCAGACGCAGCGATCCATCGCCGCCTGGAATAAAATCGCGTCTTTCTTGCAATACAAACCGTCTCCGTTAAACGGTTTTGACCTCTTCAACTTCATGGGACTCGCCGTCGCCGCCCGTTCTCTCGACTATGCGGAAATTACGTTCACAAAATTAGTCAAGGAACTGGAAGAAAAAGTCGCCCAACAGAAATGGGCTTTCGGCGATAACGAAAAAAGCCGTATAACCTGGGAAGGCATCGCTGTCTGGATCGCCTTGGGACATACGTTCAAAGAGTTAAAGGGCAAGGGATCGCTGATGACCGGTTCCGCCTATCCCGGCATGTGGGATGTTTCTTACGAACCGGGCAATCTCGAATCGATGGCCGAAGCCTATACGCGCACCTATATCAATTGTTGTCTCGAACGGCGCGGCGAAGTGCTGGAACAAGTCGTCTGTGACGGTAAATGCGACGGACTCATCATGCATCAGAACCGGAGCTGCAAAAACATGAGCCTCCTGAACAACGAAGGCGGTCAACGCGTGCAGAAAAATCTCGGCGTTCCCTATGTCATTTTTGACGGTGACCAGACCGATCCGCGCAATTTCAACGAAGCGCAGTTTGATACGCGCGTCGAAGCCTTAGCCGAAATGATGGCCGATCAAAAAGCACAAGGAGGAAATCACTAATGAGCCACATTGATGAACTTATCAGCAAATTGGAAACTATATCAAACCACCCGCAAGCTGCCGTCTTGTCCTATAAGCGGAATACCGGCAAAGGGCTCGTCGGCGTCATGCCCTACTATGCCCCCGAAGAAATCGTCTATGCCGCCGGCTATCTCCCTGTCGGCATGTTCGGCGCGCAAAAGCCGGCAATCGCCGCCGCGCGAACCTATCTGCCGCCCTTTGCCTGTTCGCTGATGCAGGCCGATATGGAATTACAACTCAACGGCACCTATGACTGCCTCGACGCCGTTCTCTTCTCCGTGCCTTGCGACACGCTCCGCTGCATGAGTCAAAAATGGCACGGCAAAGCGCCGGTCATCGTCTTTACACAGCCCCAGAACCGTAAGATCCGCGCCGCCGTCGACTTTTTGAAAGCCGAATACGCCCATGTCCGCCGCGAACTGGAACGGATTCTGCAAGTCAAGATCAGCGACTTGGCCTTGCAAAAGGCCATTCATATTTATAACGAAAACCGCCGCACAATGCGTGAATTCTGCGACGTTGCCGCGCAGTACCCGCAAATTTTCACACCGGCCAAACGCCATGCCGTTATCAAAGCCCGCTGGTTTATGGATAAAGCCGAACATACAGCGCTCCTGCGCCAACTCATCGATGCCGTAAAAAAAGAACCGGTACAGCCCTGGAAAGGAAAAAAGGTTATTCTTTCCGGCATCATGGCCGAACCGAATGAATTTCTCGATATCTTCAGCGAATTCAACATCGCCGTCGTCGCCGACGATCTGGCACAGGAATCCCGGCAATATCGCAACGACGTTCCTGCCGGCATTGATCCGCTGGAACAGCTGGCACAATGGTGGCAAGATTTCGACGGCTGCCCGCTGGCGATGAATACCGACAAGCCGCGCGGCCAGATGATCATCGACATGGCCAAAAAATGCGACGCAGACGCCGTCGTCATCTGCATGATGCGTTTTTGTGATCCCGAAGAATTCGACTACCCCATTTACAAAACCGAATTTGAAGAAGCGGGCCTTCGTTATACGGTAATCGACGTCGACCTCGAATCTCCGTCACTGGAACAGGTCCGTACCCGCCTTCAAGCCTTCTCGGAAATACTTTGACCGATGCGGCGTAAACCGGACATACCGGTGTATCTAAATTGACGCACATACGTAAGGAGGACTGTATTATGGATTTTGCTGTAAGAGAACTGGATCAGGATATCGTAAAATTAGCCGCCGACTTTGCGGAAAAGCGCCTGGCGCCGACAGTCAAAGAACGGGACGAAAAAGAGGTTTTCGACCGCAAGCTGATCGACGAAATGGGCGAACTCGGCCTGCTCGGCATTCCTTATGAAGAGGAATACGGCGGCGTCGGCGCAGACTTTCTCAGCATGGCGATGGCATGCGAAGAAATTTCCAAGACAGACCCGTCTATCGGCCTGAGTTTCGAAGTGCACACAACGCTTTGCTCCTGGCCGATTTGGAAATTCGGGACGGAAGAACAGAAACAGAAATTTTTAAAACCCTTGGCAAGCGGTGAAAAACTGGGCGCCTTCGGCCTGACCGAACCGAATGCCGGTACCGATGCGCTGAACGGCTCTACGACAGCCGTCAAAGACGGTGATTCTTATATTTTGAACGGTTCCAAGGTTTTCAATACGAATGGCGGCGAAGCGGAAATCACCGTTGTCTTCGCGGCTACGGACAAGACCAAAGGCGCCAAAGGCATGAGCGCTTTTATCGTGGAAAAAGGAACGCCCGGCTTCACGTACGGCAAAAAAGAAGTGAAAATGGGAATTCACGGCTCCGTCCAACGCGAGTTAATCTTCCAAGATGTCAAAATTCCGGCAGCCCATCTCCTCGGCAAAGAAGGGGAAGGATTCAAAATCGCCATGATGACCCTTGACGGCGGCCGCGTCGGCGTCGGCGCACAGGCGCTCGGCATTGCCGAAGGCGCCTTTCACCACGCGCTCACCTATGCCACCGAACGGGTGCAGTTCGGCAAACCGATTGCGAAATTTCAAGCAGTCAGCTTTCTCCTGGCCGATATGAAAGCTAAGATTGAAGCCGCCCGTTATCTCGTTTACAAAGCGGCCTACAGTATGAATCAGGGAGGCTCGTACAGCATGGATGCCGCTATCGCCAAAAAGGTGGCCTCCGACGTGGCCATGCAGGTAACAACCGACGCCGTACAGATTTTCGGCGGCTACGGATTCACTCGGGAATATCCGGTTGAACGCTACATGCGCGACGCCAAGATCACGCAGATTTACGAAGGCACGACGCAAGTACAGCAAATGGTTATCTCCGGCGCACTGCTTCGATAAGCGCGTCGGCAACAAAAGACCTATGGACACGACAGAACCCGTGCCATAGGTCTTTTGTTACCGGCAACTATTTCTATTTTTCTTTACCTTTCGAGCAACACGGGCCACGTAAACTTGCCGCGTCAGACGCCGCTCCGACAGCATCGCGCCCCTGAAGTTGAACGAAACGGCCACAGCCTGCACGGCAGTAAAACGGATGCGCACCTGCTGCCGCCATTTTCGAAAAACCGATTTTCCGCTACTCGATCAGGCTGATATCGTATGCCCCTAAAGACGCTTTCAAAACGTCATCGGCCACCTCATGATTCCGGTCCATATACACTTCAACGAAATGCTTATCACGCCGTACCGCCACGTCGGAAACACCGGAAACGGCCATGACGGCAGTACGCAAATCAGCAACAGCCGCATTCGACATGTAATCAAAAAACTGCAGCTTCATGACCTTGTAATCGAGGCGCTCTATCTTGAAAATAACAGGCCGTGTCCCGTCAGAACAACAGGCGATCATGACATGTTCGTCCTTCATCCAGCCGCGCATGACAGCGCCGCCCTGCAGGCCCGTATAAATGTACCGTGAAATGGCATCCCATGCCTCCGAACAATGCGGTTTTACCGGACCGCCGGCAACGGTATTCTCGTCGGCAATACTCTGTTGTAACGAACGAATCCCCATACGCCAGAAATCATCCTGCGTCCCGTACCGCTCAAAGAGGAACACATCGCCCACATTATAACAAGGACAGACGCCGGCATCAGGATCGGCGCAATAGGCCTCCTGCAAATTAGGGTATAACTTCTTGTCAATGACCGTAACCTTTACCTTGTACTGCATCAGACCGCCCCCTTGTACGGAAACTCCCTTATTGCATTCAATACGGTGCATTGGCCGCTTTTATCATAAGCTGCCAGACACGCTGTTTGCTACCTCTATTATCCTATTAAACCCGAAACAGTTCAAGTGCCTTGGAAGCGCATGGCCGTCATATAGCTGCACGCCTGAAGCGATCAGACCGCTTCGCCGCCCGCTTAAATGATCATCGCTTCCCAACAGCCACGCCGCCAACCGCTCGGTAAGGCAGATGGCGGAAAGGAAAAACAGGGCCCGGCAGCCGCTGCCGACGCCAGGCCCTGTAAACCTGTTTCGCCCATCGCCCCGATACCGTTTACGCTCCTTGATAAATCAATTCAATTAATTTCATCGTCATATCGTATGATTTCTTCAGACTTTGAACGGGCAGGAATTCGTATTTGGAATGGAAGTTCAACGCACCGGTAAAGTAATTCGGCGTCAAAATCCCCTTGGTAGAAATGAAGGAGCCGTCCGTACCGCCTCGCATGGCAATTGTCTTAGGCGTAATATGCAATTCCTTCATTGCCGCATAAATGTAGTCTATCGCCTTATGGTTTTCATCAGTAACGGCATCGGCAATATTCCCATACGTATCGCTTATTACGCATTCCACGGTTGCACGCGGTTCTCGGGATCGCAACGTTTCTACATGCCGTAAAATCCGCTCCTTCTTTTCTTCGTATTTGTCCTTATGATGATCTCTGATATTCAGATGAACTACCGCTTTGGATTGATTGGACTCTATCTGTTGACACCATATATACCCTTCTTTCCCTTCCGTGCACTCCGGCGTCTCCCTTCTGTCAAACATATTGACAAAATCACACGCCAATAATGTCGGGTTGACCAATACGCCTTTTGCACTCATCGGATGAGCCGAAACGCCGTAAATCGTCACTTCCGCCGAACCGGCATTAAACGTTTCATATACAACTTCTCCCACTTCGCAGGAGTCTATCGTATACGCGAAATCGACAGGGAATTTTTCATAGTCCATATTCTTGGAGCCGAAAAGTCCGCACTCTTCATCGGGGACAAATGCAACATATATATCGCCATGATATATCGTCCGATCGGCGGACAACGTTTCCAAAGCCGTCATAATATTGGCGATGGCCGCTTTATTATCTGCGCCGAGAACGCTCGTCCCATCGGAAGTAATGATATCCTGACCGACGTACGGCAGCAGTTCCGGATGTTCTTCCACCTTCATGACGATGTGGGCGTCCTGATTCAGGACAATGTCCTTTCCATCGTATGTTTCCGTTAGCTTAGGCCGTACCAGCGGGGAAAGATCGACATCTACCGTATCTACGTGCGCACAAAACCCGACAGCCGGAATGACGGCCGCGCTGCCGTCCGGCACATTGGCCGGCAATTTCCCAGTCAAAACGCCATACGGGCTGATTTCCAAATCAACAACACCCAACGACGCGCATTCATCGCGCAAGGTCTTCACCATATCCCATTGCGACGCCGTGCTGGGCACTTTGCTCCCACCATTGAACTTACTTTGAGAGGGAATTTGCACATATTTCCAAAAACGATTCCGTAACCTGTTTTCTATCGAATTCATCTGTTTCTCTCCTATCCAATCCTTAGAACATGCTGCGCGGATAACTATAATCGGCTTGGAATCCGAGAGGAATGCCTAAGCCCCAGAACAAATACAACATGATGGTTAAGACGATCAACAGCGCGATCGTATAGGGCAGCATCAGACTGCTCAACGTCCCGACGCCGGTGTTCTTGCAAAATTTCTGGCAATAAATAATGATCAGCGGATAAAAGGCAAACATCGGCGTGCAAACGTTGACAGCCGAATCACTGACACGAAACGCGCATTGCGTCAATTCGGGCGCAATACCGACAGACATCAGCATGGGCACGAAGATGGGCGCCAAAATGGCCCACTTTGCCGAAGCCGAGGTAATAATCAAGTTCAGGAACGCAACAAATACAATGACGCCAAAAACTGTAACTTGCGGCGGCAAGGCCAAGGATTTCAAAAACTCCGCTCCCGATACGGCCAACAAGGCTCCCAAGTTAGAAGCGCCGAAGGCATACATGAATTGAGCCGCAAAAAAATAAAAGACGATAAGCTGAATCAAGGTCTTGGTTATTTCTTCCATGGAGTGCGTAAAATCCTGGGAGCTTCTGAACTTACCGCTAATCACGCCATACACGATACCGGTAACGGCAAAAAGCAAGAATATGATCGCAACGATAGACTGCATAACAGGCGCTTTAAAACTGGCTATATTCCCGGCAGGATCCCGCAGAATGGAATTCTCCGGCAGCAAAGCGACTGCCAGACCCACCAACATAGCGATCAGAACGAAGCTGGCCACATAAAAAGCTTTATTTTCTCTTGGCGTGATTACCGTCAATTCTTCGCTCGAAAGATCCATATCTTCATTAAGCGGACACGCTTTCCGGCACCAAGGTTCCGTTATCTTTTCCGTAACCCACCAACAGGAAAGGATGACGGCAAACGTAGATCCGAAAGCAAAAAAGTAATTGCATAACACATTAACTTCATAAGCCGGATCAATAATCTGAGCCGCCAATTGAGTAAATCCCTGTATAACGGGATCAATAGCCGAAGGCGTATAGTTTGCCGCAAACGCGCCGGCAATACCGGCAAAGGACGCCGCCACACCTGCCAGCGGGTGTTTTCCGGACGCGTAAAACAAATATGCCGCAATAGGGATAATAATCATGTACCCGCTATCCGGCGCGATATGACTCAACATGCCTACGACGATGACAATGGGCGTCAGCAAAAATTTAGGCGTAACGGATAAAATCTTTTTGAGTCCCGTATTAATGAACCCGGATCCGTCGGCAATGCCGATCCCTAAGGTCGCGACAATGACCATGCCCAGCGGCGGGAAAGACACGTAGTTTTGAACCATTTTCGTCATTAACGTGACCAAGGCGGTTCCGCTTAACATATTATTAATTTCAATAACTTTACCGTTCGCCGGATTTACATAGGAAAACGTGACCTGCGATAACGCTGCCGAAATAATACACGTAATAAAAAAGGCGGCAATAAACAGCATCGTTATATCGGGAATTTTATTTCCTATCCGCTCGATCCAACCTAAAAACCCACCAACTTCCGCCGTCTTCACACTTGTCGAATTACTGTCCGTCATTCTTCATCATCCTTTCATGGAAATAGAGTGTCTTTCATGTACTGCTAAATATAATAAATGCCCATTTTTGCACAGGCCTTTTATATTGCCCTTGCATTTGTGAAAACAAGGTCCCGGCACACGCGTATCGTCCCTCCATCTTCGTAAAGCCGCCTGCTCACCGCAAAGGCTTAGCCAACCAGAAAACCCGCCGACAGCAGGACGCTGCCGCGAAAACGGCGAAATGAAGAGTTTGCCTTTCAACTATAACGCAAACATATGTCCATTGTCAACGGATTTTGCGGCTGGGACGTGCGTTTTTGAAAAGACGGTCTTATCCTGAGGATATAAAACGCATCACGATTGCCTCTCAAGACGAAAAAAAATACGGACAGCTCTCCTTGAGAACTGTCCGTATTTTTTTCTCCGTCATTTCTTCGGCGGCATGTGAATCGTTCTGTTCAATACATCCAACGCGGCTTCCCGCACTGCTTCCGTCACCGTCGGATGTGAATGAATGGTGGAAATCAATTCGTCTACCGTCGCTTCCAAACGAATCGCCAGCGCACCTTCGCTGATCAGATCCGTTGCCCGCGGACCGATGATCTGCATTCCCAGGATCTTCTTGTACTTCGGCGTCGTCAATATCTTGACCAACCCTTCGCCGCCGTTCAGGATCATCGCCTTGCCGTTGCCCATGATCGGGAACGTGCCGACAAGATATTCAATTCCCTGCGCCTTTGCATCCTTTTCCGTCAAACCGACAACGGCCGCTTCCGGCGCAACGTATACACAAGTCGGATTCGTCGTTTCGTTATAGTAAACGCGATGGCCGCAAGCCGTTTCCGCCGCCACCTCTCCCATGGCCGACGCCGTATGCGCGAGCCGCACTTTATCGAAAACACAGTCCCCGATAGCGTACACATTGAAAATGTTCGTTTCCATACTGTCCGTCACGATAATTTGGCCCCGTATATGCTTGATCCCGCAAGCGTCCAGATCAAGATCGGCCGTATTGGCCTTGCGCCCGGTCGCCACCAAAATCTTATCCGCTTGCAGCGTCAGTTCCGTACCGTCGGCGCGTTTACAACAAACGCGATTTCCTTCAATGGACTGTACGGGAGAGGCAACATGAAAGCGAACGCCTATTTTCTCCATATTCTTGACGGCGATATCCGTAATATCCGAATCCAGCATCGGCAAAACCTGTTCCGCCGCTTCGACAACGTCGACTTGCGTTCCGAATGCGGCGTAGGCACAGGCCAGTTCCATCCCGATAACGCCGCCGCCGATAACAATCATGGACGACGGCAGCTCTGTCAGTGCCAAGGCGCCGGTCGAATCGAGACAATACGGGGACTCCTTCAACCCCGGAATAGGCGGCACATCATTTATCGACCCCGTTGCGATAATAAACGCGTCGCCCTTCATCCGCTCCGTCGTGCCGTCAACTTTTTTCAGGGCCAATTTGCCGGGACCGGTGAAGGCTGCCGCCCCTTCGACGATATCAATGCCATAGCTTGCCAGTAGGGAGCGAATACTGTCTCCCATTTTTTTGGCAATATCATTTTTATGGTTCATGACCTGTCCAAAATCGACGGACAGATTATCCGCTTTAATGCCGACGGCAGGTCCTTCCTTGCGCATCGTTTCCAGCAATTCGGCGCTGTGGAGCAGGCATTTCGTCGAAATGCAACCGATATTCACACAGGTCCCGCCAATACGCTCCCGTTCGATCAGGGTAACAGCCGAACCCATTTGCGCCGCGCGGATCGCCGCCACATAACCGCCAGGCCCGCCGCCGATAACAACAATTCGTCTTTTCGTATCACTCATGTCAACACCTCCAATTCCCGCCGTTCCTACGCTAAGAGAAGCCATGGATTTTCCAGCAATTCAGCGATCCGATCCAAGAACTTCGCCGCCATCATACCGTCAATAACGCGGGGATCCGCCGTCAGGGAAAGGTTCATCAACGGCTTGAAAATGATTTCTCCGCCAACGCTTCTGACTGGCGTATCCACAATGGCACAGACCCCGAGAATAGCCAATTCCGGCTGATTGATAATCGGACTGAACGAAGTAATGCCGTACGCGCCCAAATTCGTAATGGTAAAGGTGCCGCCGCTGATATCGTCGACACCGATCTGCTCATTGCGCACGGCGGCAACGAGCCGTGCTGCCTCGTTGGCAAGGTCCGTCAGTGTCCGCTGTTCACAATTCTTAACATTGGGAATAATCAGACCATCATCTTTGGCTACGGCCAATCCCATATTGATGTAACGGTGCCGGGTCAGCATATTGTCTTCGAAGCTGGCGTTCACATCGGGAAAATCCTGCAAGGCCTTCGTCACGACATACATCAGTATATGATTGTACTGGATCCGGACGGCGCCCTGCATACTCTCGTTCAACTTGCGACGCATCTCCTTGATTGCCGTCACATCGACGCTGTGATTATATGTAATAACCGGCGAAGTCTGCCATGAGGCCACCATGTTTTCGGCAATCGTCTGCCGCCGCGGCGCAACCTTCGTCTTATCTTCCGTCACCTTTTTCGCCGCTTTTACCGTATCTTCCGTCGCCTTCGCCATGGCCGCCTCCTTGACGTCCGCCTCCATGACACGCCGTCCGTGATAAAGGACATCGACATCGACATGCAGGTCCTTCGCCAACTTGGCTGCCATGGGCGACACTTTGCCGGGAATCGCTTCAATGCCCTGATATTCCCCCTGATCCGAGACCACGTCCGACGCCGCCACAGCGCCGTCATTCAACAAAATGCCGCTGCGCTGCAACAGCGCCCCGATATCTTCGCCTTTTTCTCCGATAACGGCAAGCGGCGCCGAGGTTGCTGCCACTTCGCCGTCAGAAACAAGGATTTTCAGCAAATACCCTGCTTCATCATCTCTCGCCTGAATAGTATTGGTCGCTCCCGCCGATTCGACAACGGCCAGCTCTTCGCCGGCACGCACCATATCGCCTTCGCCCTTGAGCCATGCGCCGATCTTTCCCTTTGTCACCGTCAGCCCCAACTGGGGCATCACTACGATTTTAGCCATGTCTTGTCCTCCCCTCATCGGTATAAAAACGCCTGTTTATCCTCAGTGCCTGACCGGCAGATAACGGTCCGGCCAATTACGAAACGACGGCAGAAATAAGCAGCCCACAAGAAGGCCGGCTTCGCATCAACCTGTTGTACCGGACTGCCTCAATCAGAACCGGTTAATCATCCCGAATCATTCCATCGGCACAGCGCTGTCTTCATTTTAAGTTTTCCTCGTTTTTTATTGTAATTAAAATGAAATCGCAAATATTTTCTTATCTTATACGTCATATTTTATTCTATTTCTTTATGTTTTCATAGTCCTTTCTCAATAAAAAAAGGCGACAGCGAGACTTGCCGTCACGCAATCGCCCTCACGGTTCCCATAGAGTACTGACCGTCCTTTTCTTTTTTTACCGGCAACCCCGGCGTATCCGTATTGACAAGCGTCTGCTACGCCGATTGTCACGTCTTCAGTACACGGACGGTAGATGGCTGCCTTCCCTGCGGCATCCATGCCAATATCGTGCAGCAGAAGATACCGGCAACGATTACCGTAAGCATTGGCCAAGGCGTATGATTATTAATCAGACCGAGAAAAAACGTTGAAACAATGCCGCTGCCGTATTGCAGCGATCCGATCAGCGCCGCTGCGGTTCCGGCCTTATCGCCGACATGGTCCAACGCCGCCGTTGAACAAGCGGCAATGATCCCGTTCATGGAAAACATCAGGATAATTGCCCCGACAACACCGTAAACGCCTAACAGTGTTGTTTTCACGAAAAAGACCAGTAACACAACAGCCAGCGACGCTATGCCCGTAGAATATTTCAACAAAACATCCAGCGTATACAGGCGTAAGAGGTGGCGATTGAAAAAACTGACGACCATAACGCCGATAACATTTAAGCCGAACAGCAATCCGTAATATACCTCAGGTATGCCATAATATGTAATGTACATGAACGGCGTACCTGCTATTACCGCGTAGGCGGCCATGTAGAACATCGCTATGCATAAGGTGTATTTCATAAACGTAAAATCTTTTATCAACATGCCGTATATGTTAAAAACATGGCGCATAGATGTACTTTGCCGCCTGTTTTCGGGCAAGGTTTCAGGAAGGACATGAATCATCAAGCCAATCGCCGCGCCAATACAAGCAACGGCATAAAAAATTATTTGCCATGAGAACGTGACGACAATGATGCCGCCCAGCAAAGGTCCGGCAATCGGCGCAACGGCCATGATCATCGTCAATAACGACAGTTTATCGGCCGCTTCCTTTGCTGTACAGACATCTCTGATCATCGCCCGCGATAACATGGGACCGACACAGGCGCCTGTCGCTTGAAATACACGCCAGCATACAAGCTCGGGCATGGATGTGGACATTGCGCAGCCGACAGTTCCTAAAACAAAAATAACGGAACCTGCGATTAAAGGCTTAATTCTCCCAATCTTATCGCTGATAGGCCCCCAAACCAGCTGCGCTATCATAAATCCCAGCAAATATCCTGTAATCGTAAACTCTGAACCGGCCCCCAGCTCTCCGGCCATCACCGGCAAAGCCGGCAGATAGACATCTGTCGCGAGAGAATTGACTGCCATAAAAGCGCTTAGGACGATTAAAAACATAACTTCCGCTGTTTTAGACGTGAATTTTTCCATATAAATCTAATCATCATCCTTTCTGAATCCTTTCTGAAAACCAAAGGACCTTTCTCCTTTCAGGCGATAAAAATACTCTCTTTATTCATATTTCCGCCAAAGGCGGTCTTAAACAAAGAGAGTATCGCTTACGCCTGAAAAGATTTTCTATCTTAGCGCGCCGTTAAACTCGCGACATGAACCACTCTACCGTTTCCGGATCTGCGTGGCTAAAGAAAAGGCTTTGAGCCCGATCCAAGGCATCAATGGCAGCCATATCGCCGTCAGACAAGGTGAAATCAAAGACGTTGAAATTCTCTTCCATCCTGTCCTTATGAACGGATTTGGGAATAACGACAACATCCCGTTGCAATAAAAACCGAAGCGCCACCTGAGCAACCGTCTTGTGATATCGTTGACCAATGTCCTGTAACGCCGGATTGGTGAAGAAATCATTTCTCCCTTCTGCAAAGGGCCCCCATGATTCGATCTGACATTGATATTTTTTCAAATATCGTTGCGCCACTTTTTGCTGCTGAAAAACATGGGTTTCTATTTGATTGACGGCCGGTTTTATTTGCGCGAAATGCTGCATGTCAATAAATCTGTCCGGCGCGAAATTAGATACGCCGATCGCTCGGACCTGTCCTTTTTTTACGGCTTCTTCCATCGCTCTGTAGGTTCCGTAATAATCGCCAAAGGGCTGGTGAATGAGCAACAAATCGATATACGGACTTTGTAATTTCTCGAGTGACTCTTGAATGGAATTGCGGGCTTTTTCATACCCTGCATTCGTAATCCAAACCTTGGTCGTAATAAAAAACTCTTCCCGAGGTAACCCCGATGCGGCCAACGCCCGTCCCACACCGGATTCGTTCCGATAAGCCTGCGCCGTATCGATACTGCGATAGCCTATACGGATGGCATCTGCTACGGCCCTTTGCGTTTCTTCAGCCGGCGTTTGATATACCCCATACCCTAACTTCGGCATTTTAATTCCGTTATTCAGCGTTACATATTCCATGGCAAATTCCTCCTCTGAAAGCAACCCTTCGTTTCATGCTTGTATTTTACAACGGTCGATACTGCGTGTACACTATACATAATGAATTGTAGTTTTCATTTTATGAAACCTAAACTACGAGGAGGATAGGCATGGTTAACTTAGAAGAACTGAAACAATTCGTTGCCTTTGCAGAACTGGGCACCCTTGCAAAGGTAGCGGAAGCATTCTTGATTTCGGCACCTTCCCTTTCGCGGAACATGCAGCACGTAGAAGAGAGTTTCGGCGTACCCTTATTTACCCGCAGCGTCAATAAGATCGCACTGAATGAAACCGGCAAAAAAGCGGTCCGCGCGGCACAGATAATTCTGCGCACAGCAGAAACGGCAATCCAAGATGTACAGCGTTTCGATCAGGCGCAAAAGACAATTTATATTTCCGCTTGTGCCCCGATGCCCTTATGGAATATTCTCCCGCGCCTCTCTGCTATTTATCCGCAAAAAATCATCTCTCATCAGATAAGCCAAGTGGAAGATATCCTTTCGGAAATAAAGAACGGTCAAATCAATTTAGCAATTTTGCCTTTTCCGTTAGAAAACGGTAACTACAAGATAGAACCGTTGCTGACAGAAAAACTGTTTATCTCCGTCAGGCCTGACCACGAATTGGCCAACCGATCGGAAGTCTTCTTTGAAGAGATAAACGGTTATAATTTTTTGCTGCGCAGTGAAATCGGCTTCTGGGACAGTCTCTGCCGGGAATACATGCCTTCTTCAAAGTTTTTAGTTCAAAATAATCAATTTGAATTCGACGAATTGGTTCGCACCTCCTCTTTACCGCGGTTCATTACCAACTGTTCTGCCGATTTCCGGTCCATAAAAAAAGACAGGATTGCAATCCCTATCTCTAACCCTGAAGCAACCGTTACCTTTTATTTACACCATGTGGACCGGGAGACAGCACTCGAAAAAAATCACGGATAATAGCGGCGCGAAATACCGTTTAACGGCTGCCTTCCGTATCAACATCTATGCTTAACCTGCGCTAACAAGACTGTACTCTCTCCTCCCGTTACCGATGGTGAGATCAAAATTAAACCGAATCTTCCGCCTGCCTAAGACGGTCATATAGATAAACGGTTCATAAATGTAGTAAAATAAACGTATCCTTTTACTACTGGGAGGCGATATGCAGCAAGACCGCCAACAGCCTGTGCAAGTACGACGGACCGTGCGCCGTGACGACCGGAGCAGGCTTATTGCCGCCGCTATCCTTGTCTTGGGCTACGCCCGCATGGGACAATTGGACGCGGCAACCACCCGTCGCACGCTGTCGCGAATACCAATACGCCGCAACGGTGAGGACATCGGCGATTTCTTTCGTTAGGGAGATCGCTGCCGGCCGGCGGCCGCAGCATGAAACGAAAACACCGAAGCAGCAACGATACGCGCGGCTGTTTCCATTATCTGTTAGAGCAATGTATGGCCATATGGCAAAATTGCAGAAAAGAGGATTTTATGCGCATAAAAACGAAAATCTATTTATTATTGTGCCTCCTTGGCGCGATGACGACCTGCAGCGTTGCAGCAGAGCCGGTAGTGATGATTCCCAATGTATATGGCGACGGAGAAAAAATTGAAGCCTTAGCCATCCAGTATCCCTTCAGCATTGATCATACTTCCGTTGCGGCAGATGCTTTCCAAGTTGCCGATCATCAAGTGGCCGACGTGTATACCAATGTAGAACCGAAAACAGGAAATAAACACGAAGACGGCAAGTATGTCATCGTCGATTTGGTCACTAAAAATACATTATCCCCCTTAGACAAGCAGGGGCCCAAAAAACCGAAAAAGGCAGAAAATGAGAAAGCGGACGCTCCGCTTCATTCCGACCGGACGGCGCCGGTACTCACGGCTTCCGTAGTACAAGTCAAAAATATCCGAGGGACAGACGGTACAATATATCCCGCCAGTACGGAAGTCATGAAAGCAGAAACGGCGACAAGCTCTATTATTGATAAATTTATCATCAAACATTATACGGATAACGAAACAAAAAGCACGATCAGCTATACTGTGTTTTTGCCGGAAAACTATACGCCGCAGCAAAAATATCCTTTGGTTTTCTTTATCGCCGATGCGAGCGCCAATATTAACAACGACCGTACGCCTCTATTCCAAGGCAACGGCGCCACCATTTGGGCTACAGCGGAAGAACAACGGAAACATCAGGCGATCGTAGTCGCGCCGCAATACTCCGAAGACTTGGTCAACTCTTTGGGAATGATGACTACAGATGAAAATAAATGGACACCAGGATTGACACTGGTTACCAATTTACTGAAAAACATTATTTCCACATATCCTGTCGATAAAGATCGCATTTACGGTACAGGTCAATCCCAGGGCGGCATAGCCAACATTGCCATCAGCGACCGATACCCGGATCTATTCGCAGCTCAGTACCTCGTAGCTTGTCAGTGGAATACAGATGAGATGAACGCCTTGCTGCATAAGAATTTATGGATCCTTGTTTCAGAAGGAGACACCAAAGCGTATCCGAGTATGAACGAAGCTGTTTCCAAGTGGCGGCAGGCAGGCGGAAAGGTGGCGACTTCGCCATATTTGTGGGACAGCACTGCCGATGCCGCCACCTTCGCACAATACGTGGCGGACATGGAAGCCAAAGGGGCAACCATAAATTATTCCGTATTTAAAAACGGCAGTCATACCTATACCTGGTCTGTGGCTTATACCATTGAAGGCATCCGCGATTGGCTGTTCAATCAGACTAAATCGGGAAGACCCGTATCGGCGACCGCGTCCGGCAAATTCGAAGCTAAACGACAAAGGCAACTGGCGTTAAAAAAAGAAGCCAGACAGTATTTCGAAACGGGAAAGAACTACTTTAACGGTGAAAACGGCGCACCCAAAGATGCCGTTAAGGCTTGGGCCGCCTTTACGAAAGCGGATAAGCAAGGCGATAAAAAAGCGGCCCGTTATTTGGGATTATTATCGCTTAGCGACCGGAAAATGAAGGCAAGGACCAAACAAGCGTTTACGTATTTCATGAAAGGCGCCGAAAATGGAGATATTACCAGCATGTACTACCTTGGCCGCTGCTATGAAACCGGCACAGGCACCAAGCAAAATATTCAGCTGGCATACCATTGGTATAAAGAAGCCGCCAAACGCGAAGATATCATCGCAGCGCCAGCCATGGCGGCGCTAGCAAGTTTATATGAACGCGGACTGGGTGCAGAGCAAAATCTCCAAATAAGTGAAGAGCTGTATGAAAAAGCGGCGCGCGCCGGATATAAAGAAGCCGCCGACGGTTTACAGCGAGTGCGTGCCAGTCAAAGATCGCAGCGAGAACGGCAATAAAGGCCGTTAAAAAGAACACGCAGACAGGTGCCGTCCGATCGAACCCCTGCTCCACTGTGGTTTCACCCATTAAAACGGCAGCTCACAGGAACGCAAGGCTGTCCAGCAACGCGCAGTTATGCGCTAAAACAACCAGGTAACCAGCGTTTCTGCAGTGGCATTCCTTGCAGGTACAAAAAAATGCCGGCAGAATATTCTGCCAGCATCTCTTTCATTACCAAGCAACGTTTAGCATGTCAATGCTTTTTAAACCGCATGGTCAATGTATTTTCAATGGTGCGCCCAGAGGGAATCGAACCCACGACACATGGTTTAGGAAACCACCGCTCTATCCTACTGAGCTATGGACGCATAAACAATGGTTACGTCTTATCATACCATGTATTGAACATGCTGTCACGGAATAAATATCGCCATACTTGAGATATTTACGGTATCATAGAAAAACATAAAGGAGACTCCTTTCATCATGATGGAATTGGAAAAATTGGCTACTGAGAAACGAAATGCTGAGACTGCCGAAATTGACAGTGTCTCCACGCTGGAAATGATCCGTCTCATCCATACGGAAGATCAAAAAGCGACAGCTGCGATCACGCCGCTCTTGCCACAGATAGCTGCCGCCGTCGACGTCATTGCCGAGCGGCTGCGCCGAGGCGGCCGCCTGTTTTACGTTGGCGCCGGCACATCCGGCCGCCTCGGTATTCTTGATGCTGCCGAATGCCCGCCGACATACGGCACGGCGCCGGAATTGGTACAAGGCCTGATCGCCGGCGGTCGGGCGGCCGTGTTCTGCGCGCAAGAAGGGGCGGAAGATGATAGCGACGGCGGCCGTCAGGATCTGGCAGCGTGCACCCTCACCGCCGCCGATGCCGTCGTCGGACTCAGCGCCTCCGGCAGAACACCTTACGTCATCGGCGCCCTGACCTATGCCAAAAACTGCGGCGCTGCCGTCATTTCCGTCGACTGCAGCAGCGATGCTCCTATCAGTCGTTGCAGCGATATCGACATTTGCGCCCTCGTCGGCGCCGAAGTTATTACCGGCTCGACGCGAATGAAGGCCGGTACGGCGCAGAAACTGATTCTCAATATGCTTTCTACAGGAGTCATGGTCCGCCTGGGCAAAGTCTACGGCAATCTCATGGTTGACGTGAAGACGTCGAACAAAAAGCTGGAAGAAAGAGCTTGCCGTATCGTCATGGAGGCGGCGTCCTGTTCCCGCGCGGCGGCGACGGAAGCATTGTCCGCCGCAAACGGTCACGCCAAAACGGCGATCGTCATGATTCTCCTCGGTCTTTCCGCCACCGCCGCAGCAGCGGCCTTGGAACGACACGGCGGGTATATTCGCAACGTACTGGAGGCCGGCTGTGGAACATAAAGAAAGGGCGGAAGCAATTTACCGTATCATCGGCCCGAAAGACAATATTATCGAGCCGTACAACTGTATGACTCGGCTCCGTTTCCGCGTCAAAGAAGAGTCCTTTACAACGAAGGAACTGGAAATGATTGACGGCGTCAAAGGCATCAATAAAAGCGGCGACGAATGGCAGCTCATCTTCGGCCCGGGCACGGCGGCCAAGGTGACGGCTGAATTGAAAGCGCTCTTGGCAGCGATACCGGCAAAAGAGGCGACATCGCCGGCCGCAGATGCCGCGAAAAGCACTCCGTCCGTCGCAGCCCTTGCCGGTAGAGCCGGTTTCGGCAACGGCAAAGAGCTGCACGAAGCCATTCGCCGGAGAAACAGTACGCCCGGCAGAGACGTGCTGAAAAAAATATCTCATATTTTCGTTCCCATTATTCCCGCATTTATCGCCTGCGGCCTGATTACGGGGCTCGTCAACATTTTCGTTAAGGCCGATCCGTCGCTGACGACTTATCCGACAGTACAGCTCCTGGCCATTGCCGGCAACGCCGCCTTCTGGGGACTGAATCTTTTCGTCGGCGTCCAGGCGGCCGACGAATTCGGCGGCACACCGATCCTCGGCGGAGTCATGGCGGCTGTCATCAGCCATCCCGGCCTCTCGTCCGTCACGCTTTTCGACACCTCCCTGATGCCCGGCCGAGGCGGCATCATCGCCGTCCTGCTCATCGCGTTCTTCGCGGCGACGCTGGAAAAGAGACTGCACCGCATCGTTCCCGATATGTTCGATCTGTTCCTGACGCCCTTGCTCGTCGTCGTCATTTCGACAGCTGTCGCCATCGGCATTTGTCAGCCCGCCGGCGCCGTTCTCTCCGAAGCGATCGGCACGGCGGCGACGACAGCCATTGACAGCGGCGGCGCCGTGACGGGCTTCGTGCTGGGCGGAACATTTCTGCCCATGGTGATGGTCGGCATCCACCAGGGACTGACTCCGATTCACGCCGAACTGCTCAATCGCTACGGCGTCACGATTCTTCTGCCGGTCCTCGCCATGGCCGGCGCCGGACAGGTCGGAGCCGCCTTCGCCGTCTATGGGAAAACAAAAAACAATACCCTGAAAAAAACGATTCTCTCAGCCCTTCCTGTCGGCTTTATGGGCATTGGCGAGCCTTTAATTTACGGAGTCACCTTGCCTTTGGGCAAACCGTTTATCGGCGCCTGCATCGGCGGCGCATTCGGCGGCGCCGTACAGGCCGCCTACGGAATCGGCGCCGCCGCCATCGGCATTTCGGGCCTGCCGTTAGCTGCCGCTACGACAAACCTGAGCGTCTATGTAGCGGGCTTGTTGACAGCTTACGCCACCGGCTTTGTTGCCACTTGGCTGATCGGCTTCACCGACCCGCCTGAAAGCGAGGTATAGCAATGCGTACAGGACTTTCTCTTTATCCCGGTCTCGATAGTACCGCAACATTGGAAAAAACGCTGTCACTAGCTTGCACGTACGGGATAGACCGACTCTTTCTCTCTCTGCACATACCGGAAGCGGATACAACGAAACTCCGTTGCGATCTGCAAAAAATACTGCGCCGCGCCCGGGAAAACCGGCTGGACGTCATCGCCGACATCAGCCCGGAAACAGCCGCCTTCTTAGGGTTCGACGAAGTAACGCCGCAAGCCCTGCTTGCCTGCGGCATTACGACAGCTCGTCTGGATGCCGGGTTCACACCTGCCCAAACGACGTATTTCAGCAAATGCATGACCGTTCAGCTCAATGCCTCGACGATACGGGAAGACGATCTCCTTGCCCTCCGCGCCGCAGGCGCCGATTTTTCCCATATTGACAGTCTGCACAACTTTTATCCTCGCCCTTTTACCGGCTTATCCCCTGCTTTTACGGCGCAACAAACGGCCTTACTGCATCGTTACGGTATCCACGTCGGCGCTTTTATTGCCGGTATGAACACCAAGCGGGCGCCGCTTTACGAAGGACTGCCGACAGTGGAAGATCATCGCTCTTGGGAAACGCTCCGCGCCGTACGTCATTTAAGCGCCCTTCAACTGGATACGGTTTTTATCGGTGACTCCGCCCCGACAGCAGAAGAGGTCAACACCTTAGGCAACGTCGCCCCTATGGATGCCGACACCGTCGTCTTGCGCATCCAGATGCACAGCGACGCCCCTCACCTCCGTCGACTCCTTCAGCGCACCTTTACACTGCGTCCCGACAGATCCGCCTACGTTCTGCGCACGGCCGGCTGCCGCGCACTGACCGGCGACATTCCCATCCTGCCGGCAGGACCGCGCCGCAGGCGTCAACGCGGCGACATCACGATAGATAATCAAGGCTTCGGCCGTTACATGGGAGAAGTCGAAATCGTCCTGACAGACCTCCCCGTTGAAGAACGGACGAATATTGTCGCTTCCGTCCTGGCCGAAGACTTGCCGCTTCTCGACGCGGCACCGTATAAAAAGAAAATCATCTTCCAATGGCAACACTAAAAAAACACCGTGATATCATATTCGCCTGATATCACGGTGTTTTTTATTCGCTCTGCTGTACCGCTGCGGCAAAGTCGCTGAAATGGTCGTTTTTTCTTCCTTCACTGCCCGGCACGAGGTTGAAAAAACAATTCGGGATTTCTTTTAACCGCAAGTTCTTGGCAATACACGGCGTACAGCCTTGGTCCTGATTCTGCAGATGATACGGACAGACCGTATTGGTACACGTACAAAACGTTGCCCGATTCGCCATCGTTTCCTCCTTTATGGATTCTTATTAAAAACAGGACACGCTCTGGCAGCGTATCCTGTTATCACACATACTTTAAATTGTCCGTTTGCAAAGCGTCGGCGTGACGATCACGACGCGGGACATCCAGTCAAACCGCTGTTTCATCAAATCAAATTCCGGGCCTGCCGTTTTGAATTCCGCCGTACCTTCGAGGTATTCGCCCGTTCCCATACCCATGGCGCCTTGCACTTGTTTGGAAACGACAACTAATTTAACGTGATTATTTTCGTTAACATTTTTTTCCGTTTTGCGGAACCCGAAAGCGGGAATCAAGATGCGTTCATCATCTGTAACATGAAGATAATTATTCCACGTATTGACGATGTGGGCATCACCGTTCGCCCAAGATACGAACGATACCGACCCTTCATGCTTTAACAAGTCGTAAAACAATTCGTCTAAAACTTTTTCCATTTTTCATCCTCCATTCTCATATACCAAGTTAACACAGTCAGCTAACGAAGTGAACATTAACCTGATTGTGATTGATATTACCATCTCTGACATCGCTTAACAAGGGGAATTACAACAAAACAAAAAAATATTTACCCCTGCGAAAAGACCGCCGGCCAGCATCGTATACGGATACAGATGGCGGAAAAACAGGCATACCGCGAATGGTCCTCACAAACGCCCTCCGCCGCCACAAACATACGGCGCTACCCGGTCTGCGTCGTCAAATAAACGCCGCCTAAAACGATAACGGCACCAAACACTTCTGAAGGCAAGAGCGCATTGCCTAAAAGCAAACTGATCAAAGCCGTAAAGATGACGACAAAGTTGGCAAAAACACCGACTTGCGCCGCCTTTATCGTTTGCAGCGCCCGGTTCCAGAATACAAACGCCAAAGCCGACGGAAAAATAATGATATAGGTCATACCGATAAGGGCATCTCGGGAGAGGGACGACGGCCACGGCGACAATAGCGCCGCCGGCGTCAGCGCAGCGGTAGCCAAAAAAACGGACAGCGCCGTCGCCGTAATCGGCGGAACGGCGCACGCCCTTTTGCCGTAGATCGTATAAAACGCCCAGAGCAGTCCGGACAGCAACATCAAGGCATCCCCGAAATTATAGGAAAAGGACAGTATCTGCCAGACCGCGCCCTTCGTCACAACGGTCAACACGCCGATAAAAGAAATGATGAGGCCTGCAGTTTGACGCCTTGTCAGCCGTTCCTTCAACAGGAGGGCGGAACCGATAAAAATAAAAAGCGGATTCAGCGTATTGATCACGGCAGCATGAAATGATGTCGTATACTCCAACGCCGTATACAGAAAAAAATTATAACCGAAGGAACCGGCCAGGGCCAAAATCAGCAACTGCGGCCACTGCGGCAAAAAAGAGCGCCACGCCGGCCTTTCCAGCCACTGCGCCAGCGGCAGCAGAAGGACGAGGGCAAAAAGCCAGCGCAAATAGGTCAGCTGAAACGGCGTCACTTCAGTAACGACGTATTTCCCCCAGACAAAATTCCCCGCCCAAAACAGAGTCGCCAGGAGCAATAATATATAGGACTGCGTAAATATCTCCTCCTTTATCTGCGCCGCTGTCAACTCGGAGCGGCACGATAAATACCGGTTCATATCTTAATGAAACGGATATTTCCGCATCCATCTTACTGGAAGCGGCGCGCTGTGTCAATCGGCAACTGCCGATACGCAAAATGCTCATCTGCCCGACAATCCCCGTGCCGCACAATGGCGGCCTGCCTGATTGGTATATCAGGCAGGCCGCCATTGCCTCCTTTTGCTCCCCTTTACATACTGTACCGTTTATTCATCAACGACCTCGTCGTCAATAATCGCTCTGGACCCCCGAGTCCCTGTCCGTATCCGCATACAATCGTCGATCGTGTAAACAAATATCTTGCCGTCTCCAACCCTTCCGGTCTGCAGCGTTTGCCGCGCCGTTTCCAAAACGTCTTCGACCGGCACCTCACAGACGACGGTTTCCAGCTTGATCATCGGCAGTAAATTGACGCTGTATTCCTGTCCCCGATACACTTCGGTGTGTCCTTTCTGCAAGCCGCAGCCAAAAACCTGGCTCACTGTCATCCCCTGAACGCCGATGGCATTCAAGGCCCCTTTCAACTCTTCCAATTTTTCAGGCCGTGCAATAATGTCGATTTTAGTCATTTTACTCATAAACTGCCAACCTCCTTCAGCGCATATCGTCGCTACGCATTTGGACCGCTGTGTACGGCATGTGCCAAAGGCGCCGATACAGGACCTGCCGCCTTGAGCAACGGAGCGTTGGCGGCAAAAATAGATTGGTTGTACGCATGTTCTCCATGTTCGCCGATATCCATCCCGGTAATTTCTTCCGTTTCTTCTGCCCGCACGGTTGTAACCAAGGTAACCAGATAAAAAATGACGGCAGAACCGATAACAGCCAGCGCATACGCTACGACAACGGAAATCAATTGTGCAACAAGAGTATCCGCGCTGCCGTAAAACAAGCCGTCGGCGCCGGCGGGATTAACGGCCGTTGAACTCCAAAGGCCTGTCGCGATCGCCCCCCACGTACCGCCAATACCGTGTACGCCGAAGGCATCCAGAGAATCGTCATAACCGGCCTTCGTCTTCAGCACCGCTACGGCCAAATAACAGATAATCCCACCGCAGAGCCCGATAATTACACTCGGAAAGGGCGCGACAAAACCGGCGGCCGGGGTAATGGCGACCAAGCCGGCCACACAACCGGAGGCCGCGCCGAAGACGGTCGGCTTGCCATGATGAAGCCATTCACAAAGGACCCACGATACGGCCGCCACAGCAGCCGACGCCTGCGTCGTAATGAACGCATTGGCAGCCAATTCATTGGCGCCCAGGGCAGATCCGGCATTAAATCCGAACCAGCCGAACCAAAGGATCGACGCCCCCAGGACGACCATCGGCAAATGATGGGGCAACATCGGAACTTTGCCGTAGCCATGCCGTTTACCGAGTAACAAGCAAAGCGTCAGACCGGAAACGCCCGAAAGGATATGAATGACCAGCCCGCCGGCAAAATCCAGCGCTCCCAACTTGGCCAAAAAACCGCCGCCCCATACCCAATGGGCCATGGGATTATAAATGAAGATCGTCCACAACAGCGTAAAAAGCGCATACGCCCCGAATTTAATCCGTTCGGCAAAAGCGCCGGTAATCAAAGCCGGTGTAATCACGGCAAACATACACTGAAAAGAAACGAAAGCCAATTCCGGAATTCCCGCATCGGCGATAACGTTACCGGCGACATTGGCTAATCCCAACTTATCCAGATCGCCGATAAGCCCGTTAATATCATTACCGAAAACCAGCGTATACCCTAACATAATCCATTCTGCTGAAACCATGGCGACGATAAAAAAGCTGTGCATGATTGTGCTTAATACATTTTTACTGCGAACCATGCCGCCATAAAAGAAAGCCAGTCCCGGCGTCATGAAGAAGACCAAGGCCGCACTGATAAGCACCCATGCCGTATTGCCGGTATCGATTATACCCATGTTCATTCCCTCTCTCTGCTTGGAATATAAGAAACGTTCTCTCTTATGACCAAAACGCGGCCTGCAGCTGCCGACGCCGTAATCATACAAAAAATGTCTTGTTGATTACGGCATCACGCCATAATCAACAAGACATCGTCGTCTCCACCTATTTACTTTGAGTTAGTACTAACTTACTATGGAGTATACTATGCTATTTTTCATTCGTCAATCGTTTTATTTAATTAATTTAAGTTCTTTGCAGATCAAATCCTTCTTTTATAATTCCGTACCATGAAATTCAATGTACATTTAACAACACCGAATGACATTCCCTCATTCGACCAGTTTGACCAGCTTCATGCGGACGATGCGTTTAACCGATGCATCAAGTCGCTGCCGGGAAATTTGACCGCTTTTAACGGCTTTCATCATGCCGTTATAGGCCTCTTCCATGTGGGCGTACTCATGACAGACCAAGAGTATATCGGCGCCGGCCGTAAAAGATTGAACGGCCATTTCGGCAAAGGAGTAATGATTGGCAACGGCCCCCATTTCAAGATCATCCGTAATAATGATGCCGTTAAACCGTTCCTCCTTGCGCAAAAGATCGGTAAGAATGCGCGGCGACAAGCTGGCTGGATACTGCGGATCCAAAGCAAGGTATTTGGCATGGGAAACCATGACCATGAAATCACTCGCTGCAAACTGCGGTATCAACGCTTCAAACGGCTTCAAATCCGTCGCCTTCAGCGTGTCGTAATCGGCAGTAATCGTATTCCCTTCGACATGCAGATCCGATTCGGTGCGGCCGATGCCGGGAAAATGCTTCAGCGAAAAAATAAGGCCTTCGCCTTTATAGGCCCAAGCAACGGCTCCGGCAAAATCACTGACCCGCTGCGGATCTGAAGTGCTGAAAGACCGGCCGTTAGCCAGACCGAGATCCGCGTCGGGAGCAAAATTGACGTTGAAGCCGATGTCATTCAATTCCCTTGCTGAACGCTTGGCATAGGCTGCCGCTTCGCTCACGTCACCGCGGCCGAGATCCGCTGCAGCCGGTACCGTCACCAGTTCCCGTTGCAGCCGCGCTACGGCGCCACCTTCTTGATCAACAGCCAGGAAAAGAGGCAATGTCTGTTTTTCTCGTGCCGCTGCCTGCAGTTGTCTGTTGAGTTCTGTTACCTGTGCTTTCGTCTGCATATTGCGATCGAAGAGGATGATGCCGCCGAACTTAAACTCATTCAAGATAAATTTCGAATCGCTATTGAGTTCACCGCCGTGAATACCGACAATAAAAAGCTGGCCAACCTTTTCATCAAGCGGCATGTCCGCTACGATCCGATCGACGCGCTGATCGAGAGTCAGCGACGTATCCGTCACGGACGACCTGGTTTCACCGCCGGCGCCACTGCCGCCGAAAGGCAGCGCACAGCCCGTCAAAGCGGCGGACACAAAAAAGGACAACGTCACCGCTCTGACAATTTTTTTCACTTGAAAAATTTTCACAATATACCTCTTTTGCCGTTTTTATTCGTACGTCGTAGAAATAACCCGACCGTCACTGTCCGCCATGAGCCACAAGTTCCCCTGCCTGACCATGGTAACATTACCACTGATAATCTGTTTCTTAATCCGGCTGCCTTCGCTGTCACGGGCTTCCAATTGATACGCGAAAATGACCCGATCAGGCGCGACTGACGTTGGTTTGGCATCCAAAATCTTACTGGAAAGGGTAGATGCATACCCGTCCTTCCACGCCTCATACGTTCCCAGATCAGACTGTTTCTGCGATGTCATCAGCGCGTAAGCTTGTATAAAATCATGATTGGTTATCGCTTCATGATACGTTGACAACGACTTGCGCGCTTCATCGGCAATGACTACGTTCGGATCGACAGGCGGCGGTGCCGGCGCCGCTTCTTCCTTCTGCATTCCCCAGCGTGAATCAACGCTATACGTATAAACACCGTATGCGCCGCCGATAAGCAGAACGGCAATGATTCCGGCAACAGCCAACAGCTTCCATTTCTTTCCTGCTGATTCAATCGCCACCGCAGCATCTGCAGGGGCCGCAACAGCGCCGGACGCTCTCGCTAAAGCCGCACCGCACTTTGCACAAAACTTGGCTTCTTCTTTATTTTTTGTGCCACAATTTGGACAAAACATGATCGTATCTCCTCTACTGACTTCATGGCGTTATAAATTATATTTCGTTTTAAAGGCATTCAATTTTGCATAGTAATCGCCATAATATTGATCGCCAGTGGCAAACTTACTGCTGTCACCATTCAATCCCTGATACATCATATTGGCTCGAACGCGCTGGATCTCTATCAGGGCTTTGACTTCGCTTTTGGCCGTATTATCGTTACCGGCCATAATGGTATCAAGTTCATCAACAGGCGCCAATAATTCTTTATAGAAACTGCTTCGCTTCATATTGAAATACGCGCTGTCATAGGTTCCGGAGTTCAGTTTATCGGCCATATCTTTGAGCATTTCTTCATTATGCTGCAAACGCCCCAATGCATTGCTGAGTCCGGCACGAACTTTAGCATGCTGTTCCTGCATCTTCTTTTCAGCTGCCGCTTTTTCGGCGGCTTTTCTATCGTCTTCCGCCTTCTGCGCAGCCCGTGCTTCTGCTTCCGCTTCCGCCTGTGCCGCTGCGACCTTTTGGTTCTGATAATACGTATAACCGCCGGCACAACAGCCTAATACGGCGGCAACAGCAACGGCAATGACCAGCAAATTTTTCTTATTTCGTTCAAAAAATGACGATCTTGCCACAAACGCTACCGGCTGTTCGCACGACAGTTTCTCCGGCTCAACTGTAGATTTTCCGTTGAGACCCATCCCGCATTCAGGACAAAATTTGACATGATCGGCAATTTTTTTGCCGCATTCGGGGCAAAACCTCGTCATAATGCGCCTCCGCTTCTATTTAAGGTCAATTAATTTTTTCGCACTGTATCTGTACGGAAATATCCGTAGGCCTGTCTTGCTTTACGATGCCGACACATATTCCCTGCGCCGTCACAAAATCGCCGATCTTGACTTTATTCGCTTCAGCGGCTTTATCGGCAGGAATATCGACGAGAAGGGTATACGATTTTCCGCCGACAGTCTTCGTATAAAGCGCTAAGGCAAAATTGCTCGAATTATGGAATTGATTCTTAGCAATCAGTTTGCCTGTAATTTTTATCTTCTTATTCTTATATTTTTGTTCGGCCGTTCCCTGGTCGCGGATATAGTCTTCAATAACGGTCTGCGATTTCACGACTTCCACACTTGATGAACCGCTGTTATCTCTACTGAGAAGAAAACCCGCTGCCGCCAAAATAATGATAATAACGCCAACAATAATACCGATCACTTTCCCCTTACTCATCCCTTGGGCAGCCCCCATCTGTCCCGCCACGGCAGCGGCGGCACCCTTTATTTTCGTACCGCATTCAGTACAAAACACCGCATCTTCATCCACTACCTTGCCGCACTTCGGGCATTTGTGTACAACCGGCTGAGAAGCGCCGCATTCTGTACAGAACTTCGTTTCATCTGGTAATTGAGCCCCGCATTTAACACATGCTTTCGACATAATACACCCTCCATGATTATTTAATGATGATACTACCCAGACCTCGTCATATATTTATGATTATTATATCATTTTTATATATATGTTACATTACAAATACATTACAAAGCTATCTTTGCAGACCCTTTTTCAACCATTATTTTTTACTGCCGACATAAACGGTTCGTTCCATTTAAACTTTACGCTCTGACAAATACACCTGTTCGCCGCTATAGTTAAAGAACGCAGACGTTTCATACAGCCCCTTCCTTTCGCTTCTCCATTGTCGGCGAACGACGTCGCTGTCTGCGCGCAGTATATCATTTTCTTCTGCGTACTGCCCGTATTGACGGAAACCATATTTATTTTCTGTCTCAGCAAAAGATACCTCTCCCGCCAATAAACGCCGCGTATCCGTAAGAAGCATGTCCCCAATCAAAACTTGATTCTTTTCAGTCATTCCTTTATACTCAATTAGTCAAATATTTTTACTTTTTTTGAGGAAAGCTAAATGAATACACAACAGCCTACAGATTCTTTACTCTCCAGACAGCGCCTTTACGCCCGCTTGCGAGATCATCAATTTTCCCTGTACGAAGACTATGCCCGCAAGCACGGCCTGCAAAGCAAGTCGCTCTTGATCCTCTTATGGATCTATCGCCATCGGCAGGGCATTTCCCAGGAAACGATCGTCAAACATACGTATTCGACGAAGCAAGTCGTCAACGCGACGATCAAGATGTTTCTGAAAAAAGACTATGTCCGCATCACCGTAAGCCTTGCGGACAAGCGAAAAAAAATCATTACCTTGACGCCAAAAGGACATCACTTCGCCGCTTCCGTTATCGACCCGATGGATGAGGCAGAAAGCAAGGCCTTGACGCGGCTCGCGCCGGCGAAGCAAGCGGCGCTGCTCCGACTGACGCAAGACTTCACCTTTTTATTAACGGATGAGTTGACGGCGCTACAGCGCGAAAGAAAGGACTGCCATGATCGAATTTAGAGACGTTTCCAAGACATACGGAAACACAACCGTTCTCTCCTTACCGAGCTTGACGATTAACGACGGCGATTTCTTCGTTCTCGTCGGCCCCAGCGGCAGCGGCAAGACGACGACGCTGAAACTGATCAATCGTCTGCTTGATCCGAGTCGCGGCGAAATCACCATTGACGGAAAAAAAGTCAGCGACTATCCGCTCCGCGAACTACGACTCCATATGGGGTACGTTTTACAGCAAATCGCCCTTTTTCCCAATCTTACGGTAGAGGAAAATATCGGTCTTGTCCCAACCATGAAGGGGTGGACAAAAGCCGAGCGGCTTGCACAAACAACGGACTGGTTAGAAAAAGCGGGATTATCTCCCGCCCTATACAGCCGCCGTTATCCCCGTGAACTTTCCGGCGGAGAGCAACAACGTGTCGGCATTATTCGCGCCCTCATCGGCAAACCGAAGATCGTCTTGATGGACGAGCCTTTCAGCGCCTTAGACCCGCTTTCACGCCGCCAACTGCAGAACCTGGTCAAAGCGCTGCACCGCGAGCTGGGTCTGACGATTGTCTTCGTCACCCATGATCTGGCAGAAGCCGCGTACTTAGGCAATCATCTGGCCATTATGGAATCCGGAAGAATCGTCCAGATCGGAACGCCTGACGAACTCCGCAATAACCCGAAGAATACCTTCGTTTCCCGTTTTTTCCATCCTGGAGGTTCCGATGCTGAATAACCTGCTGATTACCTTCACAGCACGGCAGAACACCTGGCTACCGGCATTAGGGCAGCATATACAACTTTCTCTCAGCGCACTGCTGCTCGCCACTATCATCGCCGTCCCGCTGGGAATCGTGCTCTCCGGTCAAAAACGGCCGGCAGAAGCGGTCTTGCAGCTTTCCGGTATTATGCAAACGATTCCGTCATTGGCGCTCTTGGGCCTCATGATCCCCTTTTTCGGTATCGGCGCCATTCCCGCACTAATCGCCCTCATCGTCTATGCACTCTTTCCGATCCTGCAAGGCACGCTGACAGGTTTGCAGGAAATCCCGCCGGAACTGCATGAAGCCGCTGAAGCCTTGGGTCTGAACAGGCGAGAAAAATTGAAAACCTATGAACTGGCGCTGGCCATGCCTGTAATCACCGCCGGCATTCGTACGGCAGCCGTCATGATCATCGGCACCGCCACGCTGGCAGCATTGATCGGCGCCGGCGGTCTCGGCACCTTCATCCTTCTGGGAATCGACCGCAGCAACGACGCGCTCATTCTCATCGGCGCCGTCACGTCAGCTCTGTTGGCGGTTCTCTTCAGCTACGCGATTCACACGTTGGAACGGCGTTCGCTCCGAACGGTTCTGCTGACGTTGGGAATCGTTTCCCTGGGACTCGTTATTTCCTTCGTTCCCTTGATTCCGAAGCATGACAAGATCGTCATTGCCGGCAAGCTTGGCCCCGAACCGGAAATCCTGATCAATATGTACGGTGAACTGATTCGGAAAAACACGGATCTGGAAGTGGAGTTGAAGCCGAACTTCGGCAAGACAACCTTTCTTTATGAAGCGCTGAAAGCGGGAACCATTGATATTTACCCCGAATTTACAGGCACGGTGACAGCCAGTCTCCTGAAAACGCCGCCATCGGTAACGAACGACGCGCGACTGGTCTACGAGGCGGCCCGCGACGGCATCAAGGCGCAGGATAATTTAGCCTATCTCGAGCCGGCAGCGTATGAAAACACCTACGCCATTGCCGTCCCCCGCATCTATGCGGCCGCCAATCAACTGCAAACGATTTCCGATCTTGCTGCCGTAGAAAAAACGGCACAGGCCGGCTTCACCCTGGAATTTAACGACCGAGATGACGGCAATCGCGGCCTTGTCTCTCTGTATGGACTCAACCTGCGCGTCAATACGATGGAACCGGCTCTCCGTTATCAGGCAATAGCGCAAGGAACCATCCAGATCACCGACGCCTACTCAACGGACAGTGAACTGAAACAATACGATTTGGTCGTATTGGCTGACGACAAACATCTCTTTCCACCTTATCAGGGGGCCCCGCTCATGCGCCAGGAGACACTTGACAACCATTCTGAACTGCAGGCCGCGCTGGAAAAACTAGCAGGGCGTATGACAGCGGAAGAGATGCGCGCCATGAACTACGACGTGCGAGTCAACGGCCGCAGCGCCCACGACGTCGCTGTCGAATATCTGAAACGTCACCACTTGATCTGACCCCATGACCAAACGAGAAAGGAAAAACACGATGTCATTGATGAAAGCAGCCGTCCTCTATCAGGCAGGCGGACCGGAACAACCGAAATGGGAACCTGTTCCCATTCTGCCGTCCGCTCCAACGGATCTTTAGTCCAAGTCAAAGTCTTCGGCGTTAATCACTCTGAAATCTTTACGTGCCAAGGCCTCTTACCGACGGTAACCTTGCCACGCATCTTAAGCATCGAGTGCGTCGTCATCATCGCCGCCTGTACTGCCCCGTCGGCACTAAAGTCACGTTCACCGGAAAAACTAGCCCTTCCGGAAAGTCTCGATTACGATTAAAGGATCAGCGATCAAAACGACCGCGTGCCGTTGCCGTCGACTACAGATTAGAAACTCGTTGTCCCCAAGACGATCAGAGATTCCTTTGCTCATTTGCGGCCGGACGGCATTCTCTGGAAAGTCGGCTTATTAGGCGGCTAGCAGTATGTAGAAGACTTCGACTCAATCAGGAATGCTCCCGATCAAACGTACCGCTTCCTCCCACTCCGGCAACGAAATTCCTGCAGAACTTATTCGACTACACCAACCCCTATCACGTTACATAAGGCCAGAACGAATCTCTTCCCTTACCCACAGCCAAGATACCTCCGCTACATAGAATATAAAAACGGTTTCGGTAAAACCATCCTCGTCCTTTGAGTTCAAAAGCAAACAATGAGGAACACTGCCGCGTTATCGTCACAGTTCGTATTCGTAAAACACATCTCTCGATAAGTGTCTTAGACGGTATCATGGCTCGGATTAACGCCATAATATAAGAGCGCTGTAGTTATATTGTTCCGAAAATGTAATTGCACAACATCCCCTTTAAAGCCATTATCTGTTCTCCTATCCTCATGCTTATCCTCAGTATTCCCATCTCAGTCGATAAAAAAGCAAGCACCACGTCAGCTGACGACCGGTGCTTGCCCGTAAATTATCTATATTTTTTTCATCACTCCGTGCAAACGCCAGCCGGCCAGAAGACAACAACCGAGACCAATGGCGACGAGAACGAGGATATTGAGCGGCAAGTGAGCCGCATACCCTGCCGTAAATAGCTGCCGCATGGCATTGGAAAGCCAAGCAATAGGGAAAAAGTACGAAACCGTCTGCAGTACTTGTCCCATCGATTCCTGCGGCCATGTATAGCCCGACATGATGAAAGCCGGTACGGGATACAAGACGGCGAGACGAATAAACTGCAATTCGTTTTGGCACAATAGAGAAATAAACAGACTGAAGCCGATAAAGGCGAAGGCAAAGGCGCCGGCCAAGCCGTAGACTTGATAGAGAGGTGCCTTCAGTGGCAACTGCCAACCGAAGTGGGCCGCCAAGAGAATGACGCTGAAAGCAAGGAGCGCCATGACCCAATAGGTGATCAATTTAGCGGCAAAGAGAAGATGGCCACGACGGCGATCGGTCAGCGCTACGTCGCCCTCCGAAGAAGCTACGCGCTCTTCCCATTCGCGCAGTTCATAATGGACCGATGAACCGAGGGTAAAGAAGATCCCCTGCTGGAAGGCCGCCATAGCTAACCCTATGAGGAAGAAGAGCATGTACCCCTGCGTCGGGTTATTGAGCACACGCGTTTCATATGTAACGGGATTGATTCGTTTCGCCAGGCGGCTTTCATCCATTCCCAAGCGCAGCGCCCCTTGTTGCGCGGCGATCTTGTTGGAAAAATCAGCCGTAATATTCTGCGCCGCACTGCTCGTAATATTCGTCAAAATGATATTCGACCCATTGACGACGAAGAGCGGCGTCGACGTATCCCCCGTTTTTACTTTTTTAGAGAAATCGGCTGGAATATAGACGGCAGCGTAGGCCGTTTTGTTCTGAAGAGCAACATCCATTTCTTCTTCCGAATTTACATTACCAACAATCGTAAAGGCATCGCTCGAGTCGTAAGCCCGCACGAGGGAGCGGCTGAACGACGTTTGATCCTGATCGTAAATGATGAGAGGAATGTTCTTGACGATATTCGGCGTATACAGAATACCGAAGAGGACGAGGTACGCAATGGCGGCGCCAAAAAGGAACAGGACACGCATCGGTGAATCGACAAAAAATTGATGGATTTCTCTTTTAATAAGCTGCCCCAATTCGGGCAGACATGGAGTTAGATTCATGAGACACTTTCTTTCTGCTCAGCATCGAATGCTCGCATCCGCCGTTTCTGGAAAATCAGCGTCGCCAAAACGAGGCAGACAATACCGATACCGATCATATAGGCACAGTTGCTCCAGAGCATCGGACTCATTCCGTTCAGGGACAAATCGCGCAGCGTATCACCAACATAGGCCATTGGCATGGTCAGCGACAAGACGTGAGCCACGGTATTCATGTCGAAACTTGGCCAAGACAGACCGCTGTATAAAAGGCCCGGCATGATATAGACCATCGGCAGCTGCATGGAACTGCCGCGGTTGGAAGCACAAGCCGAAAAGAGCATGAGCACGGAAATGAGGAAGGTCAGGAAGGAGGCAATCAAGACGCCTACTTCCAGCCAATTGCCCCGCATCGGCACATGAAAGCCATACACGGCAACGAGGAAAGAAATAAAAAAGGAAACCATACCTAAGGCCCAAATGGGCAGCCAGTTTGCCAGTACGATGCAGACGGCTTTCGTCTGTCGGCTGTAACGGCGTCGCAGGATCTCACCGATCAATATCGGTCCGACAATGCCCATCATGCTGACTTGCATTCCGTTGAGGAGCAGGCCGGAGAGCATGAACTGCGTATAGCCATTAGTCGGGTTATTCAAAATGCGAATGCCGAAGTGGACAGGATATACCATATTCAGCGCGACGTCAGGCACGACGTTCAAGCCTTCGACCAGCTTCTGACCGACAGCCACGGTATAACTCCGGTTGATTTCCTGAGCCGAAGCCAAGGCGGCATTACTGAACATATTATTTACCGAGTTTACCGTTACCAATACGTTGCTCTGTTTACCGCTGCGGATATCTTTCGAAAACCCTTTGGGAATCTCCAGCGTCACTAACGCGTCATATTGGTGAATTGCTTCTTCCAGCTGTCCTTCGCTGACGATCTGATCGACGACAGTGAAGCGTTCGGAATCGCTGTACATCTGTATCAACTTCCGACTGGCATTACTCTGATCCCGATCATAAATAGCCAAGGGGATGTGATTGACGGAATTTTCCATGTACACGAACCCGAAGAGGACCGTAAAGCCCAAAGGCACTAAGAGGATGAGCAGCGCCAACGGATAGCGGCCGCGCCATAAATCATGCCAAGCATCGCAAAGTATGCTTTTTATCTTCATAATGAACCTTCATCTACCTTAAAGCGCATGCCCGGACGAAGCACTTCCGAATTGACTTGAACCTTGACATTGAAACTGATTACGTCCGTATCGTCGCCTCGTTCACTCGTAGCACGCTGCGTCGCAAATTCTGCTTTCTTGCTGATATTGACAATTTCGCCTTCGACAGTCGTTGTACCGTCACGACCGACTAAAGTTACGTTTTGGTTCAGCTTGATCTTCGCCAACGCCGTTTCCGGAACTTTGAAATCGACCCAGTTGTCCGTCGGATCCTGTACGGCTACAATCGGTGTTCCCTGCGAGATCATCGACCCTTCTTCGATGTATTTCGTCGTAATGATACCGTCATAAGGCGCTCTGATTTCCGTTTCGCTCAAGGCAACATTGATTTGATCCAGTTTCGCCTGAGCCGAGACGATCTTTTGGGCGACAGCCGCTTCGTTGGCCTTGTTGACATCGGTCTGCTGCAAGGCTGCCGTCGCTTTTCCGGCACCGGCTACGGCTTGGTTGTACGTTTCCTGCGCGACTTTATACTTCGTCGAAATCGCATCGAAGCTCTGCGCCGAAACGGCGCCTTCATCAACGAGTTGTGCATAGCGATCGTAATCGGCCTTAGCGTTGTCTAAATTGGCCTGCGCCTGGCTGACCTGCGTATTGGCAGCCGTCACATCGGACCCTGTCGTCCCTTCCTGCATGGACGTTACCGATTGGGCCTGCGTTAACTGGGCCTGCAAGGCCATGATTTCCGCTTCGATCTGACTTTTTTGCGTCATCAAATCCCGCTGATCAATAACGGCCATCAACTGACCAGCCTTGACTTGGTCGCCCTCTTTAACCAAAAGCCGGACAACACGACCGGGCACCTTGGCGTTGACGTCGATTTCTTTGGCATCGGCGCGCCCCCACGTATCAAACTTGACGGTATCTGATGAACCGCAGCCGGCCAACAAGCCTACCAAGAGCAGACTCGACAAGGCCGCCGCCATGATCTTCCGCCAGCCAAAGGGCGATTTTCCCGTATTTTTCTTCGTAGTATACATTTCGAACTTCCTCCAACTCGATGATTTCGTTTACCTGACGGTAACGCGCGTAATGAGATCTTGCGTAACGTCGTGAATTTGCTGATGCAGCGCCTCAATGCGGGCGGTGATCACTGCGATCTCCGCCTCTTTGACGCCATACACGGGCAGCACCATGCGCAAAAAGAGGCCATAACTCAGCTTCGTCTGTACTTTCCGCGTAAAATAATACGACGTAATATAGCTTCGCATCATACCGTGAATCAATAAGGTGCGCGCAAAGTAATCTTCATAGGCTAATGACGGCAGCAATTCCGCAAATAACTGCTGTGATAAATGGGAAATGCTGTCGATTCGGTGCTCAAAAGCTTCTAACATCGCATACCCTTCGAAAAATGAATCGCGTACGTTCTTATTCGACTTGATCGCTTCAATTTCAATCAAAAAAATAATGGCAATCTGAATCACAGCCGATTCTCTACCGAAGCGCTCTTTGACCAAGCGTGACGATTGATCGAGCATTTCCTGCATTAACGATTGGAAAATATCGGCTTTATTCTTAAAAAAATGATAAATGCTACCGATCATAATCCCTGAATCGTCAACGATCTGACGAATCGTCGTCTTTGCATAACCTTGCTCGATGAAGAGGCGTTTGGCACTCATCAAGACCTTGCGGCGAACTTCTTCATCGTGCTTTTCCTTAGCCGGTAATCTCGCCATACGAACAACTGGTAATCATAAAAATTATCAGTGTGCCTCCTTTCTACAAACTCAGCTATTCACACTAATACGATGATATATCAATTTAAACATGTTCAAATTAGTCTGTCAATTGATTTACGCCCTTTAGTATGCCTTTTTTACTCATTAAAGCCATTTGTAAATTTCCTTCTCCTATTTTCTGACCATTCGTACTACATATAGTATGCTGCTACTGCAGAAAATTTCATGCACCCGCCGAAAGCCTACGCGTCTGCATAAAAAGGGAGGGCGCAGCTTGCCTTAGCCGTCTCATCCCTTTTCCTTTCCAATCTTCGTTTTATACATCTATTATTGCCAACTGAAATCCATTACAGATAGTACACCTTATCGTTCGCGGCGCTGCCAAAGCAAACAAAAAAAACACCTATCAACGATAGCTGCTTCAATTTCACTATGTGGTGCGGTCGATGGGACTTGAACCCATACGAACTTTCGTTCACTACCCCCTCAAAGTAGCGCGTCTGCCATTCCGCCACGACCGCATATGGAATTGTTGGTGCTCAGGGACGGAATTGAACCGCCGACACGGGGATTTTCAGTCCCCTGCTCTACCGACTGAGCTACCTGAGCAAATATGGCGACCCCGATCAGATTTGAACTGACGATCTTCGCCGTGACAGGGCGACATGTTAAACCGCTACACCACGGGGCCGTTTCATACTCTCCTAAGGCGACTCAATCGCCTCGAACAAGAGAAATTATACCATGTTGGCCATTTTTTGGCAATAGGTAATTTCCCGAAAGACCCTGTAATATTTTTCCATACCTGTACTATATTTATCTAAATCAGTTGATGTATAATAGGAAATGTATATATCATGTTATGTAAAATAACGGTAAAGAAAGGGTATATTTCATGCCAAATTTCGGTCTCAGCGATATGCTCCGTTACATTCTGTCGCTCTTCAAACAGGCGCCTGGAGAAGGTAAGCGAAGGGGACATCGCATCGTGTATTTTCTCTTGACCTTCGTGGTCATTTATGTCCTCTGCTTCCAATGGCAGCTGCTCGTCTCGCTCGGCCTCGGCGCCGATAATCTGTCCGCCATGGCCTACGGCCTGATTCCGTCAGTCGGTTCCGTCGTACTGTCATTGGCGTTGTACCACCGCTGTCTCTCACCGTCAGCCATATTGCCGACAGCGTTCGTCGCCTTATCTTGGATCATCGTCGGTCCCCTGCTCAGTTACACTTCGCTGGTAAACGGAAATACGATTTACCTGAATAATATTTACGACATTTACGTCGGTCTCTACGGCTTTGCGCTGTTGTTTTTGATAAACATGCTTGTCAACCAGTATTTGCCCCGCAAAATCGGGGCCGCTTTGATGACGGGCCTTCAACTTGCCGCCGCCTTCATCAATCTGCTGCAACTCATTTATTATTATCTGTACAGTTCGTCGATCACGACTTCCGGAGCGCTGATCATCTTCCAAACGGGACCTGCCGAAACGTTGGAATATCTTCATTCTCTCGGTGCTGCCATGATCTGCCTGGTAGTCTTTTTCCTGATCGTCTTGTTAGGAATCTTCTATGCCCTCAACTACAACCAGCCTCATTTACCGAAGACGAAGGCGTATCGCCTCGTCTTGCCGCTATTTTCTCTGCTCATCACCGTTCCTTGTCTTACTGCGCTGGGCGAAGAAATTTTTCCGCAGGCCTTTCCCGTACGCACCTTCATCGATACGCACGATTATTTGAAAAGCGCTTTGCTGTACGCCGAAAACCACGATGAAAAATTCGCCGCGCTGCAAGCCGTTCAGCTGAATCCGGCGCCGTATCCGAATACGGTCATCGTAATTATCGGCGAATCGGAAACACGGACACTGATGAATGCGTACGATTCGACGCATGTCCCGAATACGCCGTGGCTGACGGCGGCAAAAGAAGATCCCCATTTCACGTTGTTTACCAACGCCTACGCCTGCGTCTGGTACACGGTTCCCGTTTTGGAACATGCTTTGACGGAATCCAATTTCTATAATGATCTCCAGTTTAACCAGTCTATTTCCATTATCGATATGGCCAAAAAAGCCGGATACAAAACCTACTGGTTCAGCAACCAAGGCTCTGTAGGTGTCGCCGATACGCCGATTTCGCTCATTGCCAATACGGCCGACGTCGCCGAATGGGTCGATCGCGATCTGAAAGAATCCACGTTGGACGGAGCCCTGTTGAAATTTCTGGATCGCGTCAATCCGAATGAGAAGAATTTTATCGTTCTCCATATCATGGGCAGTCATATCGAATACCGCAACCGCTATCCTGCCGAATTTCAGCAGTTTAACGACGGCAAGATCAATCAGGAAGCCGACTTCGATAATACCATCCTGTACACGGATTGGTTCCTGTCGCAGGTCTTCACGTATGCCGAGACGAATCTGAATCTTGATGCCATGATCTACTTCTCCGATCACGGCTCCGATCCCGACATAGCCCGCCAGCCTGACGGAGCTAGCTTTAAGGTACTGCGCATCCCCATGTTCTGCTACCTCTCCGACGATTATATGCGGCGGAACGGAGACGTTGCGGCGACGATCAAGTCTCACGCCAATTGTTATTTCACCAACGATCTGGAATATGAATTTATCTGCGGCGTCCTCAATATGCAGTCGCCCAATTATGATCCCACGTTCAGTCTCGCTTCGCCGCTCTGGCATATGGAACGAAAAGATCTCGTTACCCGCTTCGGCAGAACGAGCTTGCTTGAAGATACGGAGTATTGAGACCGCGCCGGATAAAACAGCCGGCCAGAAACATCCGTATACCCGTGGGCAACAATTTCTTACAGGGCAAAGCAAGGGCCGCCGCAACGATGGAAATGCGATTGTCCGATAGCTTTTTGCTCCAGCTGTATTATAATAAAGATGAAGAGTCGGTGAAATGAGGTGAGCAACATGGAACAGTCTTGCATTGCGGCGGCCTTTATGGCAGCGGCGCCGGCGGTACTGCCCGACGAGAAGCGCCGTTTTAACAAAACCAAAGCCGCAATGGCGAAAACCGCTGCATTTCTGACCGATCAGAAGCCGGATACGCTGATTCTGATCGGCCGTCACGGCAATCTGTATCCGCAGGCGGCGACGGTCATAACGGCGCCGTTCATTTCCGGCTGCCTGTCTTGTGCCGGCACGGCCGAAGCAACGGTAAAGACGACGACAGATACGCTTCTGGCCGAAACGGTTGCGGCACAATCGGAAGCGCTGCCGCTGAATAATCACTGGAGCAGCGCCACCGGCATTCCGCTGCGCTTGGATACAGCCGCGCTGGTACCGCTCAGCTATCTGCAACACGCGGGGTTCTCCGGCTCCGTGGTCATCGTCTCTCCACAGGCAAACGCCTTGCAGGCGGCCTTTGCGCTCGGCCACGATATCTGCACCGCGATTGCCGGTCTGAATCGCAAAACGGCAATCATCGTCGCTGCCGATCTGTCGCAGCGTATCAACAGCAGGGATGCGGCCAACCGTTTTGACCGCGCAGTCATGGAAAGCTTGAAAAGCCAACGCCTTGCACACCTGCTCGACTTGCCGCGAGAGCTTTGCGCCGCTGCCGGCTCCTATGCGCTGACAGAGCTTTATGCCCTCTTCGGCGCCTTGGACGCGTTAAAAATGAAAACGGTTTTACATTCTTACGAAGCAGGCGCCTGCCTCTCTTTCGGTATCGCCTGTTATGAACGGGAAAACGAAAAAAATCCGGCGACAGACCATATTCTGCCCGAATTGCACCGAGAAGACCTTTGTGAGCGCCCGTCTTATTATGTCGATAATGGCAGATAACAAGCAGCCGCTTGTCATCCAATATATTTTTCCAAAGGGGGATCTGCAATGGAAACGATCAGAGTAGACCATGCATCGGGCGGTAAAGGGTATATTTTAAAAAAGCCGCTCCTCAATGAGCAACAGCTCAACGGCAAATGTCGCTTATACGCCGAAGTCACCATCCCGCCGGACTGTTCCTTAGGGTATCATGAACATCACGGCGAAAGTGAAACGTACTATATTCTTTCCGGTACGGGAGAATATGACGATAACGGCACTAAGCGAACCGTTACGACAGGAGACGTAACCTTCACGCCCGATAATTTCGGACACGGCATTGTCAATATCGGTACGGATAATCTGGTTTTCATGGCATTGATCATCGTAGACTGAGCGGATAAACCTCATCGTTTTACAGATGAGGTTTATTTATTTTATATTATTCTTAAATATCATAACTATTTTCAAAAATAATACGTGACAACATTATTTTTTAATGTTATACTATGAGTAGGAAATACGAAAGAGGTGAGTCCAATGGGCACGGAGCCGGAAAATCATTACCAATGTACGATGATTCAAGTTCTTCCTTTGGATAACGACGACGCGGATACACGATTCTGTTCTAACCGCTGAAAGAAAAAAGGCGGCAGCTGATGGAGTTTGAACCGCAATGAACGTGTAATCACAAATACAGGCAGTCGGAAACAGCGGATGCGATGTCGTCGTGCCAACAGCAATTGCTGATTCGATAGATGAATGTACGGCAACTTAAATCATGTACTATCCGATTTCAGAGAGGTTAAAGAAAACGAAACCAGCAACAGAAAACTTCCATATACGGAAAGACCCTCGGCAAGCATTTGTCTTTTGTTTACCGGGGGTCTTTCCGTTATGCCCGCAAAACGGCTTCTTTCATGGATCGAACGTACTCGTAAAGGTACGGGCCCGCCGCTTCTCCGTGTACAGCAATAATCCGGACGACAGCGCTGCCGACGATAACACCGTCAGCCAGCTTCGCCAGGGCTGTCGCCTGCTCCGGCGTATTGATGCCGAAACCGACGGCAGCCGGCACATCCGTTACATTGCGTATCGTTTTGATCATATCGTCGATACCCGTTTTTATATCACTGCGCATGCCCGTAACGCCAAGGGAGGAAACGACATACAGAAATCCGCTGCCGACAGAAGCAATCGTTTTGATTCGTTCACGGGAAGTCGGCGCGATCATGGAAATGATATCGATCCCATACGCCGCCGCGGCAGTTGCACATTCTCCCCGCTCTTCATAAGGCATATCGGGAACGATAACGCCGTCGACGCCGACGTCTGCGCACGCCGAAAAAAAGTCCTCTGCACCATAGCGAAAAATCGGGTTGACGTATGTCAGAAAAACGAGCGGTATTTGTGATTTTTCCCGAACCATGCGAACCAGACGAAAGACTTGCCCCAAATCGGTGTGAACAGAAAGAGCGCGGATATTGGCCGCTTGGATAACAGGGCCTTCGGCAATGGGATCGGAAAAGGGAATGCCTATTTCCACCAAGTCGGCGCCGGCTCTCTCCATTTCCAGAATAAATTCACAACTTTTTTCAACGGAAGGATCTCCCGCTGTCAAGTACGGAATAAAGGCTTTCCCGCTTTTAAATGCGTTTCCGATCTTACTCATGCAAATCCCTCCCTTTATAGCGTGCAATAGCCGCAACATCTTTATCGCCGCGCCCGGAAACGCAAACGATCAGCACATCATCTTTTTTCAATTTCGGCGCCTCCTGCATGGCGCCGTAGACGGCATGAGCACTTTCGATGGCACAGATGATCCCTTCCGTTTTCGCTAAATATTCAAAAGCCGCAACAGCTTCATCATCCTTTACCGGTATGTACGACGCGCGTCCCGTTTCCTTAAGATACGCATGTTCCGGCCCGATACCCGGATAGTCAAGGCCGGCGGAAAGAGAATAAACTTCGTCAATCTGTCCCTCTTCATTCTGGCAAAAGAGAGATTTCATGCCATGAAAGATCCCGACTGTTCCTTTTGCCATCGTCGCCGCATGTAATTTTGTGTCAATTCCTTTACCGGCTGCTTCACAACCGATAAGTCGCACATCTTGATCGGCGATAAAATGGTAAAACATCCCCATCGCATTACTGCCGCCGCCGACGCAGGCCATGACGACAGTCGGCAATTTTCCTTCCCGTTCCAGAATCTGCTGCCGCGCTTCCTCACTGATGACGGATTGAAAATCGCGGACCATCATCGGAAACGGATGGGGGCCCATCGTGGATCCGATGACGTAATGCGTATCGTCCACACGGCTGACCCACTCACGCATAGCTTCGTTGACAGCGTCTTTGAGCACTTTTGTTCCCGTCGTAACGGCGTGAACGGTGGCGCCGAGAAGTTCCATGCGGTACACGTTCAACGCCTGGCGGACCGTGTCCTCTTCTCCCATGAAGATCTCACATTCCAACCCGAGAAAGGCCGCTGCCGTTGCCGTCGCGACCCCGTGCTGGCCGGCGCCGGTCTCGGCAATGACGCGGGTCTTTCCCATCTTCTTTGCCAACAGGCATTGGCCGAGGGCGTTGTTTATTTTATGCGCTCCCGTGTGGTTCAGATCCTCCCGTTTCAGATAAATCTTGGCGCCGCCCAGATCCTTCGTCATCTTTTCGGCGTAATACAGTAATGACGGCCTGTTCGCATAAGACGTAAACAAGTTCTTCAACTCCGACTGAAAGGTCGGATCGTTTTTATAATACGCGTATTCTCTTTCCAAGCGATGGATCTCGTTCATTAACGTTTCCGGTATATACTGGCCGCCAAAAGATCCGTATCTTCCTGTTTTCATTATAGTCCCTCCTGCCGCGCCGCCGCTCTGGCAAACGCCATAAATTCTTTCATTTTTGTTCTGCTTTTATGCCCGTCTCTTTCGATGCCGCTGCTCACATCGACAGCAAAGGGCCTGCGTCGAACCGCCTCCCGCACGTTATGTAAAGAAATACCGCCAGCTAAGAAAAAAGGCCGTTCCAAAGACGGTAACAGCGACCAGTCAAAGGGTCGCCCCGTACCGCCGCTACCGCTGTCAAGCAGAATATAGTCTGCCGAACTGGCTTGTGCCCGCCGCAAATCCACAGGTGAGTTGACAGCGAACGCTTGTATTAGCGGCGCATCCGTTAAACGGCGCAAATTCTCGATGTACTTTTCATCTTCATGGCCGTGCAACTGTACCCATTGAATCGTTCCGTCCCGCACGAGAGCGGCGATCTCCGCTGCGGCGGCATCGGCGAAAACGCCGACAGCGGCAATGGATACATGCAGCTGTCGCCGCAGAATTCCCGCCAACTGCGGTGAAATACGCCGTTTCACGCCGGCAAAAACAAAGCCGGCAAAATCAGGCCGCGTTTCGTTTGCCCAAGCAACATCACAAGGTCTTGTCAATCCGCACAGTTTGATCTTCATACCCCCTCCCTGCCTGCCAACATGGCCAGGTCACGTTTTTTGTCCCGACTACGCATCAGCGTTTCTCCAATCAAGACGGCGTCGGCACCGGCAGCTTCCAGGCGTTGCACATCAGCCCGCGTCTTGATACCGCTTTCGGCGACAAAAAGCACGGACGGCGGCACGCGCTTACGCAATATCAGACTGGTGTCAAGGGATACGCTAAAATCTCTCAAATTCCGATTATTGACACCGATAATAGTTGCGCCGCAGGCTAATGCCCGATCAATTTCCGCTTCATCATGCGCTTCGACGAGAACAGACAGTCCCAACGCCGTTGCCAGCTCATGAAATGGCTGCAGTTCATCGTCACAAAGAACGGCGCAGATCAAGAGGATGGCAGACGCGCCGCAGGCCTTGGCCTCATATATCTGATAGGCATCGACGATAACGTCTTTTCGCAATACCGGAATGGAAACGGCGGCGGCGATTTCCCACAAATGCGTCGTCGAGCCTTGAAAGTACTCTCGCTCTGTAAGGACAGAAACGGCGGCAGCACCGGCCGCCTCATACGCCGCCGCAATAGAGCGATAGGGAAATTCTTCGGCAATAACGCCCTTTGAAGGCGAAGCCTTCTTTACTTCACAAATAAAGGACATGCCCGGCTGCGCTATGGCTTTCTGAAAGGGGAAGTCCCGTTGCGTGGGAAGCGACAAGGCCCGCGCTTTCATCACTTCCGCTGAAACAATCGCCCGATCGGCGGCAACATTATGTAAGGCCGCTGTCTTCAAATCATCCAAAATCATATTCGTACCTCCTCAAACGCAGTGGCTTAAGGTGATGAACCGTTGCAGCCGTTCCAATGCCGCGCCGCTGTCGATCAGTTCGCCGGCCAAACGGATTCCGTCGGCCAGCGTCGCCGCCTTGCCGCTGACATAAAGGCCGGCCCCGGCGTTCATTGCCACGGCCGTACGGCGCGTCCCCTTTTCTCCGCCCAGAACGGACAACGTAATTGTCGCATTTTCCGCCGGTGTACCGCCGATAATTTCCGCTTTCCGTCCCCGCTTTAATCCAAACCGTTCCGGCTCGATCGTATACGTCTGAAATGTATCGCCATTGAATTCGCAAACCTTCGTCACCGCCGAAGGCGAGATCTCATCCAGCCCGTCTGTCCCGAAAACTACCATGCCCCGTTTGACATCCAAGCCCCGCAAAGCGCGCGCCATCGGTTCCAGAAGCGCTTCCTCGTACACGCCCAGGACCTGGTAAGCGGAACGTGCGGGATTGGTCAACGGTCCAAGCAAATTAAACACCGTCGGCGTATGCAGTTCCCTGCGTACAGGCGCGACATACTTCATTGCCCGATGATACGTTTGCGCGAAAAGAAAACAAAAGCCGACTTCTTTAAGCAGCGTCAGACAAGCGGCCGGAGCGAGTGATATTCTCGCGCCCAACGCTTCCAACACATCGGCAGCGCCGCTCTTTGAGGTAGCTGCCCGATTGCCGTGTTTAGCCACATAGCAGCCGCCGGCGGCGCAAACGAAGGCCGATGTCGAGGAAATGTTGAAAGACTGCGCATGATCGCCGCCGGTCCCGACAATTTCCAACAACGGCAGCGGCGTTTTTACCGGTGTCGCATGATTGCGCATAGATCGGGCGCAGGCCATGATTTCTTCCGCCGTGGCTCCCTTCGCCTGCAAGGCGGTCAAAAACGCCGCCGTTTCCACAGCCATCGCCTTGCCTTCCATGATCTCGTCGATAACGGCGCCGGCTTCAGCTATACTCAAATTTTCATGATTGATCAATCGTACCGTACTTTCCCCTATCATCCTATGTTCCCCCTTATTATGTATATGTAACAATAAAAAATTATGCCTGGTTCAAAAAATTCCGTATCAGCAACGGTCCCTGCGGCGTCAATATGGATTCGGGGTGGAACTGCACTCCGTAAACAGGCGCTTTTTTATGACCGACAGCCATGATCTCTCCTGCCGCCGTCTCCGCTAAAATTTCCAACTCCGGCGGCAGCGTCATCCGTTCGGCCTGCAACGAATGATATCGGCCGACATCCATTTCCGGCCCGAGTCCATGGAATAACGGTTCTTCGCGCAAGATCCTGGCCACAGACTGTTTGCCGTGCATCAAGGTTCCTGCATAAGTCACGGTGCCGCCGAACGCTTCGCAAATAGCCTGATGTCCCAGACAAATGCCGAGAATCGGCACCTTTCCGCAGAAGTGGTGAACTACCTCTTCACAGATACCCGCCGCGGCAGGCCGTCCCGGACCTGGCGAAAGGACGATGTGATCCGGTTTTCGCGCCGCCAACGCGGCGACGGACTCGGCGTCATTGCGGATAACGGCGATGTCCTCGTCGAATTGTCCCAAAAGCTGATAAACGTTGTATGAAAAGCTGTCGTAATTATCAATGAGCACGATCATCTGTCGATCCCTCCGTTCGCCGTTTCCAATGCCGTCACGATGGCCTGCGCCTTATGCACGCATTCCTGATATTCCGCTTCCGGCCGACTGTCGGCCACGATACCGGCGCCGGCGCGAACATAAACGATGTCATCCTTTTTATAAGCCAACCGAATGGCAATAGCCATATCCATATTTCCCGTAAAGTCGATATATCCGACGGCGCCACCGTAAATTCCGCGCTTGCAGTCTTCCAACTCGTCAATAATCTGGCAAGCCCTGATCTTCGGAGCGCCCGACAAGGTTCCTGCCGGCAGAACGGCGCCGATCGCGTCGATTGCCGTCTTGCCGTCGCCTATCTCGCCGGTGACGGTAGAGCCAAGATGCATGACATGAGAAAAACGGAGAATATCAAGATATGTTTCGACGTGAACGGTGCCGAACTTACTGATACGTCCCAGATCATTGCGCCCCAGATCGACCAACATGTTATGTTCGGCCAATTCCTTCGGATCGCGCACAAGTTCTGCCGCCAACGCTTCGTCTTCACGCGGCGTCCGGCCGCGGCGACGCGTGCCTGCCAGCGGAAATGTGGACAGCGCGCCATCTGTCAGACGAATCAGCGTTTCCGGTGAGGATCCGGCTATTTCTACCGTCTCGCTGCACAGGTAAAACAGATACGGCGACGGATTCAACGTTCGCAAAACGCGATAGGCATCAAAAAGACTGCCTTTCGCTCTCGCCTTCACCCGGTTGGAAAGAACAACTTGGAAAATCTCCCCTTCTTTGATATAGTGTTTTCCTCTTCGTACCATTGCACAGTATTCGTCTTTTGTAAAAAGAGGCTGAAACGATGTCTGCAGCCGTAACGACGCAGGATATACGCTTCTGCCGCGCCGCAGCGCACGCGCCATATCTGCCAATTCCCTCAACGCCTGCGAGTAATTTTTTTCAGCCTCGTCGAGACGAATATTGACAATCAAGACGATCTGTTGTCGCCAATGATCAAAAGCAACGACCTTATCAAACAGCATCAGCTCGAAATCGGCGAACCCGCCTTCATCCTCACCATGCAACTGCAACGACCTTTCACTGCAAGCGACATAATCATAGGAAAAGTAGCCCGTAAAGCCGCCTGTAAAGGGCGGAAGATTCGCCAATCGCGGCGCTCGGTAATGTTGTAAAACCGTCTGCAACACCGCCACAGGGTCCTCTCTCGTCTCCGTAACGCCACCTGCATCCTTTATCTGTATGACGCCGTCTTTGCAACGCATCTCCATTGACGGCGCAACGCCAATGAACGTATACCGCCCCCAACGCGTAGCATCCTCCATGCTTTCCAGCAGGCAACAGCGTTTACTTTCCCCTCGCAATCTGCATAACGCCTCTACCGGCGTGCAGGTATCGGCATACAAGGTCGCCGCAACCGGCACAATATCGTACGACTTACGATATTGAAGAATCTCATTCAACGACATCGTTTCCATTTTGCTTCCCCCATTAACAAAAAAAATCCGTCCATGACAAATACCTTGTCAAGGACGGATACAGTTCCGCGGTGCCACCTTGTTTTAGGATATGACTCCTACGCTCGACGGAATACCAACATATTCCCGGCAACTGACGTATGCCCTCACGTCGCAGAATACTCGGCCCCGGCCTTTCCCTGCGCCCTCAGCGGTCCATTTGACGAGCTGCGTTCTACCGGATCTCACCATCCCGATTCTCTGTAAGTGCACGACTTCGCCGTTACTTCCGCGTCTTAGGTTTTATAACCAATATGTGTTGTTGAACTAGATAATACGCTTCACCATTTCATTTGTCAACAACTTTTTATTTATACGGAAATATTTAGTTAAAATAGCGAACAGGTGCGCCTTAGTATAAAGGCACACCTGTTTTACCGTTTAGGCTTATTTCTTATTCCTTTGGACAAACCGTTCCATCCGATTCAACGCTTCTTTGATCGTTTCCATCGAAGCGGCATAGGAAATACGGATAAAGCCTTCGCCACTGGCGCCGAAGGCCGATCCCGGCACGACAGCCACTTTTTCTTCCTTGACAAGACGTTCACAAAATTCCGCCGAAGTCATGCCTGTACTGCGGATATCGGGGAAAATATAGAAAGCGCCTTTCGGTTCAAAGACGTTCAGGCCTATCTTTTTCAAGCCTTCATAGATAACCTTACGACGGCTGTCATATTCCTGACGCATGGCTTGAACTTCTTCGTCACAATCCCGCAACGCCGTAATCCCGCCTTGCTGCGCCTGCGTATTGGCACACATGATGGCATATTGATGCAGCTTCGTAATAGCCGCCAATCCTTCCCGCGGCGCGCAGACATAACCGAGGCGCATGCCGGTCATGGCCCATGCCTTGGAGAAGCCGTTGAAAACGATCGTCCGTTCCCGCATGCCCGGTAATTTGGCGAAGGAGGTGAACTTCGTATCACCGTATACCAATTCACAGTAAATTTCATCGCTCAGAACAACGAGATCGTGTTCTTCTACAAACTTGGCAATCGGCATCAGTTCTTCCGCCGTCATTACCGTACCGGTCGGGTTGTTCGGATAGCCGATAACCAGTGCTTTCGTCTTCGGCGTAACGACTTTTTCCAGATTTTCCACGGTCAGCTTGAAGTCGTCTTCCGGATAGGTCGGCACGAACACGGCTTTGCCGTGAGCCATTTCAACGGCTGCCGGATAGGCAACATAAGCCGGGTCCGGAATAATGACTTCATCTCCGGGCTCAACCAGGGAAATCAGCGCCATAGTCAGCGCTTCCGATACGCCGACGGTAACGAGGATTTCATCTTGCGGATCGTAAGTCACACCGTAATGAGCGGCAAAGTAATCGGCAATAGCCTGCCGCAGTTCCAGCATGCCTGCATTAGCCGTATAACTCGTATCCTTGGCATCCAAGCTGGCCTTCATAGCATTCAAAACCTTATCAGGCGCGGCAAAATCAGGCTCCCCGATACTTAACGACAAAACGCCTTTCACCTGCGCGGCAATATCAAAGAATTTACGAATTCCCGACGGTTTCATATCCTGTACATTTTTTGCTACTTTCTGATCCCACTTCATCATTCGCGCACCACCTTTTCTATAAGTTAATTGACACCAAAACACGCGTTACCCCGTCTATAACACTATCCACTTCCCTTCTTATGTGCCGGCTGCCGACACAAGTGATATTAGCCATATCACTTTATGATGAGAATTTTATATACAGAATACATTCTGCGCTTACTACTTTTTCATCATACTCCATTTTATATACCTTGTAAATTGTATTCATATCATAAATGCGTTTTTATCATTTTATTCTTATTTATCATGCTATTCATTTCTAAGTTGCACAGCACTTCCTTCTTCGTAGGCAAATCGCAACAGCTCCGTTTATACGCGTCAAAACAACGCCGGCAACAGGTTACACTGCCGAAGTCCGTGCTGTCTCCTAAAAAGACGCGTGACTCGATTGTATCGCCAGGCACACCCCGGCAGAACCACCAACTGGCGACAAAACTGCACGGCAATTATGGCGAAAAAAAGCAGAGCGGTAATGTATAGTAACGTTACCGTTCTGCACGTCATGGCTATGCCTCGCGAACCGACAGTCGCACCGTTTCGCACGCTGCCATCTTCCCTTATCAAGCCTCATCTCGCGGGGACCGATCAGCAATTAACGCATACTGTTTGACTCCGCTCTCCACCGTGTACGAAATACGTTGACGGCTGCACAGGTATTCCAGATGCGCCAACGTTTCACCTAAGGCGAACCACTTCTGTGTCGGCGGAAAAGCAGGCCATTGTTTCCCGCGCATGGACCAAGTCATATGCGGCGCTATGGCAAATGCGGAAAGACGACCGTATCGTCGCAAAATCCCCTCCACTTCCAACAGCCGCCGCCGATGGTGGTCGTGAAGCTCGGCAATCCGCTCGACAATGGAGGTCCGCCCCTTGCGGTGACCCGGCAGTACAAGGCGAACCGGAAGATTCCGCACCTTATCAAGGCTGTGCAGATATTGCGCCAGCGAATCCTTCATGTTGGACCAGACCTGAATATTCGGCGTAATATCAAAAAGGATGTGATCGCTCGTAAAAAAGATTTTCTCCTGCGGCAAATACAGACAGCAGAGCCCTTTCGTATGGCCCGGCGTATGAATGACTTGCACTTCCGTTCCAGCCAGTTGCAGGCGGTCGCCGTCTTCGACAAAATGAGCCGTGAAATTCGGATCAGGCGAATAAAGCCGGGCATGATTGGAAAATTGCAATTTAATATCCGCCTCCGGCATGCCTTCACGCATGAAATTTTCTTCTGTAAAGCGCCACGTAGAGCCGTCTTTTGAATCCTGCAAATACGTGTAATCGACGGCGTGCATATAGATAGTGCTGCCGGCAGCCGCAAAATCACCGACCAAACCGGTATGATCGGCATGAAGGTGCGTCAAAAACAGATCCGACCGGCGCAGATCGATATCCAATTCAGCCAAGGCGCCGAAAAGATCGCGCCGGCATTCAGGTCTGTTGAATCCCGTATCAACGATCAAGTTTCGCGTTTCACCTTTAATGACATAGGCGTTCAGATACCGCAGCGGATTGTCCGGCAGATTCACTTCAATCTGATAGATATGGGGATGAAAAAAAAGTCGTTTAATCATGGAATGCTCCTCGCCTATAGAAATACTCTCTGTTTTGTCATTATACCACACGCCTTTATGTTATAATATGATTAGTAGTTCACTTATCGTATCTATTTGCCAAGGAGGCATGATATTCATGAAAACACCGGGAAAGAAAGTGAAAACGTCCCTTTTGGCCTGTCTTATTGCCGTCAGCTGCGGCGCCGCCGTTGTCCCGTCGACAACAGCCGAAGCCTTCAGCCTCGGAAATCTCGGTACCATCGGCACCTTGATTAATGCCGGCGCCGAATATATTTATCTCGACCAACAGTTACGTTATCTGGATAATGAAGGACGCGACGATTTTATGAAGCAGATCAAAAAAAAATACGGCGTCAGCACCGATGAGCGCGCCAATGCCATGCTGACCCGGATCGTGACCAATCTCTCCGCTTCCATTGCCCAGACGGATCCGTCAATTACGAAAAAGCCGTACAACTATTTTGTCAACGAGGACAAGGACTTCAACGCGTTCTGTACCATAGGCCACAACTTAAGCGTCAATATCGGACTCTTCGAGCCGTTGAATTATAATGAAAATGAAATTGCCTTCATCGTCGCCCACGAAATGGGACACGGTCAAAAAGGACACCCCATCAGCGGGATCAAAAAAACGATGCCGATTTCTCTCATCGCTTCCATTGCCGGCGCCAACGGCGGCGCTGCCGAAGTCGGATCAGCCATCCTCTCCCAAATCGGTACGGCCAAACTCATCACAAAGCCGATGGAAATAGAGGCTGACGCACTCGCCTTCACCTACGCCGTCAACGCCGGTTATAATATCGGCGGCGGCGCCGCCGTATGGCAGCGCGTCCTCGATCACGCCGACGGCAAGACGAAGAGTAGCGGGGTAATGGAACTGTTTAACGACCATCCGACAAATATCAACCGCCTGAAGACCTACAGCGAAGACATTACGAAATGGAGCAACGGCGTTGTCAAGGTTAACGGAGACAGCGGTATGATTTCGCTGCACGACAAGGATTGGTACAAACCGGAAACGATTGATTCCATGTCGGGAAAAGAACGGGCGTATTTAATCGCCGGCAATTTGTCCGCCGTGTACCACAACGATAAAACAACGACAGAAAAAGCCTACAGAGGCGAAGACAATATCCTTTACGTCGGCAAACAGCCGATCATGGATCTGGCGCCGGAAAAGGCCCCCGAAGAAGTTACGGCATCTTTACAGAAACTGCTGTAAACAACGGTACCATAAAACCCGATTCATTTCGTATGAATCGGGTTTTATGGTACAATAGGAAAGGGAAAGGAGGAATGTGTAACGTATGACCCAGGAAAAAGAAATGAAACTGGCCGTCTTAATCGATGCCGAGAATATATCGAACAAATACATCAACATCATCATTTCCGAAGCAAATAATTTGGGAAATGTCGTGTATAAGAGAATTTACGGCAATTGGACAACACCGCAGATGGCTTCATGGAAAAACATCATCCTTGACAACGCCATCCAGCCGATACAGCAATACAGCAATACGATCGGCAAGAATTCATCCGATTCGGCGCTGATTATTGACACCATGGACCTGCTCTATCAGAGCAGTCTCGATGCCTTCTGCATCATTTCATCGGACAGCGATTTCACGCGTCTCGCCTCACGGCTGCGCGAATCACAGAAATATGTCATCGGTATGGGCGAGAGCAAAACGCCTCGATCCTTTATTTCTGCTTGCAATCGTTTTCTCTACCTCGATGTGCTGTGGTCCGAAGCCCACGAAGAGGAACATGCGGCCCCGCCGGCCCGACAGGAAACGCACGGCACTACCGCCGTTTTGCCGCCTGTCACGGAAGTGACAACGTCATGTCCCTTAAAAGAAGAAACGACTTCGGGTAAAGATTTTATGACGATCAAACAGGCGCTGATCAAGTTGGCGGAAGAAAATTCCGATGATACGGGCTGGATTTTTTCCGGCACCTTAGGAAATCTGCTGAACAAGCAATTCTCAGACTTTGATGTCCGCAATTTCGGTTACAAAAAATTTGTTCCCTTCATTGAATCATTGAATCTCTTTGAAGTCAGCACGACGACAGATGAAAAAAACAAAACGGTTAAACACAATTATTTCAAATTGAATCCCCATCGGCCGATACAACATCACCGCACACCGCATCGCCGCAAATAAAAACGAACCGGGCCTGTAGTAGGTCCGGTTCGTTTTTATGTTTCCTTCATGATCTCGTTGTTAAAAATTTCCTTTCCCAGCGTTTGGATCCAGAATCCGATAAGCTGTCCGTATGCGCCGTTGCCGTCTTCGGAAACGGACTGCAACAGCTGCGTCATGAATTGCTGCGCCCAGGTGTACCCGTAGCGCTCAAATACGCCCTTCCCGGATAAAGCGGGAACTCTTTCGATGAGCGGCAGAAAAACATCCTGCGTCACGTCGAGAAGCCGCGCCGTAATCGGGTAAACGTAACCGGAACCGGCCTTGCCCTCTTCCATGAACACCAATGCCAAGGAATCGGACCGGCCGGCGCCGTCAGCATAATCGAGATGATACGCTGCTAACGGCAGTTTCTGCCGGTCGGCTTCTTTGATAAGACGGTACGCGCCGTACTTGATCAGTTCATAGAGCCTGTCGTCATAACCGGACTCCATTTCGATGAGCTTCTCGCGCCATTCGCCCCACGTTAAAACGGCCCGGCAACGATAGTCGTCGAAAGATGCTTCACCGGTGAAGGCCTGAACGGCAGCGGCGCTGACTTCCAGTTTCGGTTCCGGAATGTGCCAAATCAACAGTTTTTGGTCCCTGTCACCGTAAAGACACTGCGACTCCACCTGTACGGCAGCGTCACAGTGAGGACAAGTATAAAAAAACAGGCCTTCGTCCGTCAGCACACGGCGGCGCAGCGCGCCGTCGGCGGCATCAATATAATCCCAAGTGGCAAAAGTTCCGTCTGTCCCGCAAGCGGGGCAGCGCAAAGATAACGTTACGGCATGACTCTTCGTTTCCATCAGTTGCTCTCCTCATATACTTGTAAGATCGAATCGGCAAGTACGTTCAGTGTCATAAAATTCCAATCTTCGGCCTCCCTTGAAGCAGCCCGGATAACAGGGTTGATCGCTTTCATGTTCGCGGCAAACCGAGACGGCTCCGGCAGCGGTTCCGCCGTCAACAACAACGCCAAGGCGGCAACCGTTTCCGCCGTCGTCCGGCCGCGATGCCAAGCCTGCAAAAGAAGCAGGGTGAGCTGCCGCACCACGGCAGCGCAGGCAGTCGCGTCAGCACAGACGAAATCAATCTGCTCGGCAAAAGCACCGCCGCGCAAGACGGCAGGCGCCAAAAGAGCCACAGCTTTCTGCAAGGGGAAACGTTTATCTTCCACGCTGATAAGCGAAACCGCCAGGTGCAGGAGTGTATTCTCCCGAGCCAGCCGCAAAGCCGCTTCACAGGCGCTGACCAAAAGGGCCGCTTCATTTTCCGTGCCGCCGCGCCAAAACGGTCCGCGACGGCATGAATGACATAACGCGCCGGCAGTTTGTATCCATACGTTATTTTGGCCTCTCCCTGCCGGCATCCTTGCAAAGACCGGCAGGCCGCGGTCAGAGAAATGCCGCCTTTGCGATGGACGGCAGCTGCCACCGTGCCGCCGCCGAGTAAGGTCGTACCGGCGGAAATGATGATCCCTGCCGCTTTCGAATCCGTTATATCGCCTTTAAAAACACGCAGCCGCATCGTCCCCTCCTGAAGCGTTCCGCTTTCATTATACCATACACGTTGAACCCAAATTTATTTGACAAAGATCGTAATCGCCTGCTTCAACCGTTCGACGGCTCCCAAATCATTCTGTTTGACCGCTTCGACAAGGCAATGATCGATATGATCCTTCAAAATGACTTTGCTGACGCTGACGACGGCCGAATCGACGGCTGCCAGCTGAATCAACACATCACTGCAATCTCTGCCGCCCTCAATCATGCGCTTGACCGCTTCCAAATGACCGCTGATACGGGCCAAGCGATTGATGACAATTTTTTCCTGCTGATGATATCGGCCGCAGTGAGCGGACTGCGGCTGGTCTCCGGCAGCAGTCGGTACAGACAATTCCAAACAGCGTCTGGCTTTGACAAAATAGATCGTCCCGTCATCAACGGCAGCCGTTACAACAAACCCTGCGCCGGTCAGCAACGTGCTCATGACATCGATCGCCGGCAAGGCTGCCTCTCCCTCCGCCAGGTGTCCCGGATTCATGGCATTGACCTTTTGCCGCCCCTGATCATGCATAATAATCAAATCGCCGCCGTCTCTGACGGCAGAACCGATCTGTTTAATGAACCGGTGCGTATTCTTGCTCATGTGCGGGTAAAAGTCAAAGCATAAAACCGTATCGTACGTTCCCGGCGGCACATCATATTTTAAAATATCTTTTTCGATAAAAGAAATCCCCTCCAAGGCGCCGTACTTTTCCTTCGCCTTGGTCAACATCGCTTTAGAATAATCGAGAGCGTCAATACGGCCGCCGCCGAGGCGCGCATGCAAATAGGGCAGCAAGACGCCGGTGCCGCAACCGACGTCGAGAACGACGGCCGCCGCCGGTATGTCGGCAAGGTCAAGGAGCCGACCGATCAGCGCCGCGTCTTCTTTCCTGTCACGATCCCAATTAGCCGCGTAATTATCAAAAAACATATGTTCTTTATCCATGCCAAGATTCCTCCTCTTCGTTCCCCTCAAAAGCGGCGCCTCTCAACGGGCCGTTTTCGTCAGCAGCCGCCCGTCAAAGCCGGTTTATCCCGCAAATACGCCGCAATCCCGCTTCTCCCGCTATGTACTCTTCTTAGTATACAATCATATGCGACCGTTTCCTATCCCTCCCCCGTGGTTTAAGGGATAAAAAACGCAGCCGCTTCTCATAAAGTGTACAGCAAGAAACGTATCCTTGCGTTTTACCGGATAAATGTCTTTCTTGGATGATTCGGGACCGCAAAAAAGGCATGAGCTAAAAGCCCATGCCTTTGACAATATGACCGATTGCCGGCTGTACGGCAACGAAGTTGCTTTATAGGAACTCGCATTTCTGCAGGAGCAAAAGCTCTTAGCGGAAGAGACCGCCGGAAATGACGAGCTTCTGAATTTCATTCGTGCCTTCGTAGATCTGTGTGATCTTGGCGTCGCGCATCATGCGTTCTACGTGATATTCTTTCATATAGCCGTTACCGCCGAGCATCTGCACGCATTCCGTCGTAACCTTCATCGCCACATCGGTGCAAGTCATTTTAGCAATGGCAGCAGCCGTCGTAAACGGTTTTCCCGCTTCTTTCAATTTCGCTGCTTTATAAAGAACCAATTTGGCTTTTTCAATATCAGCATACAATTCAGCCATCTTGAAGGCCAGATACTGCTGCTTGAAGAGCGGTTTGCCGAACTGTTCACGCTGTTTCAGGTAATCTCTGGCAATTTCAAATGCTCCTTCAGCGATACCGAGAGCCTGCGCACCGACACCGATACGGCCGCCGTCCAACGTCTTCATCGCCAACTTAAAGCCTTCGCCCGGTTTGGCAATCATTTGATCGGCAGATACCTTCACGTTGCTCAAGACCATTTCAGATACTTGCGCCGAGCGAATCCCCATTTTGTTTTCGATCTTGCCGACATGGAAGCCGGGCGTGCCTTTTTCGACAACGAAAGCTGCCATGCTCTTTGTTCCTACAGAAGGATCGAGGAGGCAATATACGACAGTGTAATCGGCCAGAGGACCATTGGTATTGAAAATCTTCGTGCCGTTCAATACATAACCGTCACCGTCCGGAGTGGCGATCGTCTGCTGCCCTGCAGCATCGGAACCGGCACTGGCTTCTGTCAGCCCGAAAGAGCCGATAGCTTTACCGCTGGCAATAGGCGAGAGAAAACGTTTTTTCTGTTCGTCTGTGGCATTGGAGTACATGACACTGCCACCGTAAAGAGAGGTATTGACAGAGAACCCGATACCAAAAGACGCATCAACTTTGGAAACTTCTTCTACTGCAAGAATATATGCGAGATATCCCGTATCAGTGCCGCCGAATTCCTGTGGATAGCAGAGACCGTACATCCCCATGTTGCCGAATTCCTTGAACGCTTCAAGGGGGAATTCCGATTTTTCATCGCGTTCAACAACACCGGGAGCCAATCGTTTTTGTGTGAATTCACGAACCTGATTTACGATTTCCTGTTCTTGTGCACTGAGTTCAAAATCCATTCTGCATCTCTCCTCTTAATTCAAAATATAAAATTTACCCTTAGAAACTTTTCGCAATAAGAAATATTACACTTGCATAATATCATAGGTAAAATGCAGCAGTCAATACATATGTATTAATAGTATGATAGAAAAATTTTAATGAAAAAAACGCAACCCCTTATCAGAGGTTGCGTTTTTTATGCTTAAATACTATTTGTATTAATATCTATTTTTCCAAACTCTTTATTAGCTGCGATAAACAGATCGACGGCATCATAACGATTTATCTGCGGAACGAGAAAGCGTTTAGCCAAACTTTGTTTTTCTTCATGTACGGCTGAATTAACATATCTCATAAGTTTCACTCCTTCTATCGTTTTTTTATATTTGTATAAAGGATATTTCGTATTAAGAAATATCCTGGTTAAATAATATCATGAGTAGTCGACTATGTCAATAGATTTCTCATACAGTATCTCCATTAACTTTCTAGATACACAAAAGGCTTTCCCGCAGGAAAGCCTTTTATATCCCTTATTCCGCCTTAAAAGAAACGGCCGCATTGCCGACACGACTAAGCAACTCAACCAATTTCTCACGATCTTCAACAGAAAAATCTTTTAATACGTCATCATTCAATTCTTCAATACACTGCAATACTGCATCCTTGATCTTTAATCCTTCCGGCGTCACTTCAACGCGAATACTCCTTCTGTTATTCGGATCCAACACCCGATCGATCAGCCCCCGCTTCTGCATTCTGTCCAGAACGCCGGATATGGTTGAGTTTTCCACACGCAGGTTCTGCGCGATTTCTTTAGGAGTTAACGAACCATCACGCCAAAGACAGGCCAACACGCCGTATTGTCCCGGCGTGATACCGAAATGCGACAAATTTTCCGAGAAGGTTAAGAAAACTTCATGCTGCGCCACTGTCAGCAGAAAGTTTATACATTGATTATAGTCCACGACTCTCGTCCTTCCTCTAAGTAAGATAAAATATTCACGTACTTTTATATAGTTTATCATAAATAAAGGAAGATTACCAGAAAAGCCGCTCTTTCCGCATAACCTCGTTTTTCCTATAAACGGACTTTTTTATTTTCCCTTATTCCCAGCGCTCGGCCGTTGACACAGTCCCGCACGCCCTGTCCGTTGCAGAAAGAAATAATATTGGCCGCCGTTCCGTTTCCCTTAGCCGCCCATGACTGCCGCGTCATGCCGCCGATATGAGGCGTAATAATGACATTGTCCATTTGGTACAACGCATGCTGCGGCGGCAGCGGTTCGATGTCAATGACGTCAAGTGCCGCCTTGGCAATTTCCCCCGTCCTGAGGGCTTCCGTCAAGGCCGTCGTATCAACGGTATCCCCGCGGCCGATGTTCAGAAAGAGTGCGCTGTCCTTCATTTTTCGAAAAGCTGCTCTATCGACGAAATGTTTCGTTTCCGCCGTCAACGGCAAGACATCGGCAACGATATCGGCCGCTTTGTACAGCTCATCTGTCGTGACCCAAGTCATACCGGCCGATTCTGCCGCTTCATGGCGGCGTCGATTATGATAAAGAACGGTCATGCCGCACCCTTGCGCCAACTCGGCCAGCCGAAGCCCGATATGTCCCAGTCCCAGGATGCCCATAACGGAACCGCCGACAGTCTGTCCGAAGAGGAACGGCGCCGCCCCGCGGCGCTGCCAGCCGCCGCTCTTGGCATAAGCGCAGTTCTGCGGCAAATTGCGATATGCGGCGAAAACCAACGCCATGCCCAATTCGGCAACAGCTTCCGTACCGATAGACGCCGTATTACAAAAGGGGATCCCCAACGCGGTACAAGCGTCTACGTCAACATTTTCATAGCCGACAAAGGGCTGTATGACAAGGCCCAGCCTTTCTCCTGCCGACAGTATCTCCCTTGTAATCACGCTTTGATAGGCAACGATAAGTATCTGCGCATCGCTGATCTTGCTTTTCAACTCTTCCGCTGTAAAATGCAGTCCCTTTTCCGGCTTTCTGATCTCAAACCTGCCATCCCGTTCCAATGGCGGTAATACGTGTTTATTGATCGGACCGCTTATTAGGACGATCGTTTTATCTGTCATATATCCCCTCTTCTTCCCTGAAATCGGACAACGCCATGCTTTCGCACCGAAAAAAACAGTTCCCCTGCTTCGGTGGACGACGGCCCTTATCTGCGGCTCCTCGCAGTCAGAAAATCAATGGTAATCTTGTAAACGCCCGTTGCCGCTGCAGCCTTCTCGATATAGCGGGCGCCTTCTTCCCGAAAAGCGGGACTGTATTTTGCGACAAACAACTGCAATGCTTTTCGTTTTTCTTCTCCTTCTATCCGCGTTGCCCGTCCGAAAACGATCACGCTGCTATAGTTCGTACTGAAAGCAGCCGGTAATACCTCCGTTGCTCCGACAACGGTAAATGACACCGTTTCATGAGCTTCCATATTGCGTGACCGCAGCCCCCTCGCCGCGGCGCCGTGCAGGTAGATGGCCTTGCCGTCTGTAACGTAACTCATAGGTACGCCGTAAGGATATTTGTCTCCCTGCGTCGACAGAACGCCGTATTCGCCGTCCCGTAAAATAGCCATTCCTTCTTCAGCAGATAATTCTCTATCTTTTCTGCGCATGATTATCGCCCCTTCGCCGCTTTGGCGCGAACCAATTCGATCGCTTCCTTGCCGCTCAGTTTCTCAACAGTCATCGCCAAAATCGTCACTGCCGCCAGCGATTTCTCGACAGACTGCATCACCCGTACCGGGTCAGACGGCAAATATTTCGCGCCGAGCAGCTTAAGTGCCGCAACTTTTGCCGCCTCATCGGTTACCGCATATATTTCTCCAAAGGCAATGGCGCTGCGAAAATAGGTCGTTAATTCTTCCGGAACGATCTGATCCTGATCAATGACACAGAAGGAAACCTTCTGATGGTGAGCAATAGCCTCCAGCTTATGGCCGGATGTAGCCGAATGAAAAAAAATCCGCTTTTCCGCACGGTTATAGACATAGCTGAGCGGTACGGCATAGGTATATCCGTCCTGATCAAGAAGCGCCAGCACACCGGCAGTGCCGCGCTCCATTACGGCAACCGTTTCCGCCTCACTCAACAGTTGCCGCTTCCTTCTCATTTCTCTGAACATGTTGTCGCCCCCTCATCACACCGTACACGCAACGCTATATATCCAAATCAAATATCTTCCCCGGATTCAGAATATAATTGGGATCCAATGCGCGCTTAACCGCTTTCATCATATCCAGTTCATCGGGGTTTGTAAATGCTTTCATCAAGTGTTTGCGTTTAAAGCCGATGCCGTGTTCGCCGGAAAGTCGACCGCCAAGACGATATATGGCGGTATACAGTTCTTGCTGATTCTTTTCAACCTGTTCGTTCCATTGGTCGTAGCTTAATTCTTCATTTTTCAGGATATTTAAATGAATATTGCCGTCACCGACATGACTGGCGATCCGCGTTATCAGACCGTATTTCCGCGCCAGCTTCAAGATCGTTGCCAGCAGCGCCGGTTCCTGATCGACAGGCACCACAACATCTTCTTTGCAAACGTTCCGGCTTTCGGCGCGGACGGCTTCGGCAAAGGCTTTGCGCGCCTTCCAGATACGGGCCGAATCGGCAACGAGAACAGCCGAAGCCCCGTTTTCACTGCAGAGCGCATCAAGGAAAAGAGCCTTGTCATCCAAGTCGTCTTCATCTTTCCCTTCCACTTCAATGATCAGATAATTTCCCTGCGCACTCCCCTGCAGCGGTTCCCCGAGAAAGCGCTCCACCGACTTGATTGTAATATTGTCCATAAATTCCACACATGTCGGCGTTATCCCTGCTTTATCAATTTTGCTGACAATGCCGATAGCAGCATCGACGCTGTCGAAAACCGCCAAGATATCGAGCGTATATTTCGGCTTCGGCAACAGCTTGAGCGTAGCCTTCGTGATAATTCCCAGAGTCCCTTCCGAACCGATGATCAGCTGATCGAGGCAGTAACCGGTCGACTGCTTCTTCAAACGGGCGCCGAGCTCCACGATCTTCCCCAAGGGGGTCACGACTTCAACGGCATATACCTGATGACGCGTCGTGCCGTATTTTACAGCCCGATTGCCGCCGGCGTTCGTTGCAATATTGCCGCCGATCTGGCAAGAGTCGCCACTACAGGGATCGCCGGCATAAAAGAGTCCTTTTTCCTCAGCAGCGCGCTGCAAATCGGCTGTACGCACGCCGGGCTGAACAACGGCATACAACGCGTCCTCATTGATCTCTTCAATGGCATTCATCTTCTCCAGGGACAAAACGATGCCGCCGCAACTGGGAACGGCGCCGCACGCCAGCCCCGTACCTGCGCCGCGCGGCACGATAGGGAAATGATGCTCATTGGCTAAGATGACAACTGCCGCCACTTCTTCCGTCGTCTGCGGAAACACCACCGCCTCCGGCAAATGATGGTACGCCGGATCCGTAACCTCATCGTGCCCGTAAGGCTGCATCGCCTCAACGTCGGTCCAGACATTCTTCTCTCCGACAATAGTCCGGAGCTGCGCCGCAATATTTTCAGTTACCTTAGTATAGTTCATTTCCTTCACTCCCATATGCAGAAACCCACTTCTGCTATTTACCCATTTACATGCTATCATTGTATCAATTTCCGCATAAAAGATAAAGCAGCGGAAAACAGACGGCGGCAACGTAAATCCTCTGTTATCGCTCCGATCACCATTCCGTTCTTTTTTCTCCCGTCCTTAAAGCGATCTTTTTCGGCAAAACGATTTTTTGCTCGCCAAGAATACACGTTATTTCTTTGAAAATACGCTGACGCACTGACTTTAATCCGTTACGGGCCTTGAGACTACACGTATGACAAAAGGAGAGGCCTCTTCAGCCTCTCCCAAAATGATGCTATCTCGTATCTATCTTCTGCCATACAGCGCTATTGGCGACGGTCGCCTTGATTCTTGTGCAGCATAATATCCAGCACTTCATCATCTGTCTGCTGCATCCCCTTGGACGCCAGGAGTCCGATATTGCGAATCGATTCCTCCACATCATTGGCAACGAGTCCGTCGTCGCCGCTGACACGCGTCCCGTTCAACGCTAATACCGTCGCCTTATAAGCCGCACTGACAGCCGTTGATACCTTCATAGAGCAGCTGTTGGCAGCGCCGTCACAGATCATTCCCGCAACGTCGCCGGTCATCGAGCAGATAACCTGGCCGATCCGCTCCAGCCCATGTTCCCTGTCGAGCAACCAGGCCATTCCGGCTGCAGCCCCCATGGCGGCTGTAACGGTAGCACAAAAAGCGGAAAGCTTCGGCAAGTACCCGTGAATATAAATCGCCGTCATGCTCGCCAAAATCAGCGCGCGAAGCCGCGTTTCCTCATCGGCATGAAGATAATCGGCGACAACGGTAACCGGTTCCGTCACGGCTATTCCCTGATTCCCTGATCCCGAATTCGTCATGGCCGGATACGCAGCACCGCCCATGCGGGCGTCAGAGGCCGCCACCGTGCGAATCAGGATCTCATTCTGCAAATCTTTCCCCGTCATACCCGACTCCTGAGCATCCTGCAACGTACGTCCTATCTTCAATCCGTACTTGCCGGTCAACCCTTCCTTCGAAAGCGCGTCATTCAGGTCCTCCGCTTCTTTGATAAAACGGATCTCTTCAAGCGGCGCCTGTTCGGCAAAAGCAAGTATTTCCTTTACGGAAAGCGTATGAAGAAAGGCCTTTTTGTCGTCACCTTCGCCGTTATCTTGCGCCGCTGCCGAAAAAATAACTTCGCCGTCTTTTTCAATAGAAAGGATATTCGTATGATCATCGACGATAACGGCTTTAACATAATGCTTTTCACCGTACACGCAAGCTTCGGCATAAAGGACGTGATCCGTTTCCTTATTGACTCCGACGGTAACCGCGCCGTTATCAACCATCATCATGCCCTGCTCCACAACGCTTGCGGACAACTGCCGCAGAACCTGAAGGCCGGCGTCGGCATCGCCGCCGAGAGCCCCGACAGCAGCGGCGATCACGAGCCCGGGACGCCCCGTACCGGGAACCATGACGCCCATGCCGTTCTTCATCAAATTGGCCGAAACACGAGCTTTTACGGAAATAACGTCTTCGCCCAAATAACGGGCCGCCGTTGCCGCCGCAAAGGCTAACGAGATCGGTTCCGTACACCCCGTTGCCGGTACGACATCGCTTTTGATGACAGCAATCATCTTCTGCCACCGTTCATTCGTCATCATTGCACATTCCTCCTCCAGCGTAATCATTATCCATTTTTTACAGTATTGATATATCGGTACACCGTCGGCTCAGAAACGCCAAGCCTCTTTGCCAACGCTCCAATCCCGCCTTTCAATAAAAACAATCCATTGTCATATAAATTTTTTACTACTGCCAGTCGTTCTTTTTGTGAAAACCGTTTCGGATCAACAGCATACTGCATGAGTTCTTTACTAATAATGCTATCAATTGTTTCATCTGCAGTCTGAGACAGATTTTCCGATATTACGGTTAAAAGATTGTTCTCACTTGCCGAATGAATGACCATTTTGCTTTGTTTGTCCCTTTTCAACAGAAATGCATTATCCAACGCATCTCTCACTCGCAAATATTCCTGAAGATTATAATTAATACAAAGAACACCAAGTACCTTCCCGGCATCGTCATGAATAAAATAAGACGACGATCGCAAAATCTGTCCATCCTTATTTTTTCCGAAATAATTGGTAATATATTCCGCCCTTTTATCTTTTCCTAATTGCAACAGTTTTAATACGAAATCCGTCGCAGGACATCCTACTTCCCTGCCGCTAACCTGCCCATTGGCAATCGCAATGACGGAGTGCTCCAAATTCCGCATATCATGCAGCACAACTTCGCATTGATCGCCTAACACCTCCCCAAGAAAAGCTACCAATTTTTCGTACATGACTAATGTATTATTGGTGTCCATTTACTATTTCCCTCTTTTCAAATTACAAAAGCCATTTTTTATTATTTTATTATAACGATAATATATTTTCAAGTTAATACTCTGCATTATTTTTCAAAATTATTTTAGATAAAAGCCCAGTTATATGTTTGTTAAATTAATTTAAATCGGTAATATGTTAAATTTTATTGTATTTTTAGATTGTTATTTTATTATTAATATGATAACATATTATTATGAGGTTGGCTTTATATATATTGTATGTTATTTTTTATCCCCTACCAACCATCTGTTTTTTTTAGTTTATTTTTAAGGAGGGATTTAACTATGGAAGGGTTTCAAGCGTTTTTGACCACTACTCCTGTTTTCGCTCTATTTGTTCTCTGTGCCGTCTATGCTATCGGTGAATTTGTAGGCACTTTCACTAAGGCATGGATACCTTCCGTGTTTGTTGTCGCCATTTTATTTTTAATAGGCTATTGGACAGTCTTTCCTAAAAACATCGTTACGCTTGGCGGGTTAGGCGCTCCTTTAGGAGGAATCATCGCTATTCTGTTGTGTGTAACGCATATGGGGACTGCGATCAGCCTTAAAGAACTGGCCGGTCAATGGAAAATTATTTTAGTCTGCCTCGCAGGTCTTGCAGGGATGATCATCCTTTGTCTCGCATTGGCCGTATTTAACCTCGTTGATTTCAACTATATCGTCGCCGGTCTGCCCCCGCTTACGGGAGGTATTGTTGCCGCTACCATGATGCAAACTGCCGCACAAGAGCTGGGCTTAGAAAAAGCGGCCATTTTAGCAATTTGCATGTACGTATGCCAAGGTTTTGCCGGCTATCCTTTAACCGCCGTAATGTTGAAAAAAGAAGGAAAGCGTTTGCTAAAGGGATATAGAAACGGCGAAATCACCGCAGCAACCACGATTGGCAATATCGACGAAACGAATGGTAAGTTTTCCGTCACTGAAGAAATGACTCACAAAAAGCTCTTCCCCTCTATTCCGGACAAATACTATTCCGTCACCTATTCCTTAGCTACCATGTGCCTGATCGCTACACTCTCCATCGTAGTGAGTGCCTGGACAAGGACATTTATGGGAGCCTATGCCATTAACGCGGCTGTATTAGCGTTAGTATTCGGCATTTTGGCAACGGAATTAGGATTTTTGCGTCCCAATATTTTAATGAAAAACGGATGTTTTAATTTCCTTATGTTCGCTTTAATGATTTTTATATTCTCAGGATTAAGCGGAGCTACGCCTGAACTTTTATCCGAAATTTTAGGACCAATGGTCACCATCATTGTCGTCGGCGTAATTGGCATGATCATACTTTCCGTTCTTGCAAGCAGGTTTTTAAAGATCAGCCCATATATCGCCGTAGCAACAAGTTTAACGGCGTTATATGGCTTCCCGCCAAACTATGTATTAACAGATGAATGCACTACTGCACTGGCTGAAACGCCTGAAGAAAAAGCATTCTTGATGGACAAAATGTTACCTCAGATGATTGTCGGCGGGTTCGTAACGGTTACAATCACGTCCGTAATCATTGCCTCCATTTTTATTCCCTTGTTGCAAAAATAAAATACGTACGCTTGAAAGGAGTGCTTCTCGATGAATTTCAAAGATCTATCCGAACAGTTGGAACAATACATTATCGAAAGGCGCCGATATTTCCATGCTCACCCCGAACTTTCTTTCGAAGAAGTAAATACGACAAAAGAAATTGCTAAAGAGTTGACAGCCATGGGATTGGACGTTCACGTCTATCCAGATTACCCCGGTTGCTGGGCTCTGATTAAGGGCGGTAAAGCGACGCCAAAGAGCAAGACGGTCGCTTTACGTGCCGATATTGATGCGTTGCCGGTAGAAGAACATACAGGACTTCCCTTTGCAAGTGAAAACAAAGGGGTCATGCATGCTTGCGGGCACGATTGCCACATAGCCATGTTACTCGGCGGAGTCAAAATGTTACTGTCGCATAAAGCTGAATTGGCCGGCAATGTGAAAATTATTTTCCAAGCTGCAGAAGAATCCTGCTATGGCGCTCGATACTACATAGAAAACGGATTTCTGGACGACGTGGACGCAATATACGGAACACATATATGGGGAGATTTTGATTCACCGTATATGAATTTCGACAACGGCCCGAGAATGGCCAGTTGCGACAATTTCCAAATTATCGTTGAAGGAAAGTCCGCACATGGTTCCGCGCCTCATCAAGGAACAGATGCAATTGTAACGGCTGCCGACATTATCAGCCAAATACAAACTCTGGTGGCAAGGAAAAACAATCCCATTAATCCCCTGGTTATCACTATCGGAGAGATTACCGGCGGACAACGTTTCAATATTATTGCTAACAAAGTAACCATGAAAGGAACGATCCGTACACATTCAAAAGAAGTGCGCGAAAGCGTTGAAGGCTGGATTCGCAACTTGATCGAAAATATTGCCAAAGCCCATGAAGCAAAGGCGACATTGCTATACGAACCATATTTAATTCCTGTCATTAATGAACACGAAATGTTAAACGGTATTGCAGAAAAAGCGGCCATTAAATTATTCGGAAAAGAAGCCCTAGGCCCTCTCGCCAAAATGATGGGAAGCGAAGATTTCGCCCTTTACATGGAAAAGGTCCCGGGAATATTCGGCTTCGTCGGCGCCAGAAACGCCGCTTTGGGAATTGTTGAAAAGAATCATAACGACCGCTTCACCGTTGATGAAAGCGTGCTCAAACGAGGAGCCGCCATGTACGCCCAATTCGCCTATGACTATTTGGAAGCGATGACATCATCCAACTTATAAAACGGTATCTATTCAGAAGGGAGGCATTCGATGTCCTTAAAAGACACTTTGGGAGATTACTCAGCGTATATTCAAAACATAAGAAGGGAGTTTCATCAATATCCCGAGTTAAGCATGCAAGAAGTGAAAACGACAAAGAGGATCGCGGAAAAACTCGAAGAATTGAAAATTCCCCATGAAATCACGCCTAGCGGTATTGGCGTAATAGGAATCATTAACGGCAACCGTCCAGGACAATCGGTTGCTCTGCGGGCCGACATTGACGCACTCCCGGTAACAGAAAAAACAGGCCTGCCGTTTTGTTCTAAAAACCAAGGAATCATGCATGCTTGCGGACATGATACGCACATCGCAATGCTGTTAGGCGCCGCTAAAATGCTTGCAGATAATCGCGATCAAGTCCAAGGACGCGTTTACCTGATTTTTCAACCGGCAGAAGAAATCGGCAAAGGCGCTACGTATATGATGTCTGTCGGAGATTGGTATGAAAAAATCAGCGCTATTTTTGGAGCACATATTTGGACAGATATTCCGGCAGGAAAATTCAGCGTTAAAGCAGGACCGGCAATGGCGGCAACCGACAGGTTTGTAATCAAAGTACATGGAAAGCAATCCCACGGCTCCCAACCTCATGCAGGAATTGATGCCGTTCTCACTGCAGCCGCTATTGCGGTAAATTTACAATCAATCATTTCCCGTCAAATAAATGCGCTGGATACAGCCGTTCTCACAATAGGAACGATACATGGCGGAGATCGCTGGAATATTGTAGGCGGAGAAGCTTCCCTGGAAGGAACCACTCGATACTTTGATCCCTCTATAGGCGCGTTACTGGAAGAAAGAATGAATAGGATCATCAATTCTACAGCCGAAGCGTATGGCGCCACTGCCGAAATTGAATATCTCCATGTCGTCCCTCCCACTGTCAATGACCCAACCTGCTCAGAAATGGTGGCTCATACGATTTCCGACTTGCTGGGAAACGAAGCGTTATTAAACTACGAAAAGGTTATGGGCAGTGAAGATTTCGCATTTTATCAAAAAGAAAAAGCCGGCGGTTTTTTCTTCATTGGTGCGCGGAACCCTGATATAGGGGCTGTTTATTCTAATCACAGCGATCACTTCACGATAGATGAATCCGTACTTCCGTACGGGGCTTTGATCTACGCTCAACTCGCCATCAATTGGTTAAACGGGTGATTTTTTCCTTATGGCCTATACTGATTCTCTACCTGTATTCAAAAGCTTTCGTACCGGAATAAGGTTAAAGAATCCACAAAGAGGTATGCAACGTAAGTTGCATACCTCTTTGTATGTATCGGTCCCGCAAGATGATCATCGGCAATTTTTCGCAAAGAAACAGGCACCCCGGCTTCCGCCTAAAGGGGTGCCTGTTTATCTTTCCAAAAACAAAAAACCTGAACCGGCACATCGATTCAGGTTTTGATTGAAACTGCAATTATGTCCGGCCTATGCCGGCATCTTTTCTCCAGGCTGATGTCTCCATTACTCTATTTTAACGCACTGTTTCTCGAAATAAACCTTATTTTCACAGTTTTTAGAAAAAATAAGGCCATATGCGTATCACACCCGGCTCCCTTTGCGAGGCGTCTCTACGTGTTGGAGACAGCCTTTTTCTTGAAGCATCTTTGTATAATACTCGATAGCGCCAAGAGGCAGTACCAGTTGCCGCGGCAGTTTCCTGCTAAGTGCTGTCAGGTCTTTTTTTGAGATATGCTGGAATTGCTTCTTCCTTATCATTTAATTTTATGATCTGCTCCATCCCGGTTTGATCAGTCCTTAGTCTTGTTTTTTCAGTCTTGTCAGTTAAACAAAAAAGCTCTGCAAATCGCATATTCATACGGTTTGCAGAGCTTGTAATTTCAAGAATGAAATTATTTCAGTTCTACAGAAGCACCGGCTTCTTCCAATTTAGCCTTAAGAGCTTCAGCGTCAGCTTTCGGCATTGCTTCTTTAACGGTCTTAGGAGCGCCGTCAACTAAATCTTTGGCATCTTTCAAGCCGAGGCCGGTCACTTCACGGACGACTTTGATGACGCCGATTTTCTTTTCGCCTGCAGATTTGAGGATAACGTCAAATTCATCTTTTTCTTCAACTTCGGCAGCACCGGCAGCAGGAGCGGCAGCTACGGCAACAGGAGCAGCAGCGGATACGCCGAATTTTTCTTCCATGTCTTTTACGAGTTCGGAAAGTTCCAAAACAGTCATCTGTTCAATGGCTTGTAAAATTTCTTCTTTTGTCATGTTAAATTCCCTCCATAGGTGTTAATCAGTGTTAACGGAATAAATTGCAGAAAGAGCTTACGCACTTTCCTGTTCAGCTTTTTTGGCGCGAACGGCTTCAAGCGCATACACAACGTTGCGAATATTTCCCTGCAGTACGTTGACCAGGCCGGTAATCGGCGCATTCATGCTGCCAAGCAATTTGGCAAGCAATTCTTCGCGGCTCGGCAAGCTGGCCAAAGCGTCAACGGCAGTGGCATCAATGACCTTACCGTCAGCCAGACCGGCCTTGACAGTCAAGGTTTCGGTCTTCGTTTCTTTGATGAATTGCTTCAGGATCTTGGCCGGAGCAATGACGTCTTCCGTAGAATAAGCAAGCGCCGTCGTCCCTTCCAGGAACGGATCCAAATCGTTATAGCCGAGTTCATTGGCGGCAATACGGGTCAATGTATTCTTGATGACCTTGTATTCAACACCGCCTTCACGGAATTTACGGCGAAGCTTGGTAACGTCAGCAACGCTCTGGCCGTTAAAGCCGACCAGAACAGCGCCCTGTGCGCTTTGAAGCTTTTCCTTCATTTCCGCAACAACTGCGACTTTAGCCGGTGATACGGCTTTCTTTTCAGGCATAGACATTCTTTCGATACACCTCCTTAATGTGAGATCGATATCGCCTTAGCAATACAACAGGCCTCATACATACAGTACGAGGCCCGAACTAGTCTTTCACATATCTAGTTTCATAGCCTCAGATGGCGGACTTACGTCCATTATACATACCTTCAGTCTACAGCTAAGAGAGATATTTTATTCTTCCGTTTTGACGGCACTCTTTACGCTGAAAGGATTAATGTGCACGCCAGGTCCCATCGTGGAACTAACCGTGATGGATTTGATGTACTGACCCTTGGCTCCCGACGGTTTGACCTTGATCAGGGTATCGACGAGAACAGTGAGGTTTTCGATCAATTTATTTGCTTCGAAAGACTTTTTGCCGATAGGAGAATGAATATTGCCGGCCTTATCCGTACGATATTCAACCTTACCTGCTTTGCTTTCGGAAACAGCTTTAGCCACATCCATCGTTACCGTACCGACTTTCGGGTTCGGCATCAGGCCTTTCGGCCCGAGGATCTTACCCAAGCGGCCTACTTTACCCATCATGTTCGGCGTAGCGATAGCCACGTCAAATTCGAGCCAGCCGCCCTGGATTTTTTCCACCATGTCGTCTGCACCGACATAATCGGCGCCGGCTTCAAGGGCTTCTTTTTCCTTATCGCCTTGAGCAAATACGAGGACGCGCTTCGTCTTGCCGATACCATTCGGCAGCACGATCGCACCACGGACCTGCTGATCGGCATATTTCGGGTCAACGTTCAAGTTGACGGCCAATTCAACGGTTTCGTCGAATTTGGCAGTATCCATCTTTTTCAAGATGTCAATAGCTTCTGCCGGATCGTACAACGTGGCTTTATCAAAAAGCTTTACGGCTTCAGCATATTTCTTACCTACTTTTGCCATCTTATTTCCTCCTTATGTGGTCTAACGGGGATATCCCCTTCCACGGGCCGATAGTGTCAATCAGTCGACAATATCGATGCCCATGCTGCGGGCAGTACCTTCAATCATCTTCATAGCCTGTTCAACGTCGTTAGCGTTGAGGTCGGGCATCTTTGTCGTGGCGATTTCACGGACCTTATCGCGGCCCAATTTCGCAACTTTCTTTTTATTCGGTTCGCCCGAAGCTTTGTCCAAGCCCGCGGCTTTCTTCAGCAAGACAGCTGCCGGCGGGGTTTTGGTAATGAACGTGAAAGAACGATCTTCATAAACGGTAATTTCAACAGGGATGATGAAACCGGCCTGCTTTGCAGTCCGTTCATTGAATTCCTTGACGAAAGCCATAATGTTGACGCCAGCCTGACCTAATGCAGGGCCAATCGGAGGCGCCGGCGTTGCTTTACCGGCTTCGCATTGAAGTTTTACCATTCTAGCTACTTTTTTTGCCATGGTGAGTTACACCTCCTTACATTACAAGATGTGGTACGGCGAATCGCGATGATTCTCCCACTCGCGGCAGAACGCCGCAGGTTAGAAGTTTTTATTCCAGACTTTTCTCAATTTGAGAATAGTCGACTTCTACTGAAGTTTCACGGCCAAACATATTGATCAGGCCTTTGAGCGTACTCTTTTCTTCATTAATCTCCGTAATTGTCGCAATGAAATCTTCGAACGGCCCCGATATGATCCGAACCTGTTCGCCTATTGCCACGGTAATCTGCGGTTTCTGCCGCGTATCCAGTCCCTGGGATTTCAGTATGCGTTCCACTTCATGCGCTTCCAAAGGAATCGGCTTCGTCGCCGAACCGACAAAGCCGGTAACACCCGGCGTATTGCGGACAACATACCAGGACCGGTCATTGACTTCCATTTCAACGAGAACATATCCGGGGAAAACCTTACGTTTTACCGTGCGCTTCTGTCCGTCTTTAATGTCAACTTCATCTTCCATCGGTACAAGGATGCGATTGATAACATTTTCAAGGCTCATAGACTTGACCTTGCGTTCCAACGTCGCCATGACTTTATTTTCATAGCCGGAATACGTATGAATGACGTACCATTTCTTTTCAGATTCCACCTAGCACACGCCTCCTAACCGATTGCGGCGCGAAGCAGCCGGAAAAGCTGCGAAAAAACGCCGTCTGAAACGGCAATGATCGCCATGACTACGATAGTTGCCACAATGACCATAACCGTATAATTGATCAGCTCTTTTTTCGTCGGCCAGATAACTTTCTTCATTTCCGCCTTAACGCCCTGGAGGAATCGACCTGAATCCTTTTTTCGTTTATTCTTTTGTACTGCTTTTTCTGACGCTGAAAGTGACATATATCCTCTCACTGGCAACAGAGATTCCGGAGAATCTCTTCTACAACCGATTATTTCGTTTCCTTATGCAACGTTTCTTTTTTGCAGAACGGGCAATATTTCTTCAATTCCAAACGGTCGGGATTGTTTTTCTTGTTCTTGTTGGTTCGGTAGTTACGCTGTTTGCATTCCGTGCATGCCAATGTAATCGCTGTACGCATTCCTTACACCTCACTTCGTAATAGTTAACCTGCTTTTTGCGCAAGACTGCTTATATAATGTATCACAAGAACGGCCTCACGTCAAGGCGAATGGGTCAACTTAAAAAAAGCTAGGGCCACAAAGCTCCTAACTACTCTTAATCATACAGGATGTGCACGGTCCTGTCAATCATACATTTTTTTAGTCGCTTCCGCCGCCAGGAGCTGCAGCGCCGGCACGTACACGGAAAAAATGCGCCATACGACTGCACTGTCGGGCTCTTGCCGATTTCTGCCGGCACGGTCTTCCAGCATCGCCAGCCATACGTCCTCTTCGACAAAAGAATAGCTGTCATACGCGGCCATAATGACTTCCTTCGCCGTTCCCATAACGGTCGGTGCGTCGCCGTCCTGCCGCAGCATACTGCGAAACAGGTCGCAGGCGGCGTCAAACTGCCTGCAGAACAGACGGATAATTCCGTTACGAATATACAGATTATTCAGATCTTCGTCAGCACCTTGTGCCAGAACGGCCAAACTCGCATTGAACGCTTCAAACGACATCCCCATAGCGACACCTCCATTTCTATCATATACCGATTTGAAGCGTCCGACAATAGCCTCCTTTCTTACTGTCCGTCAGCGCCGCTATTCCGGACGATGCCATCTGTCGATTTCGAAAAAAAGAACGCGCAGATTACTGCGCGCTCTTTTTTCAGGTTCCGACGCCGCTTCAGTCGGCGCCGTTCTCGTCTCTATGTATTTTCCAGCCTGTGGATATCGTCATCTCTGCCGATAATGATCAGTTTATCTTCAGCCGCCAGGGGAATATCCGGGTCAGGCGCTACGATCAGATTTTCATCGTGCCGGATAGCGGCAACGATAAGCCTGTACTTTTCACGAAGCCCCGATGTTTTCAACGTTTTTCCGACGAGAAACTCAGGCGTCTCCATTTCTACCAGACCGGCTTGGGCTGAAAGCTGCAGGTAATCGACAACATGCCGGCGCGTCAGCATCTGCGCCAATCGCATCGCCATATCCGACTCCGGGTAAATGACGGTGTCGACGCCTATTTTTTCCAGTAATCGGCCTTGCAGTTCATCTTGCGCTTTCGCGATAACGCGTCGGACGCCTTGTTCTTCAACGAGCATGGCCGTCATCAGATTGGCCTGTTTATTGGCGCCGATAGCGACAACAACTGCATCGAACTGATTCAGGCTGAGCGACTGCAACGCCGCTTCATCTGTGCTGTCGGCAATGACGGCATGCGTCACGTAAGGGCTGATCTTCTGTACTCTGTCGGGATCGACATCGACGGCCAGCACTTCGTGCCCCAAATCGGCAACGGCTTTGGCGACGGTTGTCCCGAAACGCCCCAAACCGATAACGGCAATAACTCTTTTATTCATACTGTTCCCTTCTTTTACAATAAAATGTCGCTTTCCGGGTATCGGATCGGCTTCGGCGCCTGCCGCTTCAGTGCGACAATGCCGACCAGCGTCAGCACGCCTATACGCCCGGTATACATGACAAAGATCAGAATCCATTTGCTTAGCGGCTGCAACGTCGGAGTAATGCCCGTAGTCAAGCCGACGGTACCGAAGGCAGACGTCGTTTCAAAGAGAAGCTGCAAAAATGTCGCCGGCTCGTACAGTGTCAATAAAAAGACGGCCGTAAGCACCAGAAACAGCGAGAGAAAGAAAATACTGAAAGCACGCCGAACCTGCACCTCCGCAATGCGCCGCTCCAATAGTTCAACGTCCGCTTTATTGCTGAAAATGGAACGGGCCGCCGCCAGCATGACAGCTGCCGTCGTAATCTTGATACCGCCGCCCGTCGAATTCGGCCCGGCGCCGATAAACATCAGCATCACCGTCAGAAACAGCATTGCCGGCCGCATGGCGCCATAATCCAAGGTGGCGACACCGGCCGTACGCGGCGTCACGGCTTGCAGAAAGGACGCGACGACCTTATGCCCCGTATCGAGGGGCCCCAAAGTAGCGCCATTGCCCCATTCCAGGATTAAGATCAACACGGTGCCGCCAATCACTAAGCACGCCGTCCCCAAGAGCATGATCTTCGTATTGACGGACACTGCCTTCACGCCGTACCGTCTGCCCGTATCCCAAAGCTCGAAAATAGCCATATAGCCGAAACCGCCAAGCATGATCAGCACGCTCGTCGTCAGGGAAAAGAGAACGTCTCCGGCCATCGCATAGGGCAAGTCATTGTCAAAAAAGACGAAACCGGCATTGCAAAAAGTGGAAACGGCTTGATAAATCCCGCTGCGAATGGCCGCCGTTCCGAGGTAAGGATATAAGGCGACAATGTAGACCGCTGCGCCTGCGGCTTCAACGGCAAAGATCAGGAAAGCGACATGCTTCGTAATGCGCAGCAATCCCCGCATACTGCCGTTTCCCATATCATCGCGCAGCAGCAGCCGTCGTTGCAGGCCGATATGCTGCCCAAAGACGAGAGCCAGTAACGTCGTCGAAGTCATGATTCCCAGACCGCCCAGCTGAATCAGCAGGACCATAACGGATTGGCCGAAAAGAGACCAGTGACGATAGGTGTCGACAGTCGCCAGCCCGGTGACGGAGACACAGGATACAGCCGTGAACGCCGCATCGACAAGATCTGTTGTTTCGCCATCGGCAGCGGCAAAGGGCAACGACAAAAGAGCCGTTCCCAAGAGCATGGCAAGAAGAAAACTGAGTGCCAACAACGTATACGGATTTTGGGTGCGAACCCGTTCCTTCGCTTTTACTTTATAGCTGTCCCGTTGAAACATGAATAACACCCCAAAAAGAATACAGGCCGCGAAAAACATCGCCGCGCCCTTTCTTCTCCCTCCGCCGCGCCTGACGACAGAAGGGAAAAGCGCCGCAGCGTCTCAAAGCTGACTAAGTATAGCACAGCAAACGCCAGCGTACAATATGGGCGGCGGATTTTACATAAACGGCCCCTTTCACCGGCTGACAGAAAGGAAGCAAAAAGCTGCCGCAGAAAAATTCTGTCGGCAGCTTTTTGCTTTATCCATCCAGATTCCGATCGTAAAGATCACTCTTGGTCAGGAATTCTTCAATCGTTGTAAAACCCAATCGTTTCAGCATTTCAATGACGTACGGATTATCCATCGGCGTTTCATAATGAGACGAATCGCCATACGCCTGTACATGCTCTTTCCCTTCATCTTTCCCGATGATAGCTCTCGGACCGCCGACGCATCCGCCGATGCATCCCATCCCTTCAAAAAAATTGCCGTCCCGCTTGCCGGCGAGAATATCATTAATCATGGCTTTGCAGGCCGGTACGCCGTCGGCGCGACGCGTCCGAATGGTAACGGCGCGTTGCGGATTCAGTTTTTCCAGTGTCGTCTTCACAGCTGCGGCAACGCCGCCGGCATAGGCATAACAAATACCGGTTTTCGACGCGTGGGGGAGCGAATCTTCCGGCAACGAGGCCATATCAATATCCGTTACGGTTAAAAGATCGCGCAGTTCCTGATAGGTTAATACATAATCGATAGCACCAGCCAGATCGGGTTCATTCTTTTCCGACTTTTTCGCCATGCAGGGGCCGATGAAAACGGTCTTGGCTTGCGGGTGCAAAGCTTTTACCGTCCTGCCGCCGGCAATCATCGGCGAAACCGAGCCGGGAACATTCGGCAAAAGCTGATGATATAACTTTTTGATCATGGCGATCCACATGGGACAGCAACAGCTGGTCAGCTGAAAATCATTTTCGTCATGAATGTTGCGATCAAATTCCAGCGCTTCTTTTAAGGTCAGGATATCGGCAAAGGCGGCCACTTCCAAAACGCCGGTAAAGCCCAACTTCTTCAACGCCGTCCGCACTTTGCCGAGCGTAACCGCAGGACCGAACTGACCGGAAATAGCCGGAGCCACGAGGGCATACACCGGTCCGTCATACTCGTGCAGCTCCCGGACGACGGGAATAATATCTTTTTTCGTCTTCAGCGCGTCAAGAGCGCAGACATCGACACAGGCCTGGCAACCGACACATTGCGTCTGATCGATCGTGACCCCGTTCTCGCCGTCGGCTTTGACAGCATCCCAGGCGCAAGCGTCGATACAGGGCCTGTCATCGGGCGGACAGAGGCACGGCTTCGTTCGAAAAATCAAGGTGTTGTCGGACTTAGCCAGACAATCAACCATATGCGGATCGGCATCTTCCGGCGCAATCTCTTTCTTATTGTCCGCCGCATTTTTTAACATCGTATAATATAATTCGTCTAAGGAATCCATTGGACAGCCCCTTTCTGCAACGCACACGCTGACAGTTTACGTTATAAGAAAATTATAGGGCTATTCATTTCATTTTGCAAGAATAGTTAGCTTTTTTGTTTATTTATGAAAACTGTTTTCATTTTTACAGCCGTCCGTGCTCGTCTCCTCTGCGCTCGCCGCCGGCCGTCATCTTCCGAAAAAATGAATCATGAGCCAGGCTTTGACACGGGCCGGAACCTCGCGCAAATCCCATATCCATTGATCGTGGTACCGAACGCCCGGCGGCACATAGCCGATAACGTCCAGCCCGAGATGATCCGCCAAATAAATGGCTCTGGCCATATGATAAGCCTGCGTAACGGCAATAACGCGGCGGTAACCGTAGACGTCATGTGCGCGGCGCATACTTTCATACGTAATCGTACCCGCCTCATCAATAATCAAATCACGTCGATCAATGCCGGCCGCCGTGACATAAGCCGCCATTACCTCCGTTTGATTAGCACCAGCTTCGTTCACGCCTGACAAAATTAATTTTTTTACTTTCTGCCGCTCATACAGGGCAATGCCGCCGTCAAGCCGTTCTTTCAGCAAAGGCATGGGATAATTATGTTGTACGCCGGCGCCCAAAATGACGGCCGCTTCATAAGTGTCATCCGGAATGGTCGCCATATTCGTCACTTCTTTCGGCGCCGCTTGCCGCATCATGTCATAATTCACACCGCCGCTAAACACAGCGGCTCCCGCCAACAGGCAAAGACACAGGCCAAACAATCGTTTTTTCATGGATTCTCCTTTTGGGGCGCCGCTCCCGCCTCCCTATTGATACGATCAGTGTAGCATAATTGTATATCAAAAAACACCCGATTTGCAACGGCAAATCGGGTGAGAACCCTGTCAACTATATGTATATACCGAAACCAAGTCGGTCATAATCAAAAAGCGCGTCCCTTTATCGGCGGTGATTATTCAACCGGCTGCGCAACGTAACCGGCGGCGTCAAGAGCGGCCATAGCGCCGCTTCCAGCCGCCGTGACGGCCTGTTGGTAACGACTATCCTGTACATCGCCGGCAGCAAAAATCCCTGCCGTCGACGTTGCCGTCGATTTATCCTTCGTAAGGATATACCCCTGCGAATCGAGGGCCACGACTCCCGCCAGAAAGCCGGTGTTCGGCTGATGTCCGACAGCGACGAAAATACCGCTTGCAGACAACGTCTCCTGCGCGCCGGTCTTATTGTTCCTGAGCGCCAGTCCGGAGACTCCCGCTCCGTCGCTCAACACTTCCAACGGCGTATAATCAAGCTTCCAATGAATCTTATCGTTCGCCTGCGCCCGCTGTACCATAATTTGCGCAGCCCGCAAACTGTCGCGACGATGAACAACGGTGACACGAGCGGCAAACTTCGTCAAAAACAGCGCTTCTTCCATGGCTGCGTCACCGCCGCCGAGAACAACGACCTCCTGACCCTTGTAGAAAAAACCGTCGCATGTGGCACAAGCACTGACGCCGCGGCCGATATTTTCCTTTTCGCCGGGAAGTCCCAAATACCTGGCACTGGCCCCCGTCGCCAGAATCAGCGCCGTTGCTTCCAGGCTATCGCCGTTTTCCAAGGTCAGACGGATCGGTCTGCCTGCCGCTACGGCGGTCACCTTCGTCAGCAAAAATTCCGTACCGAATCTCCGTGCCTGCGCCTCCATTTTTTCCATCATTTCCTGTCCCCAGACGCCGTCAGGAAAGGCCGGATAATTCTCGACGACACTGGTCGTCATCAACTGGCCGCCAGGCTGCGGTCCCTGTATCACAACATGCTTCAAACCGGCACGTCCCAAATAAATAGCGGCAGTCAACCCCGCCGGTCCGGAGCCGATAACGGCAACATCATACATCTGTATCCCATCCTTATTGCAATATGGCATCAATCTTGGCGCGCAGCACTTCTTTGCTCTGCAGCCCTACGGAAATATCGGCCAGTTGACCGTCTTTGAAGATAGCCAGCGTCGGAATGCTGCGAATATTGAACCGGCCGGCCAAAGCGGCTTCATCATCGACATTTACCTTGCCGATAGTAACGGCATCCCCCAAATCGGCGGCCAACGCATCCAAAATAGGCCCCTGCATCTTGCACGGCCCGCACCAAGCGGCCCAAAAATCAACCAGCGTTACACCTTTGGCAATTTGATCGGCAAACGTAGCTTCTTTCAATTCGATCGGTTTCATATATATCGACTCCTTTTGTTAATAACCATTCAATTAATTCATTGATCGGTTAAATTATACCTTTCTTGTCCTTATTTGTCAAGAACCGCGTCCTTGGGCCGAATCAGTGCTTATTGACGCCGCGAAATGCCTGCCAATCCGCATAGCTCCGATTCAAACTGTAGGCCTTGAATCCCTGTTCGGTCAAAAAATGCGCGGCCAAATCAGCATATGCACACAGGCGGCCGCGGCAGTACACGACAATATCCTTCTGCCGCGACAGGCCGGACAGTCTGCTTTCCAGTTCCGACAAGGGGATACTTTCGGCTTTTTCCATGTGTCCAGCGCGATATTCGTCGCCAGGCCGGAGATCGACGAGCGTGATCTCATCCCGTTGCAATCGTCGCCACGCTTCTTCCAGTGTAATCGTGTATACGTCGCTCGTCCGAACGGAGTATTGTTCCCTGATCCTGGTGATTTCCGAAAGCTGTGTCTCACCGACGACACAAAGGGCACGTACCAGGGCGCGCACCTTATCGCCGGCAACAGTATAAACGACATAGTTCCCCCGTTTTTCGGAAATGACGAGACGGCCTTCCTTGAGTACCTGCAAATGCCGTGACGTGTTGGCCGCGCTCATCCCCGTTTCACGCGAGAGCGTTTCCACCGTTTTCGGCCCTTGAGAAAGAATATGCAACACCTCTAACCGTTTTTCGCTGGAAAAACATTTTCCTATCTTGGCAAGTTCATTATAAAATTCCGTCTTATATGTCGCCGCTATTTCTTGTAACATCGTATGACCTCGCTGTAACTATTCAATTAATTTATTGTATTATTTCCTCTTTAACTATAACAGAATGGTTCATTTCGTCAAGAATAACGACATTTTTACATTCGTTGGAAAAACAACTGATTAATGCATACCGTTAACGTATACTATGCACAGAAAGTGAAACTATTCGTTACAACGATCATCTATATGAAACCACAGGAGGTATACATCATGTTAAAATCCATTCTTAACAAATTTGAAGCTATGAACAACACGGTAACGCCGGATATGCTCGTCGGCGATATCGTCCGCCTTCATCCGGAAGTCGTCGATACGCTCTTGGCCAACGGCATGCACTGCCTCGGCTGCCCTTCATCGCAGCAGGAAAGCTTAACCAACGCCTGCATGGTTCACGGCCTCGACCCGGAACAAGTAACGAAAGCGGTTAACGTAGCAATTCAAGCCAAAAAACAATAGGAGGACAGACGATGAGCGCATTTTTGGGACCGATCCATTTTTGGTTATATAAAAAGATTCAATTTCAAGAAGAATTAATCGACGCCGTCATCGCTTACAGCCGCCAGCAAGGCTGGGCCGAAGGCGACTGGGAAGATACGTTTGCCACGAATGACCGCCGCGCCTTGGAAGACGTCGTCGACGAAGGTAATATTCACGGCTGGCTGCAGAACCGCATTCACGACGCCGAAGGCCGCTACGCCAGCCTCGTCTTGACGATTGTCGGTGCCGACGAAAGCCGCCTCGGCAAATTGACGGAAGGCGTTTACACCTTCGGCGCGCAGCACCGGCCGGAAAGCGTCGCGACGGCGCCGGAAGCTTTCCACCATTTGGACAACAGCTTGCTCAACGGCATGCCGTGCGATCAAGTCAATAAAGTGACGGACAGCGATCCGAATAAGATCTGTTGGGAAGAAACGCAAGATTTGCACAGCCAATTCTGGAACGGCCGCGGCGAACTGTACACGACGCTCCGCAGCGCCCTGATCAGCGGCATGTTAGCCGATTCTTCCTTTGCTTTTACCGTCCCGTCTGCCAACCACTACGAAATTACGAAAAACTGATTTTCACCGGAGAAAAGAGGAACCGTCATGTATAGCACCGATATTATGGTAGAAGAACACGCCAATATTTCGCGCATGCTCAGAGTGATCAAAAACATGTGCTGCGCCATTTTGGAAGGCGCTCCTGTCGACCAAAACGATTTCGCCGATATTATCGACTTTATCCGCAACTACGCCGACGTCAATCACCACCAGAAGGAAGAACACGTTCTCTTCCCGCAAATGGTCGAACATTTGGGTGAGCTAGCCAACACCATCGTCACCCACGGCATGCTCGTCGAACACGACTTGATCCGCAGCCACGTCCGCAGCCTCGATGAAGCCTTGAAGCTGTACGCCAAAGACGGCCGCACGGAACATAAGTTGGATATCCTGACAGAGATTATGGCTTACACAAACAGGCTGCAGGTTCACGTCGAAAAGGAAAACAACGTCGTCTATCCCTTTGCCGAACGCGGTTTTTCTGATGAAATCAAAGCCAAAGTCGACGCCGGCGTCCGCGCCATTGCCGAAGAAAATGAAAAGACCGATTTTAACGCCAAATATTTCGCCATACTGGATCGTTTGGAAAAGAAATACTCGGCCCTCCATTTAGTCACCACTACGGCTGACAAGCAATAACCCAATATCACCACTTTTCCTATAAAAAGGGAACCGTAACGAAACAGTCCTTTGAAAACGAATAATGGGGATTGTAGACACTGCAGTGGCTACAATCCCCATTATTGCTATATTTATCTCAGGAAAGCGTCCTCCAAAGGGCCTCGCCAAAGCGGATCCCCCTTAGACCAGGGTCTGCAGTGTGCTTCTTCTAAAGAAAGCAAAGTTGCAGTGCCACTTGGACGTTTCTTTAAAATCCATGTATTGTCCATGGGATAAGGCGTTTTTACTGTTCGAAAAACAGCCGGTTAATGTCCAATGCAATGGCTTTAGAAGATATAAAGCGCCCAGCCGTATGGCGCTTCGACGCTTTGAGCTAACGTAAATCTAACGATCTGACATACGCTCTTTGCTCAGGTCATCGAAGGACTATCGTTACGCGATTCCCTTACGTTTAATGGACGTATTCATTGATGGTACTAAGTTTACAGCCTACGCGTCTGTTTGGCGTAAGGTATCTCGCATCTTTTTATTTATATTCTTCATATTTGTATTTATGGCTATTGGTACACGTTGTATTGGCAGTTAATGTCACCTTTTATAGTTAGTAACGCGTAAAGATCCTTAAGTTTAGCCTTCAGCAACAACTTTATCAATCCAGTCAAACATATTTTTCAAATCATAGTCACTCTTATGATCTACGCCCCAAGGTAAAGCAAAATCTACATCGTAGCCAAGGTTAGCCGCTTTGACAGCTACCATAAGCGGAATGCTGAAGGACGTATTGCTGTCGGCTTCACCATAACGGATTCTCCAATGTTTTGCATTGGTAGCGCCACTGTTACCAAGGTAGTACATGGCATTCATCATATTAACGATGTGCTGATCTGCGCGAGCCGGTGACGTATCGGTGGCGTACAGGGCAGCTGTATCGGTAAAGTGTAAGTTGTTCATAGTAGTAGTGCCGAACTCGTTGTTTTCGCCAGTACTGTTATCGCGACTGTCAAAAGCGCCAGGCGTCTTCATACGACCTACGGATTTATTATATTTTAACCAGTCCACATCTACCATCTTACTGGGATCATTTTTATCATACATTAAGAAGTTTGCCTTAGAAATATCGATGCCGTCTTGTCTGGCTGCTTCTGCACTTTTAATGATAAGCGATTTAGCATAGTCAAAGAATGTGCCAGTGCCGTCCGTATTTAAGGTCAGGAGCTGTCCGTTTGCATCTTTAAGTTGAAGGCTATTTACATACGACGCATAAGCTGTTTTTAACATCTTGGAATACGCCATCTGATCTTTTGTAAGTGCTACTTTTTTAGCAGTATTGCGGTTCTTGTTTCCCATAATTTTCGGTTCGGCAGTTGTACTCTCAGCGGTAGTTTGGCCAGGAGTAATTACCGCTGTCGCGGATCCATTATTAATTTTCGGAAGTTGCGGCACTGTAGCCGTCGTCTTAGAAGGATTATTATTGATAAGCGGTAACTGTCCCTGTGCCATCATCATGCCGCCGGCGTATTCATTCACGCCATTATAAGACCATTCATACGCCATATCCGCATGATCCAGATTCGTAATGGGACAGAAAGCAGACACTGCAAAGATATCGGTACGGTCATTAGCTGCGCCGAGCGCTTCTAAATAAGGTTTCATATCTTGACTGTTTCCGGCTGCGCCGACCAGCAGAGAATAAGCGCCACCGGCGCTGCCACCATTTGATACGATGCGATCTGCGTTACCGGGCATGACCGCATCATTGGCGTGTAAGTACGCAACGGCTGCTTGTAAATCTACAATACCTGCCGGAGCCTTACCGGTATACCTACCGTCATCGCCGATAAGGGAGCGACCACGTGCACCCGGAGCGGCTATGATATAGCCACGACATAGGGCGTAGGCTTCTGCGCTTTCCGTATTGCCCCAACGCGCTTCTAAGGTACCTGCTTCTCCGGGCATATACCCGCCAACAGTGTTGGGGAAAAAGATAGGGGCTGTGTCTTTGGTATAGTTGCCTACGGGCTTATTGTGAAAATAATTTTCCGGAATATAGATATTCATATTTTCGTATTTAGCGTCAACGGGATTCGCTACATAAGGTACAGCCTTATACGCTCGGTAAGCTACCGTTTGATTGTTGACGGTAACAGCACCTGTTGTATAGCCCGTATTCGGGGTAAATATCAGGGAGTTGTTCGTAGTCGTTTTAGCTGCTAACGGTGCATCGGCAGGGACAACGTTAATTTTACCGGAAGCGGCCTCTCTACTAGCTGTTTTTGTTGAAGTGGATAGTTGGATCGCCGCAGTATGTCGGTCTTGATGTACAGCAGTTGTATGCACTTGCGTAGCCGTTGAGGCTTGCCCTTGATCAGTCGCCGGCGCATTGGCCTGTATGGCTATAGATGTCGCCAGATTTAAGGATAAAGCAAAGAGAGCCGTTAATTTCATTTTACTCATTGTGAATCTCCCCTTTCTTTTTCAATGTGAAAATTAATTAAAGTATATCCAATTAACGTGTAGATATCAAATCAGTATCAACTATCTGTTCATCATATGAATAAATAATGGTGTAAAAATAGGAGCCGCAATTAAACCAAGCGGTTATGAATGCCGTAAGCCTGACAAGTACAAAGACGATATTAGCAGTCCTGCAAATGTGCCCTATGACGCGGTCACAGATAAATATCTTTTTGCGAACAGGCGTAAACACATATACAGCGGCGTAAAAAGGAAAAACGCCGCTCCGGATAAATTTACGAGCGACGACGTTACCAGCGTAAAACCCGTAACCATTGTTTGCTTCATACAAAGTGTCTCCACTCAAAATTAGTAAAGTGCGACTAAAAAAAGACTGTAACGAAATGAGATTTCCAGTCTCGTTACAGCCCTTTTTATCAGTGTTATCTAGTTATTTTCGGCCGGCACCGTTTGCCTTTTTCCCAGCAATCGCGTTCTCAATCATTTCCCGCACATAGGCCTCCGTAACTTGACTGTCGTGCTGCCGGGCCGCCTTAAAAGCGCTCATCAGCACGGCGTTGGCAATATCACCGCCGGAAATACCGGCGTAATCGTTGGCCAAGGCATCGATATTGATATCGTTAGGCATTTCGTCGGGAATATAGCGCCGCCATAACAGCTTCCGCTGTCCTTCGTCAGGCAGATCGAAGCGGACGTGAACGGGAATACGACGCATAAAGGCCGAGTCGAAGCTTTCGATGAAATTCGTCGCAAAGATGATGAAATCTTCATATTCGTTCATTTCCATAAGCATGACCGACCGCGTCTGATTGACGCTGACGTCGGAAGCACTGGCCATGTGCGTCACGCGATGCCCCAAAATGGCATCGGCTTCATCGAAGAAGAGAATGCTGTCCGTATTGGTTGCCGCATAAAAGGCTTTCTTGATGTTCTTCGGCGTCTCGCCGACGAATTTTGACTCCAATTCGGCGTAGTTGATCGTAATCAGCTTACGTCCCAGATAGTCGGCAATGGCATGGGCGGCCATCGTCTTGCCCGTCCCCGACGGCCCGTACAGATTAATCCCGAGACTTTTAGCGTGCTTGTGCGTCTTCCCTAGGCCCCAGGTCTTAAACACGATATCGCCGTAACGAACCGAATCGGCGACATCCATGATCCGACTGCGCACATAATCGGGCAAAATAATATCATCAAAGGTGTACCGCGGCTTTTCCGGTATGAAATTGATGACCGGATTTTCTTCTTTTTTCGTTTCCATGGCTATGTCCTCCTGCTTGATCCTATATCGAAAAGCGGTCTGTCATTGCCGCTCGATTTCACATAGGTCAATCATATCACACATAGCCGGCATAAGACCAGTAAAAAGAGCAACTGCCGCCCCTTCGCAAACGCGGTCCGGACCGGCAGCGGGACGCCTGCCCGCGCTTTATTGCGGGTACACATAGCCCGGTACCCTTTTGGCCGGCACAATTTTTTCCACTTGAATCGTCGGCTGCGGCCTGCTATGGTATGTCCGGCTCGTAACCGTTCCTTTGACGGCGACCCACTGATTTTCAGGCCAACGTTTATTGCCCGTGTACAGGCAATCCAACCCAAACGGCGACAGGTCGTTGACACAGCAGAACATGAGATACCGGGCCAGAACGAAACTGTTGTCTTTAAGACGACCGTCAGAGTAGGAAACGAATCCGATCATATAGATATCATAGCCTTCATAGGCCTTGATATCCTTCGTCAACGTGAGAATGACGGAATAATAATTTGCCGTCGTTAAGATGATCCGCTTGCCCTCGTTGTCGATGCCGCTACCGTGATCGGCATCAAAATCAATCCCGTAGGGCTTCTCCGCCACGTCGTCCGCCGTCTCCGCGGCAGCCGCGCTTACGGCGCCGATACCAGGCGAATACGCCGTACCCAGCAACAGGGGACCGGCGAAAAGGAGTACGGGAATAAGCAGCGTCAGACAATGACCATAGGAAAAACGATAAACGGGCCGGCCCATCTGTCTCAACGATACGCCCCCCCAGACGGTCATGACGGCCGCCATCAGGCACAGACAGGGGAAGAGGCGCGGCGCGACAAAGGAAAGGTAGCGTCCCGTTGCCAGCATGGCCGCCGTTACGCCGCCGGCCGCCAGAAAGCTGACGCCTTCCAGCAGCGCCTGTAAGTTGACCGATGTATAGCGTATCAAAGGGATCCGCCTCCCCATAAAAGCGCATAAAGCCAAGCCATAACAAAAGAAACAAAAATGATCGTCGCCGTCAGCCTGTAGACGAAGGCTTTCGGAAAGAGCGCTGAAAGGATGAGAAAGTTCTTCACATCCAACATGGGTCCCATGATCAGGAATCCCATGACCGCCGGCAGCGGCACACGGGTACTCAGGTTGCGGGCAATCATCGCGTCTGACGTCGAACAGAGGGACAAGAGAAAGGCCAATGCCAAAAGCAGCACAATCGCCACCGGCACATGTTCCTGCAAGTCGTAGAGGAAAAAAGCCCCTTCGCCGTATACCTGAAACAGCGACGACAAGACGGTGCCGATAAGCAAATACGGCGCCATGCGGAAAAAGTCGCTCCGCGCGTGAAGCAGAAACTGCATGCCCTTGCCGTATGGCGCGCCGGAAGTCGCGTCAAAGCCGCAAAATTCCAGCGGAACCTGCTGCCGGAAATCCTCCCGCTCCAAGCCTTTGTAGCCGAGAAAAGAGAGACTGACGGTGACGGCCGCAACCGTTCCGAGGACGAGCCGGGCCAGGACGACGCTGTTTACGCCCATAAATGCATAGTACGTCGATAAAATGACGATCGGATTGAGCAGCGGCCCTGCCAGCATAAAAAGCATGGCCGTCGGCACCGGCACCTTGCGGCTCACGAGTCCGCGAAAAACAGGAATGGCCGCACAGTCACAGACGGGAAAGAGAACTGCGCCAACCAATGCGCTGACCATGCCCTGCAAGAGATTTCCTCTTAAAAAGGTTTCGATGAAAGAGGCCGACAAAAAGAGCTGCAAGGCCGATGAACACAGAATTCCCAGCACGAGAAACGGCAGTCCTTGAAGCAGCGTCGCCATAGAATACGTCAAAACCGTATTGAGCGAATCGTAATCAGGATCGCCGGCTGTCGCAAAAAAGCCGTAGAGACCGGCAAGACAGAGAAAAAGCACGAAAAACCGGACCAGCGATGTCTTCCTCACAGGCCGGCAAAGTCGGTTCGTCCGCTGCGCCGACGACAACTCTCCGAAACATGTTATCCCTATATCGGGACGCAGGGTTTTTACAATATGCCCGGCAGCATGCACCGTTTCCCCCTCCGTCAGCGCCGGCGGCTCGAACATAACGACTTTATCGGCATTGCGAAGCTGACTGACAACGGCAGTACCGGTCTTGCCCAATCGGTGCAGGCAAAATGCCGCCGTCGTAACGAAAAAAACGGTCTTTATCTCGATGAGATTCCGCAGATCACGATGAAAAAAGAGCGCCTCCGCCAGGCGGAAAGGCACCATGCCGTTCCACTCTACCCAAAGCTCGCCGACAGGATGTTCTCGCAAATAACGGCGCAGCAAATAAGCGATGCCGCGTATATTTCCGTCAGCCGCCAACGGTACGGTCAGCACATGATCGCAAGCCGGCGCCGTCATTCCCTCTTCCATCAAAACGACACCGGCCGTCGTCTCGCGCCACGGTAAAACGTGATTGATGAAACGCGTCTTACCGGTACTGAGAAAACCGGTAACAATATACACGGGAATTCGTTTCATCTTACGCCTCCCACAACGCTTTGAGGGCTCCCTCCTGTAAATGGGAGCCGATGATCGTCAACGTCGACGGCTCCAGCGTCGTTTCGTCCAAACGGACGGGGCCGCCGCTGTATTGAAGGATCACGGCGCCTGACGGCACGGCCGCCACCCCTTTCAGCCGCAAGACCGTACCGTAAGCGCCGTCGAGCGTGACTGCTGCCAGCTCTTTCCAATCATCTACCGGGCGCTGCCGGGAAACGTCGACAGTAACAGCCGTAAAAACATCGGCGGCACCGTGGTGATGATGATCATGGCCGTGGTGATCGTGATCATGGTGGTCGTGGTCATGGTGGTCGTGGTGATCGTGGCCGTGGTGATCGTGGCCGTGATCATGGTGATCGTGACTGCCGTCGTGTGTCTGTTCCAACCGGCCATGTCCGTCCGAATCGGGTGCGACGACGCCGTCAGCCGTCTTTCGCCGCGTCAAAAGCAACTCCCTCAGATTCAACTCGCTCCAAGGCTGCGTATAAACCGGCGCCACCGAATTCAGTTCGCCAATTGCCGCCAGCGTCCTTTCCGTCCGCTTTTTATCTTCATCGGTATGACTGATAAAAATTGCATCGCCGTTGACGATCTGATCGGTAAAAAATTCCCCGAAATTCCGCAGATAAAGCAAGCTCTGCTGCCCGTCGGCAATCGTAACGGCGCGGACGAGGAGCAATTTGTCCCTCAGTTCCTCGCTGTCGCAAATAGCTATAATATCAGAAAGCTTGGCAACGCCGGACGGTTCGATGATGATCAGGTCGACATCGGCCTTGCAGAGCACCTGCCGCAGCGAGCTGCGAAAATCGCCGGCAAGACTGCAGCAAATACAGCCCGACGTCAGCTCCTGTATGCGAATACCGTCATTGGCCAATACTGCGGCATCGAAATTAACGGTACCGAAATCGTTTTCAATGACCATAATCCGTTCCGTATTGCCGAATTCCGTTAAAAGCTGCCGGATAAATGTTGTTTTTCCCGTTCCTAAAAAGCCGGAAATGATAATTACTGGTATTTTCATTCCTTATTTCTCCTTTATAATATCTTCCAATCACTACATGATAGCAGTATTTAAACGGATTTTAAAGAGGTGAAAAATTAAATTTATTTTAATAATTTATCTCATTTATATGTTTCTTTATTCATTTGTTTGCTCCAGAAAAAGGACTTTACCGCTTTACAGCCAATTATATTAAGTAAGAACAGTTGACCCGTTTTATTTTCGCAGCGGAGGTGACGCAATGAGTACCTATATAAAAGAACTTTCCAGAAAGGAGAAAAAAAGTCTGGCCGTATTGGGAGAAGAATTGGCCGTCTTACAGCGCAGCATTATCGCCGAAAAGGGATCGGTCTGCATCCTCATCGACGGCTGGGAAAATTCCGGCAAAGGCGAAGTGATCTCGCGATTGACGCAGGAATTGGATCCTCGGTATTATGAAGTCGTGGAGATGCCTTCTCACTGGGAAGCCAAACACAGCCACCGGCTTTTCCGTTCGTTCTGGGCCGCCCTGCCGCGCAAGGGACATATTACCATCTTCGACCGCTCTATTTACAACGGCATTCTCCACAATCCGGAGATTTCCGAAAAAACGCTGGACGGACGGCTCGAAGACTTGACGGCTTTTATTCGCATGCTTACCGATGACGGCATGATCGTGATCAAGCTGTTTCTCCAAATCAGTCACGACGAACAGAAAAATCGGATCCGCGCCATTGAAAAGACGGAATTTAAAAAAGAAATCCTGTCGACGCTGGATTATGACCAGGAAAAGCGATACGCCGACTTCGCCGATCACTTCGCCGAAATTATCAGCCGCACAAACCGCCTTTACAGCCAATGGCACATGATTGCGATGGATGATATGAAAGACGGCTGCCGCGCAGCCATGTCCATCGTCAAAGACGAGCTGACAGCCGGCCTTGACGCCTTCCGCAGCCTGCAGGCGCTGAATGCCGCATCGCGGGAAGAAAAAACGACGGCCGAAATCGCGTCCTATCCCAGCGCCTTCCCAGCGAACCTGACGCTGGAAGTTGCAGAACAGGACTACCGGCAACGCTTGAAAGAGCTGCAGGAAAAAGCCCGTCGTCTTGCATATATGATGTATATTTGCCATATCCCGACGATCTGTGTCTTTGAAGGCATGGACGCCGCCGGCAAAGGCGGCAGCATCAAACGGCTGACAAAGGAAATCGATCCGCGCAGCTATACGATCGCTACCACGGCGGCGCCGACGGCGGAAGAATTAAGTTTTCACTATCTGCGGCGCTTCATGACGAAAATACCGGAACCGGGAAAAATCACGATATTTGACCGTTCCTGGTACGGCCGCGTCATGGTCGAACGCGTGGAAAGGCTGGCCGCTCCCCGCGAATGGCGGCGCGCCTACGAAGAGATCAACGCCATGGAACGGTTCTTAAAGCACATTGGCGTCAACTTTATGAAATTTTTCCTGGTTATCGATAGCGAAGAGCAGCTGCGCCGCTTCAACGATCGGCAAAATACACCGGAAAAGCAATGGAAAATCACCGACGAAGATTGGCGCAATCGCGATAAATGGGATCTGTACAACGATGCTTATCAGGAAATGTTTTACCGCACATCGACATCGACGGCGCCGTGGATAATCGTAGAGGGAAACGTCAAATACCATGCCCGTCTGAAAGTTCTCCATACCTTTGTCACGCAAAGCGAACGGAAACTGCGCAGCTACGAAGAAAACCATGCGAAAGAGTTTAACTGGAAAAATCTCTGGAACGAATATGAAACGATCGGCACGTAAGACCGCCATTATCGGTAACAACCGCAACGAAGGGGCTTCCGAAAACGGGAGCCCCTTCGTTATCTTTGCCGGTCATGCGCGCACTCGTCTCGCTGTCTAGCCGTCTTGTGCCGGCACGACGCCTCTATCGCCTCGCGACGCCGTAACCGGCGATGCAGATACTACGCTTTTTCCGCGCCCTTCTGCTGTATTTTCTCTTTCAAATCGATGCGCTTCGTCTTCTCCTTTACGGTATCGTTAACCGGGGCTTTGACCGTTTCCTTTACCGGCATTTTATCGCGGACCTTACCGGCCTCTTGCCCGGCTGCCGGCGCCGGCGACACCGCCTCCTTGATCGACATCAGGGAATAGGTCAATTCCGGCGTCAATCCGCCGTCAAGATGGAACATGCATTTGGCATCAGCCGCTTCGACATAAACGACATCGCTGTGCACGCTCCCCGGCACTGCGGCATAAGGGCCCGTCAACATCTTCTCAGCAGCGTTCCAGGTTAAATTGGCCCGCAGAGCTGTCGCAACGGCAACGGCCGGCAAATAGACCTTGCCGTTCTTGCCCAAAGCGCGAAGCGGCAGCTTCCGGCCGTTCACCAAAAGATCATAGGCTTTAGCAACATACGTCGGCTTGCCGTCGGAAGCGGCGATTTTCGCCTGAATAGCTTCAGCCGATTCGAAATTATCCACACCGTAGCCGGCTAACGCCTTTTTCACGGCCTCCACCTCCAATGGCTGCCGCTCGTAACCGTCGGGGTAAATGTAATAAGACACCGTATGATCAGGCGCGCTGTCAATGACGATGCGATCATAAAAAATTTCTACCGGCGTCCCTACCGGCGTGTGGTCGTACAGGTCTTCTATATCCTTTTCCAGGAGACGAATACAGCCGTTAGATACGTAGCCGCCAATGGACTCCGGCCGATTAGTCCCGTGAATCCCGTAATTTCCGTGTATTCCCATCCAGCGGTACCCCAGGGGGTTTGTCGGCCCCGATTCAATCTCCGTCCGGCTGTCGGGATCAATCCATGTCGGATTCACTTCTTTCACCTGCACGGAATAATACCCGATCGGCGTAGGCGTCGCATACTTGCCGACGCCTACGGGATACATGCGAATCTTCACCTTCCCCTCATAAAGCGTTAACATCCGACTTGCCAGATTCAGGACTATCTTCTTTTCCTGCGACTGCTTCCGCACCGTTGCCGGCGCAGTCGCAGGATTATCGGCATGAATGGAAACACTGGCAACAGGTGCAGCTTTCGCCGCTGGCGCAACCGTCGCCGCCGGCGTTGCAGCCACAGCCGTTCCGACAGTCAATGCGGCCAGAGCGGCAATCAAAAAACTGCGGCGCCGGGCAAAAAGGGATCGTTTTCTCCTATTCATTTTCAATCTCCAACTCTGATAGTAAACTGTTTATCATCGATAATATAAATCTAACGGTACGGCAACGAAAAAGCTGCCGTCACGCGCTTCTCCAAAGGTATCGTTTTTAATGCGGCAACGCTTCGGCGCGGTCGAGGAAACTGCGCAAAACATCGCAGGAATCATGAAATTGCCGCTGTTCCGACTCCGTCAATTCCATTTCCAAAACGCCTTCCATGCCGTTTTTGCCGATAATGCAGGGAACGCCGGCGGCGACATTGCGTTCTCCGTATTCGCCATCCAACGCCGTCGAACAAGGCCAAACCAACTTCTGATCCTGGAATATCGCCGTAATCAACATACAGGCCACGTTGGCAATGCCGAATTCCGTGCACCCCTTACCATCTACTTCCACATCACCGGCCTGTTTTACGGAACGCTGCAACGCGTCGAGCGTCGTCGCTGCCAACGCCGCCCGTTCTTTCCGCAGCTCCAAATACGATTTGCCGTTGATCAAGACGCGAGACCATACGACAAAGCTCGAGTTGCCATGTTCGCCCATGCAAAATCCCTGAATCGAACGGCGGGAGACCCCGGTTTCCCCGGCAATGACCCGCAGCAGCCGGTACGTTTCCAAACTCGTACCGGTGCAAAAACACCGATTCCGCTGCCAGCCCATGCGCCGACGAATATACTCGCAAATAATATCGGCAGGGTTGGAAATGCTGACCATGATCCCCCGGAAATCAACCTTTTTTAACTCGCCGATAACGTCATTGGCCATACGAATGGAGTCATCAAACATATCCAGCCGTGTCTCACCGGGACGGCGGCTTCTGCCGAAAGCCATAACCAGCACATCGGCATCTTGAAGCTCGCCGTATTCGCCGGCGCGGACCTGCGTGTCGCGGCCGCAAAGGCTGCCGCTGACAGCATCATCCAGGTCAAGAGCCTGTCCAAATGCCTTTTCCCGATCCTTATCAATCAACACGATATCATTAGCCTGGCCTGCCTGGAGCAGAGCCAGCGCCACATGGGAACCGACGTGCCCGGCCCCTATAATCACCACTTTACGTGTCTGCATCATTACAAATCCTCCTCTTAATTATCATTCTGATTTTATTATAACATAACCGGCTGCCGAAACAGAGGTGATGCAAAAGATCGTAAAAAAGATTTTACCGTTGTATATACAACAGACGGGTTCGACAATTCACCGTATACTGAAGAAGTAAAACGACGAAAGTTTACGAAATTTCCAGTAAGGAGGGTTTTCTATGGCAGAAGTGCAGATCAAGAATATGGAGCACAAAAAAGTTCTGGCCTTGGCCAGTCTTGTAACCGTCGTGCCGGGACAAGTCGTCAGCCGGACGCTGGCGCAGAATGACGCCGTCAGCCTGACGCTCTTCGCCTTTTCCAAAGGAGAAGAAATCAGCACGCACGAATCAAAAGGCGACGCCCTGGTCACCGTTCTTGAAGGGACTGGAAAAATAACGATCAGCGGTGTAGACTATACAGTAGAAAGCGGTCAGTCTCTGGTCATGCCGGCAGAACAGCCTCACGCCGTTTTTGCCTTAAATGACTTCAAGATGCTTCTTACTGTCGTCTTTCCTCATAAACAGGAAATTAATTAAAGCTTAGGAGGTATTTTCATGGATCAGAAAATGTTTTGCTTTCAATGTGAACAAACAATGGGCGGTACAGGCTGTACAGGCGGCACAGGAGTCTGCGGCAAATCGTCGGCGGCAGCAAACTTGCAGGACGAATTGACCGGCGCCCTGATCGGTCTTGCCCGTACCTGTCAATCAGTTCCGGCCACGGCGCACACGTACCGTGTCATCTTGGAAGGTCTGTTCACGACAATCACCAACGTTGACTTTAACGTCGACACGATTCAGGCCATGACCGATAAAGTCAACGCCGAAAAGGCGGCGCTCATTGCCGGCAACGAAGGCGCTTTCGACAAAGTGCGCAAGCTTTTCGGCGGCTCTTCCGCGGCAGACAAAGCCGCCGCCAACTACAACATCCAGCAAGTATGGAGCGGCAACGAAGACGTTCGTTCATTGAAATCCCTGATCCTTTTCGGCATGCGCGGCATGGCTGCCTACGCATATCACGCGCTGATGCTCGGTCACTCCAGCGATGAAGTAAATCAGTTCTTCGTCAAAGGACTCCACGCGCTCGGCGAAGACTGGGGCATGGATGAACTCTTGCCGATCGTACTGGAAACAGGTAAAGCCAACTTCGCCTGCATGGAAATGCTCGATCGCGCCAACACGACGACATACGGCACGCCGACGCCGACGACTGTTCCCCTGACAATTGAAAAAGGACCGTTCATCGTCGTGACCGGCCACGATTTGAAAGACCTCGAATTGCTTCTGAAACAGACAGAAGGCAAAGGCGTCAACATTTATACGCACGGGGAAATGTTACCAGCCCACGGCTATCCTGAATTGAAGAAATATAAACACCTCAAAGGCAACTTCGGCACCGCCTGGCAGAACCAACAAAAGGAATTCGACAATGTGCCGGCAGCCTTCCTCTTTACGACGAACTGTCTGATGCCGCCGCGCAAATCGTACAGCGACCGCGTCTTCACTACGGAAGTCGTCTCCTTCCCCGGTCTCGTGCATATTGATGACAATAAAGACTTCACGCCAGTTATCAACAAAGCTCTCGAACTCGGCGGCTATGCGGAAGATCATGAAATGACCGGCATCAACGGCGGCAAAACGGTCATGACGGGCTTTGGCCACGGTACCGTTCTCGGTGTCGCCGATAAAGTTATCGACGCCGTTAAAGCCGGCGCCATCAAACACTTCTTCCTCGTCGGCGGCTGCGACGGCGCCCGTCCGGGTCGTAACTATTACACCGAATTCGTGCAGAAAGCGCCTCAAGACTCCGTTATCCTCGCCTTGGCCTGCGGTAAATACCGCTTCAACGACCTGGATCTCGGCACCATCGGCGGACTCCCCCGCATCATGGATATGGGCCAGTGTAACGACGCCTTCAGCGCTATCAAAGTGGCTCTTGCCCTTGCGGAAGCCTTCGAATGCGGCGTAAACGAACTGCCCCTCAGCCTCGTCCTCTCTTGGTATGAACAGAAAGCCGTCTGTATTCTCCTGACGCTCCTCTACTTGGGCATCAAGAACATCTACCTCGGACCTACACTTCCCGCCTTCGTATCTCCCAATGTGCTGAACTACCTCGTAGAAAACTACAACATCAGCCCGCTCAGCACACCGGAAGAAGACTTGAAGAAAATCTTAGGATAAATTAAAAACATATGAGATATCATAAGATTAGCCTAAAGCCAGAGATGGCCTTTAGGCTAATTTTTCTCTATCTATTTTTTCTCTATCTATTTAATAAAGAATTACTTAGAAATACGTTTAAATCTATTTTTATAATCTTAAATATACTAACCAATAAATTTTATACTACGAATACTCTTAATTGATAAGGTATAATAAGTTTCGCAAATTCAATTTCATAAAAAATAGACATAGTCTATTGCCGTCGGTAAAATTAAGTTACCAAACAAAACCCACCGAGGAGGCACTAGCTATGTCTGATAACATTATACAGCTCAATGAGGATCTGATAAAGAACAATCTCAAAGATCTGGTGCGCAGCAGCGTCGAGGAAACCCTCAATGCTCTGCTTGATCATGAGGCTGATGAGCTTGTGAACGCTGGTAAATACGGGCGTTCCGGTGAACGGAAGGGCTACCGCTCCGGTCATTATGAGAGAAATTTCTCCACCACATCCGGTGATGTGATGCGCAGAGTTCCCAAACTCAAGGGCATTCAGTTTGAAACCGCTATCATCGAACGTTACAAGCGTCGCGAATGTTCCGTCGAAGAAGCCCTGATTGAGATGTACCTGGCCGGCGTCTCCGTTCGTCGTGTTGAAGACATCACGGAAGCACTCTGGGGAAGCAAAGTGTCCCCCGGAACCATCAGCAACCTCAATAAGAAAGCATATGAACACATTGAGGAATGGCGTTCTCGTCCCCTTACTGAGGAGTACCCTTACGTTTACGTTGACGGTGTTTACTTTAAACGCAGCTGGGGCGGAGAAATCCAGAATGTCGCTGTCCTTGTGGCCATCGGTGTGAACAATGAAGGGTATCGCGAAATCCTTGGAGCTGCTGAAGGTATGAAAGAAGATCACGAAAGCTGGAAAAACTTCTTTGTATGGTTGAAAGAGCGTGGGCTTAAAGGGGTTCGTCTCATCATTGGAGATAAGTGTCTTGGAATGCTCGAGAGTATTCCTGAAGTCTTTCCGGAAGCCCGCTATCAGCGCTGTACAGTACATTTCTACCGAAATGTATTCACCGTTACACCAAGAACAAAGATGCGAACCGTCGCAATGATGCTGAAAGCCATCCATGCCCAGGAAAGCAAAAAGGCTGCCAGAGAAAAAGCAGCTTCTGCAGCACAGCAACTCCGCGAAATGAAGCTGTCCGCTGCCGCCCGGAAAGTGGAGGAAAGCATCGAAGAGACGCTCACATATATGGACTATCCAACGGAACACTGGAACCGGATCCGGACCAACAACACCACTGAACGCGTCAACAGGGAGATCAAACGCCGAACAAAAGCGATTGGAGCATTCCCTGATGGTCAAAGTGCTTTGATGCTAGTCTGTGCCCGACTGCGCCATGTAGCAGCGTCGGAATGGGGATCCAAGCGGTATCTCAACATGAATCACCTGTTTGATCTGGAACTCCAGCGCAAGGTTGACGATCAGTCTGCAACCAGTTAACTATGGTACACCGGTGGCTGAAAATGAATTTGCGAAAGATTATTGACACTATCTCTTAATTATTTTTTTGCTAACAATTAAAAAACGATCGATAATTAATTCTCAATCTTATTTTAACAATCAATATCATCTACAAATATTCCGATAAATTTATCTCTTCTCAGTCATTTTATCTCTCAAACTATTAATTTATCAATTAAAGCTTCTCACTTTCCGATTGGGTGATAATATTTTAAAACATTATATAATTTTAGAAAAATCATAATAAATTACAATTATTTAATTTATCTTCATATTATTCACATACATCAAATTAGCATATATTATGTTTTTTTCTTACTTCCTATCTCTTTTTTTAAGGTTAATTAATTCACTAGGGGTACATGTATAATATTTCTTAAAAACTGTACTAAAATAACTTGTATCATTAAAACCAACTTGATGAGCTATTTCGGTTACCGTAAATTTATCTTTCTCTAATAATATTTTTGCCTCTTTCATTCGAACTTCTGTTAGATATTCTACAAATCGTTTTCCTACATATTTCTTGAAAATCCTACTAAGATACGCGCTACTCACAAAATATTTCTTTGCAACCCCTTCTAAAGTGATGTTATTTCGATAATTATTATTAATATAAGTCATCGCTAATCCAACAATTTGTTCTGCATTATTTTGAGTCATAGACAATTTAGATATAATACTATTTATTATAATATAAATCTCATCAAATAATACCTCTACAAAATTAGCTTCGTTAATTCTATAAACAAAACGTTTTCTATAACTTATTTTTTCGTTATCTTCTATATATTCTCCATATCCATCAATTAATGCACTCCCCAATCGAATAATTATTAATTTAGCCAAGCCTGGCTTATACTCGAGGTCTTCCATCTCATTAAATAATTGCTTAACAATATTATTAGCCTGTATCACATCATATTCCTTAACAGCTTTATCAATTAATCGAAATATACTATCAAATGCTATCTCCTTATCTTTTTGTTCGCTCTTACTAAGGTATGAGAGATTATGAGGTTTCCGCCAAAATAAATTAAAATCAATCCTATCTTGCAATTGATGATAACTATCAAAAATGGATTTGTTTTTATCTATAAAGATCACCGCAGTACAAAAATGTATGTCATATGTTTTTTCGTCTTTTATAAGACTATCATTCAATGTTTTTAGAATGTCCAAATTCCAGCGTTCTGAAAATATAAAAATCCTATACTCGTCCATCAATATGATCCCATATTTTTTCAATATAGATAGTTTGAGATCTTTAATATCATTAAATTTATTAGTACCTTCCTTATTCCACGGTTCAACTCCAATAATAGCAATAGGGGAGAAGTTTTTTTTATGACTAATCTTATAAAAAAGATTGTACACAGCTTTTTCTTCTGCCCCATTTCTTAACAGTTCCAATAATTGCCTGTTCATTACTATTGCGGATTTTTCCTGCAATTGCTGCTCCACTCTTTTTTTCTTTGACTGCTCTATTCTTTTTTTCAAAACGATTGTAATGCCTTTCTTCAAAATTTTTACAAGTTCTAATGGTCGTATAGGCTTAACAAGATAATCATTTACATCTACATGCATAGCTGTATGTATATAGTCAAATTCTTTATAAGCAGTTAATATATATATAATTATATCTGTGTTAATTTTTCGAATCTCTTTGGCTACCTCTAAACCATTAATTTCCGGCATATTAATATCTAAAATAATAAAATCCGGGGCACATTTTTTAACTAAAGCCAACGTCTCTTCTCCACTCTTAGCCGTGCCACAAATTTCGAATGGCAAATGATATTTTTTTATAACATACTCTATAAATTGATGAACAATGTACTCATCATCAGCGACAATTAATTTATACATGGATCCCTCATTCATTATTTTTATATGGAATTGTTATTTTCGCTATAGTTCCTCCACCAGTACGATGATTAAATTCCAATTTAAACTGTCCATCAAAATAATGTTTTAGTCTAAAATAAATATTATTGATTCCGAGTCCACTAGAATTATTTTGATTTATCGCTTTTTTATCTAAATGTTTTAGTCGATACATCTCTTCTTTGGGCATTCCTTTCCCATTATCAATAACCTCTATAATTGCCCATCCATTTTTAATAACTCCATTTACACATAATACTCCCTCATAGGCAATTCCCTGAAATCCATGTAAAATTGCATTTTCAACCAAAACTAATATAGACATTAGAGGGATAGTAATTGCTTGAATTCTGGAATCAAGATTAAAATTAAATCGAAATCGATCTGGAAATCTTGTTTGTTGGATATATAAATAATCTTTTATATACTTTAATTCTTCTTCTACCCTCACTAAGGACTTTTCTTTGCCCAAGCTAAGCCTTAATAAATTAGATAATGCATACGTCAACATGGCAATTTTATCATCTCCATCTATTATGGCTTGTTGAGCAATGGTATTTAATGTATTAAATAAAAAGTGTACATTTACCTGAGATTCTAAAAATTTTATATTTGTCTTTTTCAATGAATCAACAAGCATCGTTTGCATCTTCTTTTCTTGAACTAACGTATCTTTATATTTCTTTAATTCTCTCTCTGTTTTCTGCTGAATCAATAGTTCAACCAAAGAATTGGTCATGAATGACATGGTTTTTCCAACAGAAACAAGGTGATTACGAGACAAAAAAGGCAGTTCTAGATACGCTTTTCTCATCTTCGCGCTAAGACTTTGAATGTAATGATAATCTGTTATATCTGAAAGTTGTCCAAAACCGCAACAAAGATATCCTATAATTTTATCGTTTACGATAATTGGACCGCGGTTAATAGCTACCCCTAAATGACACTGATAAGGACCCGAAGAAACCACATTCTTAATATTTTGAGGATCCACTAAAGGACAGTTTCCGACTTTATCTTGAATACATAATTGGCATAGGGTTGTCAGATTCTTTCGATTCCCAATAACATGTCCTTTTTCATCAGTCATAACACTTTTCATATGAAATAATTCAGCAAACCCATCAATTGGATTATTAAGATTATACTCCTGAAGTAGTTTAGAATAGTCAATATCTATTAAATCTCCTATTTTATTTACAGTTTGGGGAATATCTGAATAAATAATACTAATAAAAGCCACCGAAGAATTAGTTGGATTAATGATATGATGTACACTATTAGTGCTAATATATCCAATCTTCCCTTGATCCAATATTATTTTTCTATTGTTACACCAATGAATACATGTACCCGTAATCCCTACAAGGACTTCGTGGTATCCAAAATGTTCATGAGGCATTTGCTCATGTAAGGGATACACCGTAACGACAGAAATAATAGGTTGAGATTTAGAATCATCTGGATCTAGTTGTAACCAACACTGTTCTCCCCACACAAAAGTAACTTCTTTTATAATTTTCACGTTATAAAATTCTCTAATCTTATTCCTAATTTCCATTAATAATATCACTCCCCATATTATGCTGCTTGGCATCTTTCATTAGGAGATTATTACATTAATTTTTAGTATCCCCCTATTCCTTCTCTTAATTGGTGATTTCACAACTCATTACAAAAATCCAAAAGCTTTTATACTATACCACTGATATAAAAACTACATATTTATTTAATTTTTATTAAAATAATTCTATCTTCAAAATATTTTTATAATAAACAAAAATTACTACCATACTCAACATGTACAAATAGCAGAAGACCACATAATGTATTTTGATTTATTATGTAGCCTTCCGCACGGATTAAAGTTAATATCGTTTCTTTAAAAATAACACAGATGCTGTTGCCAAAAGAGCAAACGTTGCTAAAAAATACATTCCAAAAACATCTGATTGTGTAATCGTTTTAAGATATCCTACAACATATGGTCCAATAAAACCACCTAAATTGGCAACAGAATTAATAATCGCAATGCCAACGGCAGCAGAAGCTTCAGTTAAGAACATTGTAGGTAATGTCCAAAAAGTTCCTACAAAGCAATAGATAGCAGCCGTACTAACACATAAAAGGACAACCGACAGCCATAAATTATGAGTTAACGTCAATCCAATCAAGCTAAAGAAAGCAATTGCAATCGGTAATGCAACATGATATCTTCTCTCCATCGTTTTGTCTGAATGTCGAGCAACTAAAACCATCGCAATCCCACCACAAATATATGGAATAGATGAAATTAAGCCTACTGAAGTATTAGTCAAGGTGCTAGATAAAGCTTTAATAATTTGTGGCATCCACAATCCAAGACCATATAAAGTAATAACATAACAAAGGTAGGAAAATGATAAATGCCAAACTTTTATATCAAGAAAAACCTTCCATTTATTAGTCGGAACAATCGCACTTTTTACTTCACGTTCTTTCGCCAAAGTCGTTAATAACCATTCCTTTTCCTCTTTATCTAGGAACTTAGATTGTTCTGGTCTATCTATCATAATAAATAACGCAACAATTCCCAACAATACGGCAGGAATGCCTTCAATTATAAATAGCCATCTCCATCCAGGAAGTCCTAACCATGCTACATTATCTAGAATAAAAGTAGATATAGGTCCTGTAATAATATTGGTTAATGCTTGACCGCACATAAAAATGGATACTGTATTGGCAAAATATTTTTCAGGAAACCAATATGTTAAGTATAATATCATAGCGGGATAGAATCCTGCTTCACAAACCCCTAATAGCACTCGCAAAATTTCTAAATGGAAAACCGAATCAGCAAAGGCCGTAATAATAGTAACAATGCCTCAGCTAATTAAAATTCTAGAAATCCAAATACGTGCTCCAAATCGATGCATAAGGACATTACTCGGAACTTCAAAGAAAAAATATGCTAAGAAAAATATCCCCGCAATCAAACCAAACACATCTGGAGTAATACCTAATTCACGATTCATTTCTAATGCGGCAAAGCTTATATTTACCCGATCCATTATAGATATCATATACATAAGCATAACTAGTGGAATTAGACGCCATCGAAGCTTACTTATCGTTTTTAACTCATCAAATGCTTTACTTTCCATTAAATCCACCCTCCCGATTTATTTTCACATAATAAATTAAAACTTACCGAGAATAGAGCGCGAGATAACTAATCTCTGAATTTGATTAGTCCCTTCGTATATTTGTGTGATTTTAGCATCACGCAAATAACGTTCAACCGGATATTCACGTGTATATCCATATCCACCAAGAATTTGAATAGCATCTAAAGCAATTTTCACAGCGATATCACTAGCAAAAGTTTTAGCCATCGCGGCCTCTTTAGAAAAGGAAAAACCTCTATCCTTTAATTCCGCAGCATGCCTAACTAATTGCCGAGCAGCTTCAATTTGTACAGCCATATCAGCCAACATAAATGAAATCACCTGCTGTTTCCCTATTGGTTTTCCGAACTGAACTCTAATTTTAGAATACTCCAAAGCAGCTTCATATGCAGCTTGCGCAATACCTACCGCTTGAGATGCAATACCAATACGAGCCCCATCTAAAACCACCATTGCACTAGAAAAACCTTTGCCTTCAACACCAAGTATATTCTCTTTAGGAATATGACAATCTTGAAAAATTAATTCACGAGTTTCTGATGCCCGGATACCTAACTTATGTTCCTTTTTTCCAAAAGAAAATCCCGGAATCCCTTTTTCGACAATGAATGCCGTGATTCCCTTGGTCCCTTGGCTTTTATCTGTACTCGCAAGAACCGTATAGATATCCGCTTCACCACCATTTGTAATAAAACATTTACTCCCATTTAAAATATATTCGTCTCCATTTAAAAGTGCTGTAGTCTGAACGCCGGCGGCATCAGATCCCGCATTAGGTTCCGTCAACGCAAATGCTCCTATTTTTTTCCCCATTGCTAAATCTGGTATATATTTCTTCTTCTGTTCATTCGTACCATTATAGAGAATAGGCATAATTCCAGTTGAAGTATGCACTGCCATTATGGCCCCTGTAGATGCATCCGCTTTTGATATCTCTTCAATAGCACTTATATAAGTAACGGTATCGGTTCCGGCACCTCCCAATTCTTCTGGAACAGGCATTCCCATCAAACCTAATCCTGCCATTTTGTGAATATTTTCCCAGGGGAACTCTTCTTTTTCATCCCATTCAGCTGCTTTAGGTGCTATTTCTTGTGCTGCAAAATCAGCAACAACCTTTCTTAAACTTTCCTGTTCTTCATTTAATATTGACATATATTTACCTCCTAAATTTTATTTTTTCATAACCATAGCGACCGCTTTACCATCAATTACTACTTCATCATGTTGATTTTTTATAATAGTACTCATAATTATCCTACGTTTTGCATCAATCTTTTCAATTACTTCTGCTGTAGCCGTAATTGTATCTCCAATTTTTACAGGTTTTACAAATTTTATTTCTTGGGAGAGATACAAGCCATTTTTTCCAGGAATACCACATCCCACTAACGTTGAAATAAATGAAGCGGTTAGCATACCATGACAAATTCGTTCTTCAAACATAGAAGTTTTAGCATATTCCGAATTCGCATGTAATGGATTAAAATCTCCTATAATCCCCGCATAATTTATTACATCAGATTCGGTAATCGTTTTTGTAATACTTGCAGTCTCCCCTATTTCAATACTCTCATAAGCACGTTCTGGAACAAATTCTCTATGCATTACCATTGCACTGCCTCCTTTTATAAAAATTAATCCTCAAAAACAGCTCCATCCATTGCAGACTTCACTATTTTAGAATACCGCTTTAAATAACTTCCTTTTTGCAAATAATTCTGGCTGGGTCTCTTCCACTTTTCTCTTCGCCGTTCTAATTCTCTTTTATCTATACAAAGATTCACCTTACAGTTATTAAGATCGATTTCGATTTGATCTCCTTCCTTTACAAGCGCAATGGGCCCTCCTTCCGCTGCTTCTGGAGAAACATGACCAACGCAAGCACCAGATGTAGCGCCCGAGAATCTTCCATCTGTTACTAGCCCAACTTCTTTCGAAAGACCCATCCCAACAATTGCGGCTGTTGCGGTGAGCATTTCTCTCATTCCCGGTCCCCCTTTAGGCCCTTCATAGCGTATAACTACAATATCTCCTGGCTTTATTTTTCCACCATAAATGGCTTCAACCGCTTCTTCCTCATGATCAAACACGCGCGCCGTTCCTTGATGGTATAACATTTCTGGATCAACTGCCGCTTTCTTACAAACTGCGCCTTCCGGAGCAAGACTTCCATACAGGACTTCAAGTCCTCCAGTCTGAGAGTATGCATTATCTCTATTGCGAATGACTTGGTCATCAACTACTTGACCGTCAGCTATATTTTCAGCAACAGTATTACCTGTTACCGTTAATAAATCATTATGAATTAGTCCCATTGCATCTAAATTTTTCATAACAGCTTTTACACCACCCGCATTATGAAAATCTGCAGGATAACATCCGTTGGTAGCCGGTTTGATTTTCACAAGATGAGGTACCTTTGCTGCCATTTTATTAAAACAATCAACACTGAAATCGTCTATCCCAGCCACATAGGCTAATGCCGTCAAATGTAATATTGTATTGGTAGATCCACCAATCGCCATATCAACTGCAATTGCATTTTCAATAGCTTCTTTAGTAACAATTTGTTTTGGTAATATATTATTACGGTAGAGTTCCATGATCTTCATACCAGTTCTTTTAGCTAAAGCTAATCGTCGACCCGTTCCAGCCAATATATCCGATCCAGGTAGGCACATCCCTAAAGCTTCAGTCATATAATTCATGGTATTTCCCGTTCCCAATAAATTACAAGCACCACACCCCGGTAAAGCGACTTGTTCGCGCCGAGACAGCTCTTCACGAGTAATAACTCCCCGAACCACGTCACCTTGATCCGCCATAAGATCTGTATAATTAATCTTTTTGCCATCAATACATCCAGTGATCATAGCTCCACCACTAATAAGAATGGTGGGGATATTTAGACGAACCGATGCTATAAGCATCCCTGGCGTAATTTTATCGCAATTTGTAATCATAACCATGGCATCATATTGATGAGCATTAACCATACATTCTACAGAGTCTGCAATCAATTCTCTACTTGCCAACGGATAATGCATCCCATAATGACCTTGTGCAATTCCATCACAAATAGCGATCGTAGGGAATTCCACCGGTGTGCCACCGGCTGCAATAATTCCCTCTTTTACAGCTTTAGCAATTGTATCCAAATGAACATGACCAGGCATAGCCTCATTTTGTGAATTAACAACTGCTACTATCGGTTTTTCTAAATCTTCAGGAATGAATCCCATGGAATAATACAACGCCCGATGTGTCGCTCTTTCAATTCCTTTTGTTGTGACTTCGCTTCTCATAAAATTATCTCCTTTATATTCGTGTGAAACCACGTCAATATTTGTGCTATTTTTAACAATCATTAATATGCGTATTTTGCATATAATAAAATTCATTTCTTAATCAAAGAATATCATTTTATATTTTATTTGACTGTAGAAATTTTTGACATCAACTTTAATATTTTTGCACACTTATATAATTATCTATAATTTAATAAATCAAAATAGTATTTGACGCCTCATTCTTCAAATAAAAATATTTTCCCTGGATTAAGAATTAAATTTGGGTCGAATACTTTTTTTACTCTCTTCATGTATTTCATTTCTATCGGATCTGTAAATAATTTCATTTCCTTAATTTTTTTAGATCCTATTCCATGTTCTCCTGATAATTTTCCTCCTATAGAATAGACAAAATGATACAAATCATTATGAAAATCATCAAGTTTCTGATTCCAAATCGCATTCGGCGTATCACATTGCATTGCATGTACATGTATATTACCATCGCCAATATGCGCTGCAGTCATTGTCCGAATAGAATATTTATTTTCAAACTCAGTTAATTTTTTTATTAGAACACTAATTTGATCTACAGGCACAACAATGTCTTCTGCATAAAACACTAAACTTTCTATTCTAGTAGCCTCCGCTATATCTCTTCGTGCTCTCCAAATGCGGTCTTGATCTGCCATAAGCATATCTATAGCCCCCATTTGCGAACAGATTAAGTCAACTTTTTCCATTTTCTGATCAATCTCATCTTCTGTTAATCCGTCAATTGTAATAATGACATATACAACATTCTCTTTATCCGCATCAGGCAAATCAACTTTTAAGTTCTTTTTACAAAGTTGAATACAACTCGTATCCATAAACTCCAGAGACATTGGACAAACGCCTTCTTTGAGAATCTTATTGGGTACACTAAGCGCATTATCTAAATTGGTAAATACAGCCAATAAGTCTGACGTATACTTTGGTAGCGGTTGCAATTTTAAAGTAATTTCCGTAACAATTCCTAAAGTCCCTTCCGCCCCAATAATCAATTGCTCCATAGCGTACCCTGTGCTTTTTTTCTTTAATCTAGCTCCAAACTCAACAATTTCTCCTGCGGCAGTTACAACCTGAACGGAATACACTTGTTGTCTTGTCGTACCATATCGTACGGCTTTATTTCCTCCTGCATTAGTGGACACATTACCACCAATCTCACAGCCAGCATCCACACTACATGGATCTCCTGCATACATTAGGCCTTCTTCTTTAGCTGCATTTTGTATATCAATAGTCTGAACTCCAGCTTGTACTCGAACAAACAAATTATCAGGATCCAATTTTAAAATTTTATTCATCCGATCAAAAGCTAAAACGATCCCCCCTAATACAGGGATCGCTCCTCCTGCTAACCCTGTTCCTCCACTTCTAGGCGTAACCGGAATAATATATTTATTAGCTAATTTCATAATCGCAGCAACTTGTTCGGTTGTCTCTGGATAAACCACAGCCTCCGGCAAATGATGATATTTAGGATTCGCTTCTTCATCAGTTTTATATGCTTCTAAACGATCAGCATCATTTACTGCGTAATGATCACCCACAATCTCTTTTAATTCTTTAATAATTGTGGAATCCACTGCATGATAATTTTTCATTTTATCCTTTTCCCCTTCATATTGTATTCTCATACAATAAAATAAATCAGTGGTTATTTGAACGAGAGCATATAAATACAATTCAAGTTCAATTAACCACTGATCTCACCTCTCAAAAAAATGTGTTCAAAAAACTATTAGTTACAAATTTTAAATTATTTTCTTGGTTTCATAATCTCTTGCATATGAACATAATTTTCGTATCTATCTTTAGCATCTTTTTCTGTCTTTGCATAAAGAGCTTCTGCCGATGCAGCATCTACTTTTTGCAAGGAAGCAAACCGTACTTCTCCTAATAAGAAATCCCGGAAATTACCTTGAGGTACTTGCGAATCTAAACTGAAAGGATTTTTCCCTTGGTCTTTTAAATCCGGATTATACCGGTATAAGTGCCAATACCCCGAATCCACAGCTCGTTTTTGTTCAAGTTGACTATTACCTTGCCCTGATTTCAAACCATGATTGATGCACGGTGCATACCCAATGACAATAGACGGACCATTATAAGCTTCGGCTTCTGCAATAGCCTTCATAAACTGATTAGGATCCGCACCCATCGCAACTTGAGCAACATATATATATCCATAGCTCATGCACATCATACCCAAATCTTTTTTCTTCGTACGTTTACCCATTGTAGCGAACTTTCCCACTGCCGCCGTAGGTGTTGCTTTAGACGGTTGTCCACCTGTATTAGAATAGACTTCTGTGTCAAAAACAAACACATTTACATTTTCATCAAGTGCCAACACGTGATCTAATCCGCCAAAACCAATATCATAAGCCCAGCCATCACCGCCGAAAATCCACGTACTTCTTTTAATGAGATTTTGTTTTAAATCATAAATACGTTCTAATTCAAACTTGCCTTCTTTTTCTTTTTCAAGAGCAGCAACAACGGCATCCGCACGTTCACGCGTGCCTTCGGACTCTTCCATTTTATCTGCCCAATTCTTAAGGACACTCGCTAATTCAGACGATGCAACAGACATTGCCTCGTCAACATAACCTTTCAATAACTGACGATTATTCCGATCCCCCAAGAAATATCCATAACCGTATTCAGCATTATCTTCAAAAAGAGAATTGCCCCAAGCAGGTCCATGACCTTGCTGATTTTTCTTATATCCATTTGTAGGGGCACTCCCCCCCCAAACATTAGAACACCCATGGGCATTAGCAATTATCATCCGATCTCCAAACAACTGGGTAATAACTTTTGCATAAGGTGTTTCAGCACAACCAGCGCAAGCCCCAGTAAATTCTAAATACGGCATTTCAAATTGCGAGCCTTTTACCGTATTTTTATTCATAAAGTTTTCTTTTTGCGGGAGTTTCACTAAATAGTTCCACAAATCAGATTTATATTCTTCTTGATCATAATCAGCCATTTCCAAAGCCCCTGCAGGACAAACTTTCGTGCAAGAAGTACAACCGAGGCAATCCTTTACCGATACGGCAATACTGAAATTATACGCTTCTTTACCAACCGCTTTTTTTGTTTCCAATCCGGCCGGAGCTTCTTTTACTTCTGAGTCAGTAGTCAAAAAGGGACGAATAGCTGCATGAGGGCATACAAACGAACACTTATTACACTGCACACATTTAGATACGTCCCATTTAGGCACTGATACAGAAGCGCCTCTTTTTTCTTCTTTTGCAGTATCCAAAGGATACGTTCCATCTTCCCAACCATCATAAATTGAGACAGGGAAAGAATCTCCTTGCAGAGCTTCCATAGGTGCTGCAAATTTTTTAAAGAACTCCGAATGATTCATTTCATCAACAAGATCATCAGTGCATTGCTCCCATGATGCAGGATATTCTACCGGAACGATAGCATTAACGCCTGCGTCAATCGCTTCCCAGTTCATATCGACAACATGTTGCCCTTTATTTCCATAAGAAGTAACAACTGATTCTTTTAATTTAGAAATCGCTAAATCCAACGGAATAACATTGGCTAATTTAAAAAATGCTGATTGCATCACCATATTAATGCGGCCGCCTAATCCAATTTTTTTAGCAATGCCAACGGCATCCACAATATAGAATTTGACATTACTTCTTGCGATACTGCGTTTTAAAGAAGCCGGTAATTTTTCATCCAGCTCTTCTATTGTCCAAGTACAATTTAATAAGAAAGTACCACCTTTTTTTACTCCTTGTAATAAATCAAAATTCTTCACATAAGATTGTCTATGACACGCAATAAAATCAGCTGTATGAATTAAATAGGGCATCTTAATTGTTTCTTTTCCAAATCTCAAATGAGAAACTGTTACCCCACCAGACTTTTTGGAGTCATAAGCAAAATATCCTTGAGCATATAAATCTGTATTATCGCCAATAATCTTAATTGCCGTTTTATTAGCGCCTACTGTACCATCTGAACCGAATCCCCAAAACTTGCAAGCATGAAGCCCAGTTTGTCCAAGGTCTAGCGCCTCAGTTCTATCTAAAGACAAATTAGTGACATCATCAACAATACCTACGACAAAGTGATTTTTAGGAATTTCTTTTTCCAGATTGTCGAAACAGGCGACCACATCTGCCGGTAAGTATTCTTTGCCCCCAAGACCAAATCTACCAGCATACACCTTAGGAGCGCTATCTACAGTTGCAAATGTTGATGCCACACTTTGATATACAGGATCACCATTGGCACCTGCTTCTTTCGAACGATCCAATACTACAATTTTCTTAACCGTTTTGGGTATCGCATCAATAAAGTGCTTTTCAGACCACGGCCGGAATAAATGAATATTTAAACATCCGACTTTACGACCTTGTTTATTCAGGTATCTTACCGTTTCTTCCGTTACTTCCGCACCACTCCCCATAATTACGATAACGCTTTCAGCATCTGCAACGCCTGTATAATTGAAAAGATGATATTCTCGTCCTGTAATTTCTTTGACTTTCTTCATATAATTTTCAACCATATCGGGAATAGCATCATAGAATTTATTACGTGATTCAAGGTGCTGCATATAAATGTCCCCAGTTTCACAGGCGCCTCTCCAGACAGGATTATCTGGATTTAAAGCCCGTTGTCTAAATTCTAATAAAGATTTTTCATCAAGAAATTCTTTTAATTCTTTATAATCAAGCACTTCTATTTTTTGTATTTCATGAGAAGTTCTAAATCCATCAAAAAAATTCATGAAGGGAATTCGACTCGAAATAGCCGTTGCATGAGCCACCGCAGATAAATCCATAACCTCTTGAACACTAGATTCTGCTAGCATCGCAATACCTGTAGAACGAGTAGTCATAACATCATTGTGTTCTGCAAAAATGGTTAATGCATGAGATGCCACAGTACGGGAGGCTACATGAAATACGCCCGGTAATAATTCACCAGCAATTTTGAACATACTTGGAATCATAAGCATAAGACCTTGAGATGATGTAAAGGTATTTGCTAATGAGCCACATTGTAAAGCCCCATGCATCGTCGCAACTGCTCCCCCTTCAGACTGCATTTCCTGGACTCTTACAGTATGACCAAATAAATTTTTACGTCCCTCCGCCGCCCATTCGTCGATATGTTCAGCCATTGGAGATGATGGTGTAATTGGAAATACAGAAGCAATTTCGGTAAATGCATATGCTACATATGCAGCTGCCGTATTTCCATCCATCGTTTTAAATTCTTTACCCTTAGTCATTTAACTACACCTCTTCTATACTCTACGATAAATACATGGCTCTACACTTGTGTTACCAATACCTTAAATGGCCTTTTATAAATCGGTATCTTTTTTTAAGATATAGCTTTTTATATTTTTTTTCTTTGAAATTTTTGACATTTTCATTAGTATTTTTGTTCACTTATTAATTCTATGGGTATAATATATCTGTATATATTACATCAGAAAAAAAATTGACATTTACAAAATCACATCATTATATTCTAAAATAACCTCAAAATATCCTAAAAAAAGAATGATTCATCCACGAATTTCATAAGAAACATAAAATTTCTCCGAAATTATCAAATATTTCAAATAACGGTCATGGCCATTTAAAATCTGAAGCAATTGTAGAATTAGAGTATGAAATGTATAGAAACGAAAGAGTCTTTTCACACAATAGACTTAATAAAAACTGCAAAATCGGCTTACATCTACATCGTAAAGATAGTGAAACTATTTATATACTTAGAGTACCGATACTGGTATAAATAACAGAATCAACCGTTCTATTAATCAGGATGACATACTATTTTGTGGAGATGGCAATCAACATAGTCTTTTAAATGTTAATGACGAACCATTAGAATTCATATCACTAATATTATTTAAATAAATTTACATTCAATACATATCATATATAAGAGATAAAAGCCTACAAATACTCCCCCTGGCATCAGGTAGGTTTATTTGTAGGCTTTTATCTCTTACAAAAGAATTAATTGAAATTATAGTTCATAATTATTTAAAGTGTAAAAAGTTATTATACATACATTTATACTGTGACTGTTCTATTAAAAATTTATGCACATAATTTTTTTCTTTTTATTATTTCGTACCCTAACTACCGTGCGTTGGCCTCGCCGCGATAGATGGTGCCACGGCTGCTGTCAACCGTAACGGTTTCCCCGTTTTCCAAAAGCTCCAGGGCATTTGTCGTCCCGATAATCGTCGGGATCCCCAAGGTAATAGCAACGATAGCCGATTCGCTGGAAAGCCCAACTTCCTCGGAAATAATGGCGCCGGCCCGTTTCATGTAAGGGATGAGCGCCGGTACTGCACTGCGGATGACGAGGACGGCTCCATCTGTAAAGTCCGCCGCCAACGAAGACTCGTCCTTGGCCAGGCAGATCTTACCGATCGCCGAATTTCGTCCGATGCCGGTACCTCGCAATAAGACGTCGCCGACCACTTGCACACGGATCATATTCGTCGAACCTGCCTGCGAGACCGGGACGCCTGCCGTCAAAACGACGAGATCACCGGCTTTAATCAACTCATTGTCGAGCGCCGCAAAAATTGCATTTTCAACGACTTCATCGGAATCTCCCGCTTCTTTTCCCAAAACGGCATGAACGCCCCAATTCAGTTGCAGCCGCCGAATGATCGTTTCGTGCGGCGATACGGCAATAATCGGGCAATCAGGACGGTATTTGGAAATCATCTGCGCCGTACTGCCGCCTTCGGTAGAAGCGATAATCGCGGCGGCGTGAAGATCCTTTGCGATCCGCACCGTCGCTCTGCCGATTGATTCCGTCGTCGTCGATGACGACGCGTGCTCATCTTCATGAGAATTCGGTTCGAAGGTTCCTTCCGTATACAAGGCGACGCGAGCCATCGTCTGCACGGCTTCGACCGGGTAGAGTCCGCCGGCCGTCTCTCCGCTGAGCATGATCGCATCGGTACCGTCCAAAATAGCATTGGCAACGTCACTCGTTTCCGCCCGCGTCGGCCGCGGATTATTGCACATTGATTCCAGCATTTGCGTCGCCGTGATCACCGGCTTGCCGGCCTGCTGGCATTTGATGATCAGCATCTTTTGCAGTGCCGGAACTTCCTCTGCCGGCACCTCCACCCCGAGGTCGCCGCGGGCGACCATGATGCCGTCGCTCATCTTGATAATCTCATCGATGTTCTGTACGGCAGCTTGACATTCGATCTTGGAAATGATTTTCATCGGACTGTTGTGTTTTTCCAATATCTTGCGGATCGTCACGACATCCTTGCCACGTTGAATAAATGAAGCGGCGATCCAATCCATATTCATGCGGACGCCGAATTCGATATCCCTTTCATCTGTTTCCGAAACGGCCGGCAAATTGATGGCAATGCCCGGTACGGCAACGCGCTTACGATCACTCATCTTCCCGTTGTTGAGAATGACGGTATGAATATCTTCGCCTTCAATACCGGTTACTTCCAAGTTGACCAACCCGTCGGAAAGAAGAATGTGGTCGCCGACATGAAGGTCCTGCGGCAGTTCTTTATAATTCATCGACGAAATCGTTTCATCGCCGATTACGTCCCGCGCCGTCAACGTAAACGGCGCGCCGGCTTTCATTTCGATCGAGCCGTTCTTAAATAAACCGAGGCGAATTTCCGGTCCCTTCGTGTCCAACATCAACGCGATCGGGCGCTGCATCTTTTGGGCTGCCGCTCTGACGGCTTCTATCCGCCCTTTATGTTCATCATGTGAACCGTGCGAAAAATTAAAGCGAGCCACATTCATTCCCGCTTGAATCATGGCTTCCAATTTTTCCGGCGTTTCCGAGCTCGGCCCCAAGGTGCAAACAATTTTGGTTTTTTTCAACATGTTCGTTATCTCCCCATATTTGTCTTATTCAGAAAACACAGCCATCTGCCCATCAAGAGCGGTCAGCAAAATCCTAGCGCTGACCGCATTTGTCGCAACAGGAATCGAATGAACGTCACAAAGCCGCAAAAAAGCCGATACATCCGGCTCATGGGGCTGCGCCGTCAGCGGATCGCGCAAAAAGACGACTGCCAATACTTCCCCGGCGGCGATCATCCCGCCGATCTGCTGATCGCCGCCCATAGGACCGGGCTGCATCTGCTTGACGTCAAGTCCCATCGCGGCATGAATCCGCCGCCCCGTTTCACCGGTACCGACTAAAGGATACCTTCTCAACAACGCTTGAAATGTATCGGCAAGAGCTACGATCGCATCCTTTTTCGCATCATGCGCAATCAGTGCAATATACTTTTTCATCGGGTCTCTCCTTCTCCTAATACGTTTCCGTTCCCACCGGTTCTCTTTTTGTCCCACATAAACAATAGCAATACACCTTTTCCGTGTCTACAGTGATTGTATCGTATCCCTCGGGAGATTGCAAGAAAAACGCCAGGAAAAAGGACATTCTTACAAAGATCATACGTTTTTTCCCATTCTTGACAAAGCGCTCGCTCCAAGAGGAGAATAAGAGAAGAAGGGGGAGAGTGTATTGCTGAAAATACTTTCTGTTATTTACATGTTATGGGGCTTCAATTGGGTCGTAATGAAGGAAGCCAACCTTTTCTTTTCGCCGACCATGTTCGTCGCACTCCGCTTTGCCGGCGGCGCGATAGCGCTTCTGGCGACAGCCGCCTGGCTGAAGTTGCCGCTGCCGCCGCGGCCGTATTGGAAATGGATCGCCGTTACCGGAATCCTGCAGATCGCCGTCAATAATCTTGCCATACAGATCGGCGTCGTCGCCCTCGGTGCAGGGCTCGCGGCGGTACTGAACTACAGCATGCCTGTGTGGGTTGCCATAATGGCCCATTTCATTTTGAACGAACGGCTGACGGTACGCAAGCTCGGTGGCATCGCCGTCAGCATGGCCGGACTCCTCATTCTCATGAAAGTAGACGTCATAGGCAGTACGAACGGCATTCTTATTACCTTAGGCGGCGCCGTCGCCTGGGCTGCCGCCAGTATCCTCATGAAGATCCAAGGCCGCGTCATAACGGAAAATCAACGAAACGGCCGCCGCGCTGCGTGTCACATCATCCAATACACGGCTTGGCAAATGGTGGTCGGCTCGCTCAGTCTTTTCGCCTACATGGCGATTTCGCCACCGCCGCCTGCTGTCTGGACGCCCCTCGCCGCTGCCTGCCTCCTATACAATTGTCTCTTTGCTTCGGCTTTGGCCTTTTTCCTCTGGAACCATCTGCTCACGCTGATCGAAGCCTCAACCGCTTCCACCGCCGTTCTCGGCGTCCCTGTCGTCGGCGTCCTCGGCGGTGTCATCTGTTTCGGCGAACCGCTGACCCCGCAAATCGCCATCGGCATGGTCATGATCCTAGCCGGTATCGTGACCATCGTACGTGCGCCGGCAACCAAATAACGGCCGGACCTTGCCGACTGACATCCCCGCCGACATCCGGCGCCAGACAGAATCCGGCAAAAAAGCGCCTGCATTCGCTGTTCAGCTGAATGCAGGCACTTTTTTACACCAAATATTCTCCCACATCTCCCGCACTGGAGAAAAAGAGCGGCGAAAGAGTCCGACCGTAACTGCCGGCGTGAGAAAAAGCCAGTATATCGCCTGCCGCCGCTTTCGGCAAAACGACATCTTCACAGAGAATATCCAGAGCCGTGCAGAGATTGCCGACAACGGTGACCCTTTCCATTTCTTTCACGTCGCTCAGCAGAAAAACGCGGGATGAATCGTACGTCGTAAACAACGGCTCCATGCCGGCAGGTTCGGCGTCTTGCGCCAACTGCCGAACAAATCGGGCAATTACGGGCCGTAAAAAACCGTTTAAAGCATTTTGCACGACAAGGTACGTTTTTCCGCCGCATGTTTTTTTATCGATAATCGGCGTATAGTACGTGCCGGCCGTGCAAGTAAGGAAACGGCCGCTTTCTATATACAACTTCGCCTGCAAAGCCGCGGCATTACGAGCGCATATATCCGAAACAGCAGCCGCCAACACGGAAAAATCAACAGGCGCCTCCGTTCCGCTTCCGTATACGACACCGATGCCGCTGCCAAAATTAATATATTGCAACGCAACGCCGAAAAGAACCGACACCCGTTCGGCCAACTCGTAACAGGCCCGATAATACGCGCCGATCCGAACCGCATCAAGCACCTGAGAACGCAAATGGACATGAATGCCCGTAATGCGCACCTGGGGCCATTGTTTTACAATAGCTGCCAACTGCGGCAGCAGCTTCTCATCAATACCGAATGGGGACGGACCGGCAAGTCCTCCGTCAAAAGAACGCTGCGGCTGAATGCGCAGGCCGATAGAAAGAATTTCCCGTCTTGCCGCCGCAGCCGCAGCCAAGCGTTCCACTTCGCCGAGACTGTCGGCAACAAAGACACATTTCCCCCAAACACGGCATATATCTTCGTCACTTTTCCCAGGTGACGAATAAAAAATACGATCGGACGCAGCGCCTTGCGACAAAGCCAATTCCACTTCCCGGACGGAAGCCGCGTCGGCACCGAAGACCTGGGACAGCACCGCTTTGACAACTGGCGGATACGGGTTGGCTTTTACCGAATACAATACGGAAAGTCCCGGCAGCGCTGCCTTCAACTGCAGACACCGAGCCGTAATACAAGCCTGATCGTAAATATAACAGGGCGCATGATCGCGAATAAAGGATTGCCCCATGCGCTTCACCTCCACCTTATCATCGGTTCGCGCAGCGTCGGCGCGAAAAAAAATGACAAACGGTCACGGTGCCTCGGCTGTCAAAAAACTGCGGCCGTTCTTTTTTTCACGTTACTCCTCAGTCCGTTCCGGTTCTTGCGCCTGCAAGATTCTGGCGATATCGGCGACAATACACGCTGGATCCAAACGATAGCGACTGTACAGCGTTGACAAGGGTACGCAGTTCGTAAATTCCTTTTCCGCCCCGTAAGACAACACCTGTACGGCAGTCGTTCCGTAAAAAGAGGCGACACGCTGCCCGAAACCGCCGCTGACAATGCCGTCTTCCAAGGTCACCACCAAGCGATGCGACGCTGCCAGCTCCTGCAGAACCGTTTCGTCCACTTCGCTGTACACGCGGGGATTGATCAGACTTCCTGCAATGCCGTATCGCCGCGCCAACAGGTTGCATGCCTGACAAGCCAGATCATAAAACTGTCCCAAGCCGATGAAAGCGACTTCTTTACCGGTTCTGACCAGTTGAAATTGCCGCCTGTTCGCCGCTGTAAACGGTCTGCCGGCCTGATACGTATAGATCCGATTCGGTACTCTGATTACGACCGGCTCTTCCTGCTGATCGACAGCCCACTCCAGCATCTCCACAAATTCCCCCTTCGTGGCCGGCGCCAGGCAGAGCAATCCCGGAATAGAGGCCGTCATAGCCAAATCGTACATGCTGGCATGCGCGGCATCCATGGCGGATATGCCGCCGCCTGACGTAAACGAGAGGATGACGGCGCTGCTGCCGTTAATTGCCAGATCATGCATAAGCTGGTCATACGTACGTTGCAGAAAGGTTCCATAATCGAGGACGACAGGCTTAGCGCCGGCTTTTGCCATCCCGGCCGCAAAAGAAACTGCGTGCGCTTCGGCAATGCCGACATCAATATACTGCCGGCCTGCCTGCTCCCGAAATGCCGTATCCGCTCCCACGTTGCGGGGGACGGCGGGACAGACCGTGATGACAGACGGATCTGCCGCCATCTTTTTCAGCAGAACCTGCCGCGTAATGGCGTCGCCGCGTTCACCGGCCACGCTCTTCCCCGGCTTATGAAGATGATGATAAGCCTCGCGGTCTCTTTCCGCCGGCTCATAGCCCTTCCCTTTTTGTGTACAGACGTGAATGACGAGAGGACGCTGACGATCCTTTTCTTCGGTAAAAACCCGAATCAACGCGCCCAGGTCATGCCCGTCTTCTACAAAGCGATAGGCCAGACCGCAGGCGGTGAAAAAATTATTGGCCGACTGTCCCCCCGTTCGCCTCAATTCCCGTAAATTTCTATATATGCCGCCATGATTCTCGGCAATGGACATATCGTTATCATTGACGATGATAAGCAAATTACCGTCCAATTCAGCGGCATTATTCAATCCCTCGAAGGCTTCGCCGCCCGATAAGGCGCCGTCACCGATAACGGCGACAACCCGGTAGTCGTCGCCGCAGCGATCTCTGCCGGCCGCCAATCCCGCCGCCAAACTGACCGATGTAGACGTATGTCCCATCAAAAAGGTATCATGCTCACTTTCCCGGGGATTCGTATATCCGGTAAACAGAGAATCTGCGGCAGGATCGAGAAACTTCCGCTTTCTCCCCGTCAAAATCTTATGGGTATAACATTGGTGCGACACGTCGAAAATAAACTTGTCCCGCGGCGAATCGAAAACATAATGCAACGCAAGTGTCAACTCCACAACGCCTAAATTCGGTCCCAAATGACCGCCTGAAGCCAATGCGCTGTCAATCAGGACCTGTCGAATTTCACCGGCAAGCACTTCCAGCTCAGGAAGGGAAAGTCGTTTCAATTGTTTCGGACTATCTATCTGTGACAAATATTGCATGGTCTTCCTCTCTGTTAACAAAATAGTATATTGCCTGTGATAATAGTGTATCATTCTTACACGTTCAAGCATAGTCCGGTTCGCAAAAAAATCTGCCCTATCCCTGCCGGAACACTGCACATCTCCAGAACGAAAGCCCCTTTTTGTGAGTAACCGAAAATCCGTTACGACATAGTCATCAATAATAAACCAGCTATTTCCGGCTGGCATAAACTGCAAAAAAATTTCCTGAAAGCCAAATGATACATATCGACTTTCAGGAAACACGAATTTGTTACCGCATCGAACAGAACATATTTATGAATGCTCCACTTCTGGTGAATACTGAGGAGCTCCCCATTTCTTTAATACCCAGGCAGTCCACATAGGACATAAAATCGCCGTCACGATAACTGCCGCCGCAATTTGCACAGAAGCCAGCGCAGCGGCGTCCGTCAATTCCGGCACAACTCCGGCAATAATCGTCGGCGTCGCCACTGCCGATCCGGCAACAGAAGCCAGCGATGCGCCTGCATATCCGGGGCGGTGCAAAATAAGTTTATCGATTCCCGTCAACACAATCGCGCCAACGATGAACGCTACCACGCCCAAGAGAACGCCGCCAATACCGGCAGAAAACATCATGCCCAAATTGATGGATGATCCAATTGAAATGCCGACAAAAGGAATCATCAGCCGTGAACCTCCCTTAAAATAGTTGCGTACACCGGGATACAGATTCCCCAACACGATACCGAACAGCATAGGAAAAATCGTCGCAAACAGTGACATCAGCGGAATATGCGTTGCCCCGGAAGCCCCCAGCGCCACCATAGCCAGAAAAGGTCCGTCTTTTAAAGATAGTAAACTGTATGCGCCGAGATCAATATCTTCTCCGTATTCGGCAGTAATGGCAAGATAAATAGAACCGTTAGAACTGAGCAGCGCCGTGTAAACAGCCAGCGCTGAAACACCGAAAACGCCTGCAGGTCCAAAGATCATGCCAAAAATGGTTCCCGTCACATAGCCGGCTGCAAATTTCCCCAGCAGGAGCATGCCGCCACGCTTCAATGCTTCTGGCGCTTCATTTAATCGTAATCCCGTTCCGGCCATGAATAAGACCACCCCAGTTAACGGTACAACAGCCTTTTTCCCGAAAAGTGCCGTTGTAAGACTGCCCATATTGACAAAATCAGGAAACAGAGAATTGAAAATAATCGATAAAAACATCGGAATAATCATGGCTGCCGCTGGGATCTTCCGAAAGGCCATACAGGGGATATCGTATAAAATATAACTCATGTTTATCTCTCCTTTATTCATGAACACATTGTTCGTCAAGGAATTTCTGAAGCATATCGGAATCTGGTATCATCCTGGTCAGTTTCCATCGATCTGCCGCTTCTTTACTTTTTGCATTTTTTACGACATCGGTCTGCTTTTCTTCCGGCACAACAACTACTCCATCGGCATCACCATAAATAATCATGCCCGGTTTCACGACGACACCACCACATTGTATCACCTGCTGCGTTTTTCCCAAGTAAACGGCAGCAGGAATTTTAGGTACCGCTCCTTTTGCAAAAACAGGAAATGATCCTTCACTGATGTCCAGACTATCACGAATACAGCCATCAATAACAATGCCTGCCAGCCCTCGCTTTTGGGCTATATGAACGACAATTTCACCTAAAAAAGCCACATCTGCGGAACCGTCGGTATCAATAACCAGGACCTCACCGGGAGCAGCGTCATGCAGTGCCTTAAAAACAACGGCACAGTCATTTTTTATGATTTGTACAGTAAAAGCCGGCCCGACCATCCTCATATATTTATTCAGCGGTTTGATATGGCTATTCATCGTGCCAACACCTTGTAACGCATCGGCAAGAGACGTCGTGGAAACACCTTGCCAATCATCTTTTTGAAAATTCACCACTTCTCCTCCTATCCCAATTCAACCGGATTAGTCAATTTCCCGGTAACGGCAGTGGCCGCCGCTACCGCCGGAGAGCTAAGGTACGTCCTGGATGCAGGACTGCCCAAACGGCCGAGAAAATTCCGATTGTTCGTGCCCAAAAGCACTTCACCGTCAGCTAACAAGCCACCACTGCGACCTTCGCAAAGAGAACAATATGGATGCGTGAACATGGCACCTGCTTTGACCAATATCTCTACGTATCCTAGCCGCAAGGCCTCCTTGAAAATCTTACGTGACGCCGGCGTAACAAGCAGTTCGACGGCCGGAGCAATCGTCCTGTTTTTCAAAATTTCGGCAGCAATCTCCAGATCCGCCAATCTGCCGTTCGTGCAGGAGCCGATAAAAACCTTATCCACTTTCATGCCCGCCAGCGCTGACAGCGGTCTGACATTGTCTACGTGCGGGTGCGCGGCAATATACGGTTCCAGCTCTTCTGCCCGGTAATACAGCACCCGTTCATAGGCGGCGTCATCGTCAAAACATATCCAGGAAATATCGTCATACCGTACCTGACTGTATGCCGCTGTTTCCGGCGTCGGCGCAAAGAGTCCCACCTTGGCACCGCATTCCACAGCCATATTGGAAATCGTCAACCGCTCATCTACAGTCAGCTTGTCAACAGTACTGCCGCAGAATTCCAGCGATTTATAGGTGCCGCCTGCAGCTTGTAAATCTCCGAGCACCCGTAAAGCAATATCTTTTGAATAGACTCCTTTCGGCAAAGTACCGTCGATTCTGATTTGAATCGCTTGCGGTACGCGGAGCCACATCTCCCCCGTTCCCAATACGGCTGCCATCTCCGTATAGCCAATACCCGTGGCAAAACAGCTGACAGCACCATACGTTGTCGTATGCGAATCTGTAACGAAAGAAAGATCTCCCGGTCTGACGTACCCCATTTCCGGCATCAGTTGATGGCAAATGCCATCGCCAACATGCACTTTTCTGGCACCGCATTCCTCTGCATAGCGGTAACCGTAATTCATATGATCGCCATCCAGCGGCAGACAAGTCGGAATTAAGTGGTCAAACATGATGATAACCTTCTGCGAATCCCATGATTTCGTAAAGCCCATTTCTTTAAATTTCCGGTATACATTCGTCGTATAAATGTCATGGAACATGACACAATCGGGATGTGTAACTAGAATATCGCCCGGTTTGCAGTCTTTTACACCAGTATTATGCATAAGGATCTTTTCCGCTAATGTATGTCCCATCTTCATTTCTCCTCTCTTTTTATGATGCGATTCCGGATCTGCATATGACGAACCAAGCCTCCATCAGCAACAATCTTAAACACATTATCCGGAATGCTTGGAATGTTAAAAGACTGTCCGTTGACACCTACTGTACCCGCCTTCAAATCAACGGACACAATATCCCCTTCTGAACAATGATCCGGCAGTTCCCGACTTTCCAACAGCAACAGTCCATTATTAATGGCATTGCGGAAAAAAATCCGGGCAAAAGATTTTGCGATAATGCAAGGCACTTGTAAAGCACTGATACATTCCGGCGCCTGTTCCCGCGAAGAGCCGCATCCAAAATTACTGCCGCCTACAAGAATATCTCCCGGCTGAATTTGGCCGGCTAATTCAGGCCGCAGCGGTTCAAAAGCATGTGTCTTTATTTCATCCATCGTATCCAGTGTAAGCCATTGTGTCGGAATGATGATATCGGTATCAACATCATCGCCTAATTTCCATATTTTCCCCGAAAACTTCTTTTTCATACACTTTTCCTCCTACTCGCCAAGGACACCGTAAATAGCCGTTTTCGCCGCTACAGCCGGAGAACTCAGATAAACGCTGGCCGTCTTTGATCCGGAACAGCCGTCAAAATTATACGATCCTGTCGATACAAGCACTTCTCCGTCATCAAGAATTCCCTGCGCTTTTCCCCAGCACACGCTACACCCCTGATTCATGACAATGGCCCCACAATCCAAGAAGATTTCCAACAATCCTTCTTTAGCGGCTTGCAGATAAATATCGCTCGTCGCCGGAGCAATGATAAGTCGGGTTCGATATGCCACCTTTTGTTCACGCAAAATCGACGCCGCTATCCGCAAGTCTTCCAATTTGCCACCGCGACAGCCGCCAATAAATACTTCATCCACCTTAACAGGCTCTATATCGGACAAAGGCTGTGCCTGATGAACGGCTCCCGGCAATGCTACCATGGCCGGTATATCCGACAAAGACAGCCTAATATGTCCTTCCAGTCTTGCCTCGCCGTCACTGAAAACTGCACTCATTGCACCGGCCTGTTGCGTCAGATGACACAAATCAAAACGCTGACTACGTGACAAGTCCCCTATTCCTACCCCTGTAAAAACCACGAGTTTCCCTTTTACGTCGAATGATTTAAGACGCGCCAACAACCACAAAGCGACATCTTGCATCATGGTCCTTGAAGCGGGAGTACCGGACAGTTCTATGACAAATAACTCCGGCTGGCTAAGCGTAATATGCTGATCGCGCAATACATCCGCCAATTCCGCTTCCGTCACCGTTAACCCGAGTATCCCTACAGCACCAAATCCAGCCATATGTTCCCCTGTCCCGACGATAACCTGATTCATATTGCCGTACGTTTCCATTACTCGCAAGTACCCTACGCCACAACACGTTTCCAATAACAGATTGTTTTGCACCCCCCCAATCAATAAGCTTTCTCTGTTTAGCTCCGATAGCAATACTGCTGTTTGGCGTATCATGATCAATGCAAACAATTACCCTGTCTCGATCTTTTATGGAAATATGCTGCACGGTTTCCACAAAATCATCAGAAACAGCATCTGTAATAATGCTGTAATCAACAGGGAGAGTCCATGGTTGATGATATCGTTTTTCTTTTATCTCCCTTACAAAGCTATTTCTCATGCCGTCTCCTCCTCAGATTAACTACCATTTCCTGTATGCCCTTATTATAGAATGTATTTTCGGGACAACCAATTTATCGGTTTTTATCCGAGTTATCTTGTTAAATGTTTCATAATATATTATATTTTTATAAATGAAACAAATTTTCTAATTTCCAACTAAATTCTCGTCTTTTTTATCCATGAACACCGTTGTAAAGCAAGTAGTCAACATTTGCATAAAGGAGTTTGTATGCTTAACCATACCGAATCTTCAATTACGCCCTACAAGGTTTGTATTTTAGCCTATGATTTTACGATGACCTTAGCACAGGACGTTATCGAAAAATTGCCGGACAATGATGTCAAATATTTGATCTTCAATGCGGGACTGGACGAAAAGCAAGATATTTGCGTTGCCGAGGCAAGACAACAGGGCTGTGAAGTTTTCGTGGCAGGCCCCGCTTCTGCAGCGAGATTTATGAATTATTACACGTACCCGCTGATTCCTTACGAAGTTCGGCCCATTGACTACATCATAGCCATCAACCAAGCTGTAAAATTGGGCGGCACTCATTTAGGGCTCGTCCGTTACCGTTATTCTCCTGCTCCTGACTTACCGCTACTCCGTGAATTGACAAATATTTCGCTGACAGAACTTATTTATGATGAAATACCTCAAGTCTATCCGCTGGTCAAAAGAGCCTCCTGTGATATTTTCATCGGCAACTATCTGACGCAACATGCTGCAAAGGCGGCAGATAAACAGGCAATTTTACTCTATGCCGGCAAGGAAGCAATCCGTGATGCTTGTATACGGGCCGGAGAACTGGCGCACACGTTATATGATACGGAACGTGGAAAAGCAATCGCCGAATCTGTGCTCAATACAGCGCAATTAGGAATTATCGTTGCCAACGCGCAAGGAAATATTGAATTCTTTAACCGCACGATGCAACAATATACCGGTATGGGTCTTCACGAAGTCAGCAATCGTGCCTTGACAGAAGTATTTCCCAACTTACCGCTACACCGTTTTGTGAAAAGCGGCCTATTACAAAATGACAGTTATCATCTCATCAACGATACGATGATGAGATGCATTTTTCAAAAAATCATGGTCGGAATGCATACAGGCGGCACCCTGTTGACAATTCATCCAAATCCTCATAATTTGAAGAAAGAACGCTCACGCCCCAAATTCGTCGTTAAACCGATTTATAAACTGGAAAAAATTACGATGAACTCTCCAATCATGAAACGCGTAGTCACAGAATGTTACCATCTTTCTCCCATTGAACATCCCACCGTCATCATCGGCCCTTCCGGTTCCGGCCGGGAAGAGATAGCCCACTGCCTTCATAACGCCTCACGACGGGCAAGCAAACCTTGCATCATTTTAGATTGTGCAACCCTTGATGAGGACCATGTTGCGACAATGCTTTATGGCTATGGCATAGATAAACGTTCTGTAGACGGATTGCTTTTGAATGCTAACGAAGGAAGTATGATTATTAAAAATATATCGATTGCCGGGCCAAAATTACAAGCAGCCTTATTGTCAATCATACAGCAACAACAATTTTTTCACCCCGGTATGATCGCTCCGATTACCTTTGACATCGTTTTCTACACAATCGTAACCGATGAGGAATACCACCATTTGCGTTCCGATTTGCGCTGCTGCTTTGATATTTTACACATCACATTGCCCCCTCTCTGTACCCGGAAAGAAGACATCTGCGAGTTATTTCAAAGCTATGTTATGCAGTTGTCACCAGATAAACGCGCTCACCAATTGACGCCATTGATGAAGGAAATTTTAACACAGTACAGTTGGCCAGGAAATGTTCGAGAACTTCGCGCCGTAAGCACTCGCTATGTGCTCCTCTTAAAAAAAGCTGCGCGTCACACTGTTCAGCACCGCTATGAATCTTTATTGAATGCCATCGGGCAAGATACGTTGCGGCATGACATTTACACACAATATCATGCCCTATTGGAACGCCCTATTAAAGATATGGCATCCTTTTATGCCGGCTTGAAACTATTACATCTATTTTTCAGCCAAACCTACGAAGAATTGGCTCAAGAACTTGGTCTCAGTCGTACTACGCTATGGCGTATCAAAAAAGAGGTTAGTGGTTAGTGGTTACACCCCATTGGTGACAAAAAAAGAGAGACACACGATTGTGTGTCTCTCTTTTTTCGTAATCAGCAACTTCCTATCCTCCCAGGGGGCCTCCCCCCAAGTACGTTCGGCGTTTGTAGGCTTAACTGCTGTGTTCGGTATGGGAACAGGTGGATCCCTACAGCTATCGTCACTGAATTCCTCTC